>JBBQVN010000263.1:0-1553 GCA_038211475.1 Terriglobales bacterium | reverse complement strand
GGCAGGACCTGCTCTTCACCACCGACTTTACAATTCAAGGCGTTCACTTCGGGCGCGAGTGGGCGCCTGAAGCGGTTGGTCACAAGGCATTGGCGCGGAGCCTCAGCGATGTTGCGGCCATGGGCGGTACGCCGCTGTATTGCCTGGTGTCGCTCGCGCTTGCTCCCTGGACCGATCAGCACTGGATAGACGGTTTCTACCGGGGACTCAACCGGTTGCGGCGTTCCACTGGAACGTCGCTCGCCGGCGGTGACCTCTCGCACGCGAACGAGGTTGTTTGTGACGTGATGGTCTGCGGCGCAATCGCTAGAGGGAAAGCGCTGCTTCGCTCGGGGGCGCGGCCGGGCGATGCAATCTACGTGTCCGGCCCACTGGGCGGCTGGACTCACAAATCGAAAATCATTCCGCGCCTCGCTATCGGACAGACACTGGTTGGCAAAGCGAGTTCATGCATGGACATCAGCGATGGCCTGGCAATCGATCTCCACACTCTGTGCGTGGCTTCCGGCGTGGCGGCAGATCTCGACACGGTTCCCCTTCTACCTGGAGCAACGATCGAACAAGCGCTGCACGATGGGGAAGATTATGAACTGCTGTATACGGCGCCGCCGAAAATTCGCGTGCCCGGCATACGGATCGGTTTCATCACCAACGGCAGATCCGGGTCGATAAAGTTGAACGGTTTACCCGTGCAGCCAAAAGGATACGATCACTTTGCAAAACATACTTGATCTGATTGAAGCGTTCCGCCGCTCGAAGACGATGTTTGCCGCGGTGGACTTAGGAGTCTTTGACGGGCAGCGTCCGGCTGAATGTAAAGAACTGCCTCGCCTGCTGGCCGGCTGCGCCTCGCTGGGTTTGCTCGAAAAGCGGGGTGACGATTTCGTCAACACGCCAGAAGCCGACAAGTACCTTCGCAGCGACAGTCCAGATACGCTTACCGGCTACATTCGCTATTCCAATCAGGTGCTCTATCCGATGTGGGGACATCTGGAGGAAGCAGTCCGCGAAGGAACCCACCGTTGGAAGCAGACCTTCGATCTGGATGGCGCGCTCTTCTCGCATCTCTTTCGCACCGATGCAGCCATGCGGGAATTCCTCATGGGCATGCACGGCTTCGGCCAACTTAGCTCCCCGGCCGTCGTTGCGGCATTCGACCTGAGCCGGTTCCAGCACTTCGTCGACCTGGGAGGAGCTACTGGTCATCTGGCCGAGGCGGCCCGACGGCACTATCCGAAGATGCAGACCACCGTAATCGATCTGCCCAGAGTTGCCGCGATGTTCCCGGGCGTTCAAGCCGGCGATTTATTCAACGATCCGCTACCGTCCGCCGATCTATACGCGTGCGGCCGCATTTTGCACGATTGGTCCGACGAAAAAATCGATCTGTTGCTGCGCAAAATCCACGCTGCCTTACCTCCGAACGGCGGATTCCTGATCGCTGAGAAGCTGCTCCAAGACACGCCCGCGCACATGCAGGATCTCAACATGCTGGTGGTCACGGAAGGCAGGGAGCGTAGTGCAGACGAGTATGCCGCTCTGGTCAAGAGTGC
>JBBQVN010000262.1:0-1877 GCA_038211475.1 Terriglobales bacterium | reverse complement strand
AAGGCAAAAAGAATTGCGATCAGAGCAAAAAACGCAGGCAAGTGCCCAGAGGGCGCCCACTGCGCCACGCGGGCCGGAGTGCTGGTTTGTTTCTGATGTAGCTCCTGCAGACTCCATACCCTTAACGGGTCGCGTCTGCGCGAAGCGATTGCCTCGGCCGCTGCCTTCGCGCCGCTGAGCGTTGTTATACAAGGGACCCGGTAAGCGACGGCGCTGCGGCGAATCGCTTTTTCATCACTGAAGGATTGTCCGCCGGTGGTGGTGTAAATGACGAGCGTTAACGACCCCGCTTTCAGTAAGTCAACGGCGTTAGGGCGGCCCTCATTCACCTTGAACACGGTCTTGACCGCCAAACCTGCGGCTTTGAGCGCGGAAGCGGTGCCGCGAGTAGCCGCTAATTGAAAGCCGAACTCGATAAATCGCTTTCCTATTTCCACAGCAGCGACTTTATCACGATCGTTGACGCTAATGAAAACGGTCCCGCCGTCGGGCAGCGGCGAACCGGCGCTTAATTGCGCCTTGCCGAACGCTTCGCCGAAATTGGTCCCGACACCCATCACCTCACCAGTAGATCGCATCTCCGGCCCCAGCGCCGGATCGACCCCCGGGAACTTGGCAAATGGAAAGACTGGCGACTTGACGAAAGATTGATAAACGGGCAAGACACCCTCGGTGATTCCGCCTGTCATGTCGCCCACTTCCGAGAGCTTTTGCCCGAGCATTAATCCGACGGCGATCTTCGGTAGCCGCACCCCAGTTGCTTTGCTGACGTAGGGAACGGTACGCGATGCGCGCGGGTTCACCTCCAGCACAAAGACGGTGCTGCCCTGAATCGCATACTGCACGTTCATTAATCCAATCACGTTGAGAGAGCGCGAGAGACGGGCCGTGTATTCCTGAATGGTTGCAAGCACGGCCGGCGAAAGCGAGTGTGGCGGCAGCACACAGGAGCTGTCGCCGGAATGCACGCCCGCCTCTTCAATGTGCTCCATGATTCCGGCAATCAGAACGCCGCCCGCGTGATCTGCAAGCGCGTCCACATCCACTTCCGTGGCATCTTCCAGGAAACGATCGATGAGCACCGGCCGTTCCTGCGAGAACACCACCGCCTCACGCATGTAGCGGCGGACCATGTCTTCGTCGTACGCGATCACCATGGCGCGGCCGCCCAAAACATAGCTGGGGCGGAGCAGCACCGGAAAGCCCACCCGGCGTGCAACGGCACAAGCTTCCTCCGCGCTGGTGGCGGTGCCATTCGCTGGGGATGGAATCTTCAGCTCGTCCAACAATCGGCCGAACAGCTTGCGATCTTCGGCCAAATCGATGTTGGACGGGTCCGTGCCAATGATCGGTACGCCCGCGGCTTTCAGAGGCAAGGCCAGGTTGAGAGGCGTCTGCCCTCCGAACTGAACGATTACGCCGTCGGGCTTCTCGACATCATAGATGTTGAGCACCTCTTCCAAAGTCAAAGGCTCGAAGTAAAGGCGGTCGCTGGTGTCGTAGTCGGTTGAGACAGTCTCCGGGTTGCAGTTGATCATGATCGACTCGTACCCGAAATCCTGCAGCGCAAAAGAGGCGTGACAGCAGCAGTAGTCGAACTCGATCCCTTGTCCGATACGATTCGGCCCACTACCCAGGATCATGACCTTTTTCCGGTCGGATGGCGCCGACTCATCCTCGGATTCGTAGCTCGAATACAGATAGGGCGTGAAACTCTCGAATTCCGCCGCGCAAGTGTCAACCCGGTTGAAGACGGCGGTGATGCCAAGCTGCTTTCGGCGAGCGCGGACTGTGAGAGGATCGGTGTTCCACATGCGCGCCAGCCTGGTATCCGAGAGGCCGTTGCGCTTGGCTCTCAGTAATTCGGCGCGATCGAT
>JBBQVN010000261.1:0-2418 GCA_038211475.1 Terriglobales bacterium | reverse complement strand
AGTCCGGGTGACAGCGATTCAATAGAGGCCGTGGCGGCTGCCAGGACGCGGCTACCGCCCACCAGCACCACGGCCTTCCCGGCCGCTGTTCCTTCCGGTATGAGGTACACGATCTGACCCGGGGAGACAGAGAACAAAGGAGCCAGCCGCTCTGTGCCGGCGGCGTCGATCACGGTCACCGAAATTCCGCCAAGCGTAGTGGACAGCGGCCGGGAGGTGGAGGTGACAAGCTGTGGGGTGAAAGGGTAGTCCTCAGTGTCGCCGAGTAACGCAATCGAGTTGGGTGCGGCCGCACCCCCCGAGACTATGGAGCCGGTTTCCGTGTCGTCCGCCGTGACATTCTGAATACCCTCCACTGCTAGTGTTGACAGGGTTGCGGCCTGGCTTGCATTAATCACGCTTTGCCGTAGCAGCCCGTAAACGGAGCGGATGAAGTTCACCAGGTCAGCCACCGCGGCGCCGGACAGCTCGCCGCGATCCGCTCGCGCGATCGCGTCGTTCAGTTGTGCCGCAAGGCCGTCACGCGCAGCCCCGGCGGGAACGTAAAGATTCATGTAATCCATCAGTCCCGCAGGTGCGGTAGCGATCTGCTGGCGATTGTCGAAAGGATTAAACGTGGGGTCGCTCAGGGTCGCCGCCACGCGGATGTTGCCGCTTTGAAAGCCCGTCAGAACGGACAGCGAGGGACTGAGCGGCAAGCCCGCCAATGGTGGACTCACCCAGTTGACCACCAGGGCCGAATCCCCATCCGCCGTGTAGGTCGCCTGCCCGTGGGACGCCAGCACCGGGGGACCGTTCGGGCCCAAAGGGAACGGAGGTCCGAAGAAGGGGAACGGAAGTGCCTTGACCTTGAACTTCGCCGGGTCCCCGGTGCCAAGACCTGTCAGCAGGTTCGCTCCGCCGCCATCCAAGGCGTTGACCACCAACGCGGAATCGCCATCCGGCGAGATTCCGGCCTGGTACGGACCCCCGTGGACTCCATCCGCTTCGGTCAGCAACCGCGCGGTGTCGAGTGTCCCATTCCGGATCGGACCCAAAATCGCAATGTCGTTCAGCCCGATGGGAAGCTGCTGCGCGTCGAATGCACGAATTAAAGGAATGGGCGCGACTACGTACCTCCCATCCAGCGTCAGCCGTGCATCTCGAATCGGGTTGGGGCCCACGGGAAACTCCGGCGGTGTTCCGATCGTTTGAATTGCGACCACTCGCCCGGCGCCGTGCCGAAATCCTTGCATTACGATCACGTCGGATTGGAACGTCGGGCCCGCAAGGTCGGTGGTATCGTTCAAAAGCAGGGTGTCGCCGTCCAGGCTGAGGTCGATGTTTCCCTGGCTGTGCATGGGTACGGGAATCGGGCTAGTGAATGAGGGATTGTCGGGCAGCGCGTTAATCACTTCTACCGTGCTTCCCAGGGTGGTGTAAGTCAGGTCGATATATCCCGGCCCTCGCGTATTTACCACCGCCCAGTGGCCATTCGGGCCGAATGCCAGGCCGGAGACGTTATCCAATTGGGGGACTTGCAAAGTGCGCACCTTAAGGTCGGCAGGGTTCTTGGTGCGGACGAACGCCCGTAAATTCCTGAGAAGGAACAGAGCGGACGGGCCGCGCTGACCGGGAGCCTGGACGTCGCTCGGGTCGGTAGAAACTAACGCGGTATCTCCGTCAGGCGATATAACCACGTTACGGATACCGCCGCATGTCACGTTCGGTTGGCACAGCGGTTTGAGGCTGCCAAGCAGGTTGATTCGCGCGGAGATTGTTGGGTTATTCGGAAGACCGGTGATCAAGACGAGTTCATTGGGGTACTGCTTGCCTGCTTGAAGCGTCGCGGACGTGTTGGCGAACAGCGCGAACGAAGAGTCTTTGGATTTGAGGAAGTCCAGGCGCCCGGTTGGAGTGGTTTGGCAAACGACTGTGATTGGTTGCGCCAGCAGCACAAAGATCGCTAGCGGGTACGACATATTTTTGGAAATCATATCAGCTCCTTGCTTTCGACCAATAGTGCCTGAATAACGAACAGCCGGGCAGTTCTATACGGTGTGCTACCGCCGCAGGCCTAAGCATTTATCGTGGGTTTTCAGGGGCCGCCAAGTGGGCCAGCAGATCAACAGTATTCCAACCCGCTACCCTGGCTCGCAAACCTCGTCGCATTTTCGTTGCCTGCTCGCTTGAAAATTCGATTTTGCTGTAAGACATCGCCTCCAGATCCCTGCGGTCCCAATTGGACTTCATAATTCCTCCGCCGTGCTCGAGCGATCCGAATAGCAGGTGCCCAAGTTCATGCGCCATGACATTCGCTAATAATTTGCCCGAATCAAGGTAGCTGGCATTGTGGCGCGCCATTTGTTCAATTAACGGATATAAGGCGGCAGCATGGTTTCCGGCGCCTACGCGAGGCATAGCGAAGCCGAGTGCTAG
>JBBQVN010000260.1:0-2440 GCA_038211475.1 Terriglobales bacterium | reverse complement strand
GTCTTCGGGTTCTTACAGATAGGCGGTAGACCGTCTTGCGCAATCCGGTCCCTAATGTCCGGATCACTGCCCTCCAGAGGCTTCATGTTTCTTGAGAAGTATCGGTTGTTGTGGTTAGTGTTCTTTGGTGTTCTCCTTATTTTTGCCATAGCTGTGTTTCTTGGTCCAGAACCGTCTCAGGCCCAGTCGCCGAATCCAGCACGCGACAATCAAACGGCGGCTCCGACCGGTGAGAAAACGACCGGCGAGAAAACGGCTGACGATCAACAGCCCATCACAACCCTCTCCGTCAATGTGAAAGTGGTGACCGTTCTTGCCACCGTACACGACAAGCATGGTGCGGTCATCAATGATCTAAGGAAGGACGACTTCACGCTCACCGAAGATGGCCGAGCGCAGGACATACGCTACTTCTCTCTGGATACCAATCTTCCGCTTACGCTCGGGTTGCTGGTGGACAGCAGTCTGAGCCAACGTCGCGTGCTCGACCAGGAGCGAAGCGCGAGCCACAGCTTCCTTGATCAGATGGTGCGCGAAGATCAAGACAAGGCTTTCATTATCCATTTCGACCGGGAGGTTGAACTGTTGGAGGACCTGACTTCCTCCCACGTTAAGTTGGGGGATGCGCTAAACCAACTGAAGACGCCAGAGTCACCGCGGTACTACGGCAACAGTGGCCCTGGTTCGGGAGGAGGCCGTGTTCAGGGTGGTGGAAGCCCGTATCCGCGCTCAGGTGGCGGGGGCTATCCCGGCGCGGGTCGTGCTCCGATGAGAAATCCGGCTGCCGGCACCTTGCTTTACGACGCGATATACCTCGCTTCCAACGAAGTGATCAACAAGCAATCAGGACGGAAAGCGCTGATCATTCTCTCTGATGGAGTTGACTTCGGAAGCAAGGAGAAGCTGGACTCCGCGATTGAATCGGCACAGCGGTCAAACAGCGTTGTCTATTCTATTTTGTTCAAAGATGATGACGCCTACAAAGGCGGCGGCCCGAACGGCGGCCCTAACCGGCGTGGCCCAAACGGCGGCGGCTTCGGTATTCCTGGGAGGCGTGGCCCGATGGGCGGCGGCGGTATGGGTGGGCCCGGGAGATTCCCCCCGCAGCATCCCGACGGCAAGAAAACCCTGGAACGGATCTGCACGGAAACTGGCGGCAGGCTGTTCGAAGTCACCAAAAAAGAGTCGATTGATGACATCTACTCTGAAATAGCGCAAGATCTACGCAACCAGTACGATCTCGGTTATACGCCGGACAGAAGCGGTGCAGCGGCCGCTGGGTACCATAAGATTCAGCTCACTACAAAGCGTAAAGATCTCATTGTGCAAGCCCGGGAAGGGTATTACGGAGCTCCCTCGGATTCGCATCGCAACTGAAGGGTTTTGATCTTTGCGCCTCGTCAAACCTCTCGCACTAAAAATCTTATGCCAGCCGGAATTTCCGCACCCAGTCTGACCGTGCCCGACGCGTCTGGTCGCAGCGGGCATCAAGGTCAGCACAGAGCTCAGCGCCATACGGTACGACGATGTAACCAGTTTGCCGGTCCCCGACCATAAGACAGTCTTTTCGCTCAGCTAAGTACAGCGCCACAAGCAGGCATAGACAAGCATCCAGCCCATCTTGATCGGCCTTGCGCGGCGAAGTTTTCTTGGCAGCCTCTTCGATCCACGCAACGATTCCCGTGAGTCCGCGCTCACGGAATACACTTAAGGCCAGCTCGCAAACGTGTCGCCAGTCCGAGAGCGAAAAGGTCTTTCGCCTCTGCGGATTGTATTTGGGCAGGCGACCCTTGGGACGTGTGTCTGGAAGCGTCCAGAGGAGAGCAATCATCGCCAGCACTGGGTAGGTCTCAATCACATGGGTGTCGCCGACAGGCTGCAGGGGATTCGCCGGTCCACCAAATCGGGTCAAAAACGGCCAAACTGGCGCGGACTCACCGAACATCTCCGCCCTGGAGGTGTTGGCCGGCTGCATCCCTCCGAGCCTGCGGGAGACCGCGGAAGACACAATGTTCTCGACATCCCGCTGGCCCTTGGGGTTCTCTACGATAGTGGGCTGGTCAAGCAATATGATCGTCGACATCGGCGCCCACTCGGCTTGCCACTCGAGAATGACGCCCTGAGCTTCGGGATAGTCCACGATCAGCGGCGGACCCAGTTCGTGGAATGTCCCATCATCGAGGCGGATCACCCCAACGAGCGCACCGGAATTGGTGCGGGTCCAGGCGGAATCGAATCCAACGAGCAGGGTGGCCATGAATAGCAGCCTACTACATCGAACAACGGGGGGCTGTTTTGATCGGGCCCTGCCCTAGCTTCACACGCACTTGCATTCGCTGCGAATCAGCACCTCGGCCATGTTGTGGGCGGCTTCGCGAGCTTCGGCCAGTGCGGCGTAAGGCCCGTGCCAACTGGAGTGCTCGGGATCGTGTCCCGCAGG
>JBBQVN010000259.1:0-2494 GCA_038211475.1 Terriglobales bacterium | reverse complement strand
CCTTCCTCGATACCCAGCCAAAGGCGCCACGCCGCCTGCGGGGAGATCTCTGGGACGCGCTGTCGGCGCCACTCACCGCCGAGGAGCGCGATATCCCGCTCGCCCGGCTGCCCGACAGTGCGCAAAAAAAGCAGTTGCGCGTGCTGCAGGACGCAGTGGCCGGCGTCGCCGCGCAACTTGGAATTCCTGATGGCATCCTGGCGTCACGCCGAACCCTGGAAGCATTGCTGGAAGGCGACGACTGGCCCAAATCGCTGCATGGCTGGCGCCGCTCGCTGCTCGAGCCCGTCCTCGCACCATTGCTGAGCCCTGCCACCTCAACCAGCTGAGGCTGGAAATGCAACTACTGGCGCGCAGCCTCCATGGCCGGTATCCTTTCCGCCCTTGATCGGACGGTTGTCCGATTGAAGTTTCATGGGGCGGTAGCTCAGCTGGGAGAGCGTCGCGTTCGCAATGCGAAGGTCCGGGGTTCGATCCCCCGTCGCTCCACCAATAGATAGTCCAAAGCAGTCCGATACAGGCCGGAATCCCCAACAACAGCAAGGGTTCCGGCCTTTTTCTTGTCCGAAGTCGTCCCAGCATGATTAGGCCGGAGAATTACACCGCAGTTCGTGCGTAAAACGCTGAACTAAATAGGCTTGTTCAAAAGCAGAATGATCGAAATCCGTTGATACACTGCGGGATTACACTGCAAAATGAAGCCGAATAGGCGTTTTGGCGTCACAAAGCATCGTTCAGCTTGTCTATGGTCTGATCCCGTCTGGTTGTAACGACCCCGCTCATTCGTCCCTGAAGCAGTCTCACTAATCTGCAGGAGTAGAAAATCATGACAACACATACGGGAAGTTGCCACTGCGGTGCGATCGCCTTCGACGTGGACGGCGACATTGACAGTGGCCTGGCCTGCAATTGCTCAATCTGTTCACGAAGAGCTTCCTTGCTCTGGTTCGTCCCCAGGACAGCACTACGACTGAAGACACCGGACTCGGCTGCGAGCACATACACCTTCAACAAACATGTGATAAAGCATCGCTTCTGCGCCAAGTGCGGTATTCACACCTTCGGCGAAGGCACCGATCCCAAGGGCAATGCCGTTGCGGCTGTCAATCTTCGGTGCATAGAGAATCTAGACCTAAGCAAAGTTCCAGTGAATGAATACGACGGCAAATCGAAGTAGTACTTGCACCGTACCGTTACGCCCAACAAATCATTCAAGCCGAAGCTGCTTCGCGGCTCGGCTTGTTCCAGGCGTTAGGCGGCGTACGTATGCCATCGCGATTTCACATGTGTATTTAGGAGACGCATAATGACAGGTCAAAATTCGGCCGTTGCAGAAGCGATAGAAACGCTACAACGACAGTGGGTGGATGCGTACACGAAGCGCGACACGGTATTTCTCAATCTCTGCATGTCGGAGGACTATGTGGGAATCTACCCCGACGGAACCGTCCACGACAAGAAAAGCGAGATCGAAGGCGTCACCTCCGGGGCTATTACTATCACGGCGATGGAACCTAAAGAGATGACCGTTCGCATGTATGGCGATGCCGCAGTAACTAGCGGGCAAAGCAGTGTCAAGGCAAGAGTGGGCGGTCAGGACATTAGCGCTGATTTACGGTTTACCAGTGTATGGGCGAAGAGAGGGAATCAATGGCAGGCCGTCGCCCACCAAGTCACGCGCATCGAGCGACCCGAGAGCGCCGCCTAACAATTCTGTAAGAGACTTTCCGTCAACACCGCGCAAGTAACGCTCTTACCTTGAGCTATCAGGCGAGTGCTGGCCATCGTGTTGTCCTGTGTGTTGCGTCGTACATGTGAGTGCTGCGCGGCGATGCAACGTTGTCAGACTGCATTTCTGTAAACGGTCTTGTTGCGCCGATGTTGCTGGTGCGGACCTGGGTATAAACCGCATACGGAGACCTCGTTCGTCCATCGGTATCGCCGGTGTGGCGGGGATCGACCGACAGTTGCGGATCTTCCGCGCACCAGCGGCCGACCTGCGTACACGCCGCTGGATCGAGGTCAGCCGCCGAGGAAATCACCCTTGCCGATTTCCACGCCGTTGTGGCGCAGGATCGCGTAGGCGGCGGTGTAGTGGAAATAGAAATTCGGCTGCGCGAAGTTCAACAGGTAGTCCGCGCCAACCATCTCGAGCGTCCGGTCGCGCATCGGGATGGTGATCTGGCGTTCTTCAGCGCCGTCGAACTGATCGGGAATGAAATCCGCCAGATATTGCCGAGTGCGTTCGATCCGCGCGCGCAGCTGTGGCACCGTGGTTTCGGTGTCTTCCATCTTCGGCGGATCCTTGCCGGCCAGGCGCGCGGCCGGTCCCTTGGCGAAATCGGTGGTCAATTGGATCTGCCGGCACAGGTCGAACATGTCCGGCGCGAGCCGGCACGACAGCAACACGCGCGGTTCGATCTTGCGCGATTCGGCGAACACGATCGCCTTCTCGAGCTGGCGATCGAGGTTGCGCAGCATTCGGATCGGGGTG
>JBBQVN010000258.1:0-2614 GCA_038211475.1 Terriglobales bacterium | reverse complement strand
ATGAAGCTGCTGGATCGCCGGGCGAAGAGCCGGGAGCACCGCTTCGGGCCTTTGCGATGTGCGCGCAATTAGCACGAAGTAAGTGTTTGGGTCCTGGTTGAAAGGATGATATTCCGCCGGCCAGATCTCCGAATCGAGCGCGCCGTCTTTAATGTCCTCCACAACTCCAATAATCGTTTTGATCGACTTCGGAGTCAGGCTTGTATCCCCGATCTGTTTGCCGATGGGGTCCTCACCCGGAAAATACTTGTTTGCCAGCGTCTGGTTAATGATCACGACTTTCGGCTTCGATCCGTCCTCGGCGTCACTGAAATAGCGGCCGCGCACCAGCTTCGCCCCAATGGTCCGGAAGTAATCTGAGCTCACGTCCCGCTCATTCACCTCGTTGTGTTTTCCGTCGTAGGGCTTTCCGACGAAACGAATCCAATCGGTGTTCCCGTTATAGCTGACCGGCGGGAGCGTCGTTAGGGCTACGGATCGCACTCCCGGCAGGCTTTGAATTTTGCTTACGATCTCCCGCCCCAGCGCGATGCTCTGTTCGTTCTTCCTATAGAGCACATCCGGAGCCGCCACCGCGATCGTCGCCAGATGGTCCGCCCGGAAACCCAGATCCACGTGTAACAGCCGGTACAGGCTCTTGCCGAACAATCCTGCTCCCACCAGCAGCACCATCGCGGTCGCTAGCTCCACCACCACGAGTCGTGAACCGAGCCTCCGCCACGCCTTGCCGGCCGAGCCGCGGCTTCCTTCCGCCAAGCCATCTCCCATCTTCGATACCGAAAGATGTAGCGCCGGCGTCACCGAGAAGAGACCCATAGCCAGCACCGATAACGCGGCCGCATAAGCCAGCACTCGCCAATTGAAACCAAGGTCCGATAGATACGGCATCCCGGCCAGCATGTCGGCGGGAATCAATTTCTGCATGCCTTGCATAGCCCAGTTCGCGAACAGTAAACTCAAGATGCTCGCTGCCAGGGCCACCACCAGTCCCTCCGTAACGAACTGACTCACCAGTCGTGTGATGGACGCACCCAGCGCGCTGCGCACCGCCATCTCCCGCTTGCGGCCCTCGGACCGGACCAGTACCAAACTCGCCACGTTCACTCCCGCAATCAGCAGAAGTAGTCCCGCCCCGCCCATCAGCACCATCAGGATCGGACGGAAACGGCCGACAATGGCCTCCGAAAGCGGAATCACGCTGGCGCCCTGGCCGCGGTTTGAATCCGGATATTCCAGCTCCAGTCGTTTGGCGATCGCCGTCATGTTGGCTAGTGCGCCTGCAACCGAGACACCCTCCTTCAACCGCGCGACTCCGTCCAGATTGTGGCAGCTTCGCCGGATTGCGCAAGAGCTCTTTGCATTGATCGTTGTCCAGAACTCGACTGCGGCGCGCGGAGCAAATTGGAACTTCGCCGGCAGCACGCCGATGATCGTATATATCTCGCCGCTTAGCGTCACCCCCTCGCCCAACACGTCTTTCCGTCCGCCGAATCGCTTCTGCCAGGTCCCGTAGCTGAGCATCACCGCGTGCGGCCCGGCCGAACCTTCTTTGTTGCCGGAAAAGTCTCGTCCCAGCAGTGGATTTACGGCCAGCGTTCGAAAGAAGGTGGGGCTCACGGCTCCGCCGATTGTGGGCTCTGCGCCCGTAGGCGTGGTCAACAGGAAACCATCGCCCGTAAAGACGTCCAGGGAACGGAACACCGTGTTGGACCGTTTCCAGTCCTGGTAATCAAGATAGGAAAGATTGGCGCGCGGAAATTGTGGGGCGTTCTCCGTCACTTCCACCAGACTCGTCGGATCCGGGTAGGGCAGGGGACGGACCAGCACTGCATCCACAAACGCGAAAATCGAAATGCTCGCGCACATGCCGAGCGCCAGCACCAGCACCGCTGTGGCTGCAAAACCGGGGCTCTTCCCCAACTGCCGGAACGTCAAGCGAAGATCCAGCATCAAGTGTTCAATAAAAGGCGCCGTGCTCCTCTCGCGATACGCCTCTTTCACTGATTGCACGCTGCCCAGCTTCAGCAGCGCTTGACGCCGAGCCTGCTCCGCTGTCATGCCGGCGCGCACGTTGTCTGCAATCTGCATCGCGAGGTGACTCTCGATCTCTTCGGCCATCTCCCTTTACCGGCGCTGCATGCCGAACAGCCCGTCCAGACTGACGATCCACGCTCTCATCGTCTTCATGCCGGGTCCTCGTTAGGCGCCAGGAACCGCGCCAGAATCGTCGTAGCCTGCGCCCAGTCCCGCGCCTCACGTTCCAGTTGTTTCCGGCCCACCCGCGTCAACCTGTAAAACTTAGCCTTTCGGTTGTTCTCCGACAAGCCCCACTCCGACGTGATCGAGCCTTCCTGTTCCAGCTTCAGCAGAGCCGGATACAGCGTCCCGTAATTCAACGTGAGCAGGTTGCCGCTCGTCTGCTCGATTCGCCTCGCAATGCCGTAGACGTGCAGCGGCCCCAGCGTCTACAGAGTCTTCAACACCATCAGAGCCAGCGTGCCCTGCCAAACATCGGTCTTGTCTTCCACGCCGTATGGGTCTCCCATAGGTATCCTCGCACGCTTCATATGGGAAGGCAATAGGACTTCACCGCCCTCCCCCCAAATACCACTTC
>JBBQVN010000257.1:0-2623 GCA_038211475.1 Terriglobales bacterium | reverse complement strand
ATATGCGGCGCAAGTAATTCGCGAGTCCTTCCTGAAGTCGAAGGAGGCGGGCCGCATGGGGGTGCCGTGCGTGCCGCTGACCGAGTTGTATAGCGCGGCGGGGGACTACATTCGGCAGCGGGGCGGGGAAGTGCGGCTGCGGAGGGCGGTAAGCGGATTTCAGGGGGGGGCGGACAAAGTCACAGTGCATGGTGATGGGTGGGCCGGGGAATTCGACAACCTGGTGCTGGCGATGCCGTTTGATGGACTGGCGCGAGTGTTGCCCGAGAGCGCTGAAGCTGTGCCCCTGCGCCAGATGCTGGCGAATTTTGGATCGTCGCCGATTACCGCCATCCATCTTTGGTTCGACCGCGAAATCAGTGACCTGGACCATGCCGTACTGCTCGACCGGACGATCCAGTGGATGTTCCACAAGTCGCGATTGATTGAGCGGCGCGAGAGGGTCGGTGGAAGCTACGTGGAGCTGGTGGTGAGCAGTTCGAAAACACTGGTGGAGAAATCGCGCGCGGAGATCGTCGAGTTGGCGCTGGGTGAGTTGCGAGAGTTTTTCCCTGGCGCGCGCGACGCGCAAGTGCTGAAGAGCACGGTGATCAAGGAAGTGCATGCCACGTATTCGCCGCGGCCGGGAGTGGACCTGTATCGCCCTCATGCGGCGAGCCCATGGCAGCGAGTGTTTCTGGCTGGAGACTGGACCGCGACCGGATGGCCCGCAACCATGGAAGGGGCGGTAAGGAGCGGCTACTTGGCGGCGGAGGCGTTGGCTGAATCGGCTGGGTCGGAGAATACAAAGTTCCTGATCCCTGACTTGGCGGCCACCGGTCTGATGCAATGGTTCGAGTAAGACTCCGCACGCCGTCTCATTTTGTTTGAGCGGGGCGGATTGCGCGAAACGTCATTTCTTCCGCGGTGCTGCCGGTCCGCTGCTTCCACTCGAAAAACAGTTCAGCATAGGTTTGCGTGATGTAGTGCTCGCGCCCGATCCCCAGTTTCTTAGCGGTGCGGTCAATCCAGCGCGATGGCCCTTCGATCTCGCCGAAATCGCCGATGGGAGTGTGGTCGAGGACCACATGCCCAAGGCCATCCGACCACTCGGCCCGGAATTTCTCATAGCGGAACGCGGGCGCGAAACCGAGCGCGAGCAGGATGGCATCCATCTTGCCGCCATCGGATACCCTGGTTTCGGTTTCAATCCGCGTCTTGTGGGCGCCCGCGATGCCTTTGGCTTTGTGCGTGAGCACCCACTCCGCGCCGTATTTGCGCAGCCGCAACAATTCCCCGCGCTTGCGCAAGGCCTGGCCGGGAAGATCGTAAAGCGTATTGAGTTCGTGCGTGCGCTTGGTCTGCAGGTGGAAGCCGGCCGCGAGCAAGCGACGCGTCCATGCAGATGGACTGCCGATCAGGCGGAATTTGATTTCAATCTCCGGATGCGGGGCCATGAGAACTTTTGAACGTTGAAGACTGGAGCGTTTGAAGACAGGTTCGATTCGTCGCGCTTAACTAAACATTGGCAGCTTTACCAGATCATTCGCGGGCACCGTTTCCGTGGGATGCCCGGCCTTTCGCCAGGCCCGCAGACCGCCGGAGATGACCACTGCATTAAAGCCCATTTCTCGAAGCAGATGCGCCACCCGGGCGCTAGTCGCGTCCTTTGCTCAAGTACAGTAGAGATAAATCTCTCGCTCCCTGGGCAAGTTTTTGGCTTCCTCTTCCAGGTTGTTCGGCTCAATGCGTATGGAACCGTGAATGCGTTCTGTGCCGGCGTCGTAGTATCCGTGACTTCGGACGTCCACGATCATGGGCCGCGGGTCGCCATTCACGGTCTGCGCCAGGTCATCCACACTGACTCGCGGCACCAACCCATACACGCGGTATTTCCGGTAAAGATAAATGCGGTACAGAGCATACAGCACAATGCCAACGCCCAACACGACTTCCATCGCCACACCCGCGGTGCGCAGGCCCTGGGTAATGGCTTTCAAAAAGTGGCTGAAGGTGTAGCCTAGAGCGCCATAAGTCAACACGTACAGCGTAGTGCCGATGGCGTCGTAAGTGAGGAAGGTGGTGGTCTGCATCCGCATGCTGCCGGCCAACGGCGGCGACATGGTGTTCACGCCGGGAATGAACTTGGCAAAGAGCAAAGTCCGTTTGCCCCGCTTATAAAAATATTCGGCCGAGCGCAGGATGCAGGTTTCTGGATTCGCGGACAAGCGGCACAACACGCCGAGCAACGCCCATCCGCTGTACTTTCCCACGCTATACATGAGCATGTCGCCAATCAGCATCGCCAGGAAGGCCGAGCCAAACGCCAGGAAGGGGTTGAGGATGCCATAGGCGCTGGCTGCGCCGGCAGTCAGAAAGGCCAATGCCGCCGGGACGGGCAGCCCGATGGTCTCGATAAACGCCAGGGCCGCCAGCAGGAGGTAGCCATGCCGCGTAATTAATTCGAGCAAATCGTCCATGGTGAATTCATCGTAAAGATGAAGCTAGTATAAACAACCGGCGGCTGCCGGGCGTCTGCTAATCTGAAAAATCATAATGCCTGAAGGAGGCACATGGATAGCACATCTCGCCGCAACATCAACTTGCCGGGGCGCCGCCCCGATCTCCCATTTAGCGATGCCGT
>JBBQVN010000256.1:0-2631 GCA_038211475.1 Terriglobales bacterium | reverse complement strand
GTCCTGCCACTGCGCGCTGCGGGAACTTTCCCGGTGGGGCTTCCGTATCAAGCTAGTGTAGAGGTGCGCAACCGGCTGGTGGTGGTGGTGTTTGCGGAGGATGTCCGCAGCGAGTCGGGGCGGGTGCTGGAGCGCTGGATTCGAACGAGGGCTCCGGATGTACACGTGTTCTACACTGATCCCCGATTGGCGGGGGCGATGTCAGAGGAAATCCTGAAGGCCGCGGACGAGGCGGAGACGGTGGTCGCGGCGTTGTACATTACGCCCACCGCGGGAAAAGTGATTCAGGTGGGCAATGAGTTGAAAAACTCGGTGGGCATGGCGGACGCGGCGGGAACGCTGTTGCAAAAGCTATTGGATCGCGCGGCGTCGAAGATGGTGGTGGCGGCTATGGGTAACCCATATCTGGCAGAGGACTTCCCTGCCGTACAAACGTATTTCTGCGCTTTCTCCAACACCAGCGTGTCGGAGATCGCGGCCGCCAAAGCGCTGTTTGGGGGCGTTCCATTTAACGGGCATCTGCCTATAACCATTCCGGGGGTAGCCCAGCGAGGAGCCGGAATCGAGCACCCGAAACAAGTTCAATCAGGAGGAATTTCCAGTGCGCATCCGTAATTTGCAATTGCTTTCGCTGGGGTTGATGGCTCCGCTTTTTCTAGGCAGCTGTTCGATGAACATCAACAAAGACAAGACCGCCGATGGTAAGAAGCATGTGGATATCGAAACTCCCATGGGCAGCCTGCACGTAAGCGATCAGGCGGACGTGAAGGAGACCGGGATGAGCGTCTATCCCGGCGCGACGCCAAAAGCGAAAGACGACAGCAGCGACGAAAAGAGCGCGAACGTCAACATTTCGGGTCCAGGATTTGCGTTGCGAGTGGTAGCAGCGGAGTTTGAGAGCGATGCGGCTCCAGACAAAGTTCTGAGCTACTACAAGAGCGAACTGAAGAAGTATGGAAACGTACTGGAGTGCCATGGCAACTGGCATGGCGGCGGCAATGCCGACATCCACAGCGGCAAGGACGAGTCGAAGCCGGTGAGCTGCGAGAGCAACGACAATGGGAAATCGGTAGAACTGAAGGTCGGGACCGAGGGGAACCAGCACATCGTGGCGGTCGAACCCAAAGAAGGCAAGACCAACTTTGCGTTGGTATACGTGAAGATTCACGGCAAAGACGCACAGATTTAGCCGCGTTCGGACTTTGGTTTGGCGTGAGCTAAAGGAGCCACTGTGGCTTTGGTAGCGGTCAAGTAATCCGCTGGAGCAAGCAGAATCTGCAGGCCTCGCGTGCCGGCTGACACCGACACTACGTCGAATAGTTCGAAAGTTTCATCCACGAACACCGGGTAGTCTTTTTTGCCTGCCATCGCCGTGACGCCGCCACGAACGTAGCCCGTGAGCGCCAACAACTCTTTCACGGGGACCAGCTGAATTTTGCGGTCGCCGGAGGCCGCCGCGAGGGCCTTCAGGTCAAGTTCGGAGTCTCCTGGAATCACGGCAATGCAGATGCCATTGCGGTCGCCGCGAGCGACCAGGGTTTTAAATACCTGCTCCGGGGGAAGGCCGATCTTGACGGCGACACTTTCCGCGGCCAAATCCTCGGGATCAACCTCGTACTCGTGTAGTTCATAGTCAATGCCAAGCTGATCAAGCAGGCGGACGGCGTTGGTCTTGCTGGGCACGGTTCGATTCTAGCGCGGTGGAGTAGCCAGGGCGCGCAGCTTTTGGAAAATCTCCGCCACTTGTTGGTTGGTGGAGCTAAGCGAGCCGGAGTTGTCGATGACGAAGTCGGCAAGCTTGATCTTTTCGGCATCGGGCAGCTGAGCCGCTAAGCGGCGCTGCACCTCCTGTCGTGCGGTGGCGAGATCTAAATGTATGCGCTGGGCGAAGCGTTCCGCGCGCTGACCTTCCTCACAAGTGACTACAACCATCCGGTCAAACCCCTTCGCTGCACCGGCTTCGAAGATTAAAGCCGCTTCCACGATGGCCACCGCCTGAGGGTCATTGCGGCCGAGTTCGTCCATCCACTCTTCCTGGCGGCGAATCACGGCGGGATGCACGATGCGGTTCAGCTCCTGAACCCGGGAAGGCGCTCCAAATGCCAAAGCAGCCAGGCGGCCACGATGGATGGTGGAGTCGTCATTGAGGATGCTGGGGCCGAAGTGCTCTACGACTTGGTGGTACACGGGTTGGCCGGGCTGCATGAGTTCGAGGGCGAGCAAGTCTGCATCGATGCGATGAGCTCCTAGAGCCACGAACATGGCGCCGACGGTCGATTTGCCGCTAGCGATGCTGCCCGTCAGTCCGACTTTAAGCAAGAGGTTCTCCGTTCCTCGTCTGGACGCTAATTCCGGCCGCCGCGTCGCAATTTCGCAGCCCTCACGGTGTTGGACATCAGCATAGCAATGGTCAGGGGGCCCACACCACCCGGGACCGGTGTCATTTTCCCCGCGACCTCGGCGACGGCGGGGTGGACATCACCCACCAAGGTTGCGCCCTTGATGCGGAAGGTCTCTTCGCGTTTGGCGTTGCCGCCGAAGAGGCGCTGGAATTCCACAGGATCGGTGACGTTGTTGGTGCCGACGTCAATCACGGTGGCGCCGGGTTTTACGAAGTCGGTGGTGATCATC
>JBBQVN010000255.1:0-2634 GCA_038211475.1 Terriglobales bacterium | reverse complement strand
ATCCGAATCCACGCAGCAGTCATGAAGCGGTGATGAATCACGCTCACGCGCTCGCGGGTACAGTGGAGCGGATTCTGTCCGGTTCTATGCAGCCGGTTAACGGACCGGTTCGTACCGCATACCAGGAGATCGAACTCCCATTCGCGGATACTTCGCGCAAGCAGTTCGAGGCAGAAGCTTCCCACTCCGACGTCTTTCGCCGCCGCCGCGCGACCGCGATGTTGCGCGCCTATGACGCCGGCAGGCCCATCCGTTCCGTGACTTATCCGGTGCAGGCCGTGCGTCTGCGTGGCTTGACCCTCATCGCTTTGGGAGGTGAGGTCGTAGTGGACTATGCTCTGCGTCTGAAGCGTGAGTTGCCGAAGGAGCCTCTGGTGGTGGCAGGTTACTCGAACGTGGTAATGGGCTACATTCCGTCACTTCGCATTTGGAACGAAGGCGGCTACGAAGCCGAAGACGCCATGATCTACTACGGCTTTCCGGGCCGGTTCACGAATGATGTCGAGGAACGTGTCATCGCGGCTGCTCACCGTGTACTCGGCCTGGCCGGTCTGAAGTAGATCGAGTTACCGGTTTGTTCACGTCCTGTATCAGAACGCGCTGCACAAGGCTCGCTGCTGCCAACGCGCCGCGCCACGCTCTGCAAGGCCGTTGGCGACGCTTTGCTTACACGTTACGCATTGCACACGGAGGTGGTCGCGAACGATCTCGCGGTGCTGTTCCAATCGGACCGTGATTGCCTGCGTTCCGCGGAGTTCTACCGCATTGCGGCGCGCAAGCCACCACCGTGTTTGCATCTCAAGAGGCTGGTGCGCTTTCACGACATGGGCTGGCGGCCGTGGAGGTGGCGCCGGGATCTCTGGAGCATAGCCGTACCGAACTGGCGTTACTGATCACCCTGGGGAACTCGCTCATTGCAACTGCCGGCTATGCCTCTCGCCGGAAGTATCGACTACTTTCATGAGGGCGCGGGCTATACGCGAAGCGCTGGAATAAAAATCGCTGCTGTTTCCAGTCCTCTACGGGGAGTGGGCATCGGAGTTCGTGGGCCATGCAAAATTGCCCCATCCAATATGCGAAATCCCACTACGACCGCCTCGTTTCCCTCTTCGAGAGCGAGATCGAAAAAGCGCCGGCTTAACTCTAGCGATCGGCGATAATGCGCTACCATCTGTCGATCCTGGCAGAGGTGAATCGCAGCGGGGGTTTGCTCGATCAAAGCGCGCGCGATGTGGACGAAGCGCTGGCTCTCGCCGAACAACAGGATGAGCAGTTCTGGTCTGTTGAGTTGTACAAGTTCCAGAACCGCTAATCACATTACCCGAAACTCATTGGCGCCGCCGCGCAAATATCGAGGATGCTCCGGTGGACGCCCTTCCAATGCAGAACGTTCTTGGGCCAGCCATACTCTGTGCCCGGCACTACACCGAACATGTTTTTAAATGCTCAGCGTAACGCCGGCCCGGTGGTGAGTTTTGATCTTCGGCATCGACACCACCAAGTCGGATTTGACACTGCTACAGTCCCGGCTTACGCCAGCGACGCTTCCCTGAGATACGTCCGGAGCTGTTGCAAATCACGCTTCATGGCCGCGAAGACCTCTTCTTTTGGAAGTGTAATTGAGCGCTTGCCACCCTCGGCGCCGCCCAGAGGATATTCAAAGTGTATCTGTAGCGGTCCGGAAAAATGCATACCGGCCAGCATGTTGAAGAATTGCGGGAAGTGGACCATTCCGGTGCCGAGCGGTTTGAATTCAGCCTTCCAGCCCCGCGCTTCTTTCTCCCACAGAAAATCCTTTACCGCGACCCCTCGCAGATGCGAACCCGTGATGCGTAGACTGTTGATCCAACCACCGAAGCCGCCTTCGATTGTGGCATGTCCGATATCGTAATTGACGCCTACCGCCTGGGGATCGAAATCTTTGAGCACGATGTAAAGGTCCCAGATGGAAGCCCCCACCAAGCCGATGCCGGAGTGCGTGTGATACATGGCGGTAGTTCGATAACGGGCGTTCAGGGCCGCCAGCTTCGCTACGCGCGGCTTCAATTCCTCCAGCTGCTGCGCGAGGGGACGAACCCCATCCAACTTAAATGTGCCCCAACGGTAGTCCTTGATTCCCAGCTCCGACATCGTCTTGAGGACGTCCTCAGCATACGGAGTCTGGGTGTCGACAATGTCGGTGGTCAGCATGGGGACTTCCAGTCCGTGCTGACGAATTGTCGCGACCAGCTTGGGGAGATCCTGGCGAACACGCTCGGGCTCCACGTGACCGCCTTTGCGGACGGCGAGGTCGATTCCATCAAAGCCGATCTCCGCGGCGCCGGCAGCCAACGGCTCGCCTTGCAGAAATTGGAGGTGCTTGGAGAAAATCGCCACCTTCAGCTTAGCGGGCACGGCCTTCTCCTCGGCCGCCGGCGCGGGCAGCCCGCTGGCGAAAAGAGCCGCGCCACCGGAGAGCAAAACGCGACGGGTAAATGCGGAATCAAAAGGTTGCATCAGGGCCTCGTACTACATTAGAACAGGTAAGGAGGACTTATGAAACTGGACCGAAGGACGTTGATTTTCGCCGGCGGCGGATCGCTGCTGGCGCAAGTAGCTCCGTCCGCCAGCATCGTGCTCGGCGTGATCGGCAGC
>JBBQVN010000254.1:0-2673 GCA_038211475.1 Terriglobales bacterium | reverse complement strand
TCTATTGTCAGTAGGCTTGGGTGGACAACAGTGCAACCGGGGATAGCGGCCGGTTCTGTCCAAAATAGCCCTGGTCGGAAAGCTCTTTGTAGACTGCGCCCGCAACGCCTGAGGCTACCGGTCCGCTGATAGGCCGGCCTCCGGTTAACAGCACGGTGACTGTGATCCGATTGGTTCCAACGTCGTTGAAGGAGCTGAACCAGCCCAGGTGCACGCCTGGCGAGCGTTGATCGGAGCAAGTGCCGGTCTTGCCTAAGATAGGCTCATTCTGACTGTAGCCTGCGCGGCGCGCCGTCCCGTATTCCACAGCACCCATCATCCCCGGCTTCAATTCCGAAATCCACTGCTGGATTTCAAGCTGCCGCTTCACCCGCGGTACGAATTGAGTCACTTCGTCCTGCGATTTCGGCTTCTGCAGGTAATAGAGCGTTCCGCCGTTGGCGATGGCGGACACCAAGCCCGTCAATTGCAGGGGAGTAAGCGTAATGCCTGAGCCGAAGCTGGTCATCATTCCCACGCCGCCTTCTTCCGGCGGGGCCTTGGGCAGCCCGCCGGCTTGCTCCTCACGAATATTCAAACCCGCTTTTTCTCCCAGTCCAAACATGCGCGCATATCGCGTCACCCGCTCGAAACCAAGGCGGGAGCCGATGGTGGCGAAGAACGTATTGTTGGATCGGGCAAGGGCCTCAGTCAGATCCATGTCCGTCCGGCGGCTGATGCGCAGCAGTGTATTGCGCTCGATTAATCCCTCGTTTAACCCACCCAGGGCGGCCACTAACTTGATGGTGGAACACGGCTGGAAGCCGCTTTTATAGGCAAGCCCTTGATTGACGATGGTAAGAATTCGTCCCGTGCGGGGGTCGGCCACGACTATGGTTCCGTTGAACGGCCCGAGCGCCTGCACCGCCGCCCGCCGTACCATCAGATCCTCGCCATCAACGCTATCCGCCGTAGTCGAATCTGCGAAGGTAGGCTCCGTCCAGGGATTCCATATCACTCTCTGGCGCATCCGGCGCAATCTGGATAGATGGCTAACCGGGTGGTGAGAGGAGGCTAGGATCAGTCGGCTTCCGCGCGATCTCGTACCACGCGAGCCCGCTTTGGAGGAATGCGCGGTACCTTTCGACGTCCGAACGTTAGAAGTTCGTGCTCTGGCTCCTTGCTTCCTAGGGGCGACTCGGGATTTCGTTTGACTCTTGCCGTGATGATGACTCGCCGCCACCGCCGAGAAGGAAAAACCAACCAAGCCCAAGAACACAAGCACTATTCGCATCGTTGTCGATCCATAATTCTCAATCAAACTTCGGATTTGCGAGACAAAGTTACATCTTTAACTTTAGATTGTCTTCGCCAACCCTTTTAAAACATTATGTGGTACGTTCTGTTTCTCGTCAAGCGGCAATTTGCCCCCTGTGGGAGATGGCGTTATTAAGAACGTCAGATCGCCCGCCTGACGATATAGGGTAAACACCTGAAACCCCTAGGGTTGTGTACGGATAATTCCCCGTCTAAGGTGATTTTGTTCTGTAACTAAGGATACCACTTATTTGGGAGGGACAGCGCCGCCCGCGGGCCAAGTAGTATCGCCCACTCGTTTGAGATTCATTTCGAAGAATCGGACCTCATCCTTGCCAGGCATGACGTAATCCCCGACTTCCCGCCAGCCGCCATCTTTAACCACCGCCGTGTAGCGGATTGTCATCTGTCCCGCTGGTACTTCCCAGATGTACCCATCCGAGGTAGGTTTCAGAACAAAATCCCCGACCCTGCCCAGGGCATACGAGTGTAACGTGAAACCGCGCTTGACCGTGTCATACGAGATCGTGCCGAATGCGTTGAAGCTGACTTTACCATCCGGATTGTACCCACGGCCCTCAATCACTTTGACCGACCCATCCAGGAACGGTCCGATGCGCTCCGTCTGGGTGATGGTATGTTTCTCTCCGGAAGCCAGTATGGTCCAGGCGGTCCCTCTCCAAACGCCATCCATAAATGCTAACGGAGCCAAGGCTTGTTTTTGTGCCGCAATCAGCGCGGTCGCGTCCGGCTGGCCTTGGCCTAGAGCTGGCAAAGAGAGCGCAATCGTCAACATCGGGACGGCACTCAACGAGAGATGTTTGGTCATAGGAGCTTCGGCTACAGTAGCACAATTCTGTCGGCTACTGGAACTCGAGTCGCAGACCGCACCCAAGGCTGTTTGAGCTACGCTATGCGGCTTCGCGCTCGGCGTATGCGCTGGTAACTTTCGCGACTTTGATAGCTTTTGCGATACCGAAGAACTTCAGGACTTTTAGCGAGATCCAGGAGGGATCGAACTCATACCACGCCAAGCCGTGCCGCGCCGAGGTGGGATGGGCGTGATGGTTATTGTGCCAGCCTTCTCCGAAAGTGATTAGAGCGACCCACCAGTTATTGCGGGAATCGTCGCGGGTGGCGAAACGGCGTCGGCCCCACATGTGCGTTGCGGAGTTGACTAACCACGTCGCGTGCAGACCAACCACGACACGGAGACAGACTCCCCATAACATCAGGGGAAGACCACCGATCGCGAGCAGCAGGACACCCAGAATCACGAGAGGAATCCAATGGTAGTTGTTCAACCAGACATAGAAACGATGCTTGGCGAGATCCGGGGCATACTTGGAGTTCGCTTTGGTGTTGTTGTGATTGACT
>JBBQVN010000253.1:0-2674 GCA_038211475.1 Terriglobales bacterium | reverse complement strand
CCGACCTCGTGTTCGATGTACGCTTTCTTCCTAACCCGCATTTCGTGCCGGAGTTCCGCCCCCTCACCGGACGCGACCCGCGCGTCGCCAAGTACATCCGGTCATTTCCCCAGAGCCGCGAATTCATCCGCCGCATTTCCGGGCTGTTGGTGTACCTGCTGCCGCACTACATTGCGGAGGGCAAGAGCTATCTGACCATCAGCTTCGGCTGCACCGGAGGCCAACACCGCTCGGTGATGATCGCCGAAGAAGTCAGCAAGTTGCTGCGCAAAGCCGGATACCAGGTGAAGACCGCGCATCGCGATAGTGCGGAGTAGGAAAGCGTCGGCGTCGGCGGACAGGACCTTGGGATTGGGCTAACGTTCACTGCAGACTCACGCTAAAATACTCTCTTGCCCTCGCAAACCCAGCCTACCGGCTCTCTGCGGCAGTTGACGCGCATCTTGCGGTATGTGGGGCCTTATTGGGTGCAGTTTGTCGCGTCAGTCATCCTGATGGCCGGAGTGGGGCTGCTCGAGGCCTTCCGCATCCTGCTGGTGGGGCCAATTATCGACAGGGTGCTGAATCCCGGTTCGCAAGCGCGCGACCTGCATCTGTTCCGCATCCCTTTCAGCGAAAAGATGGTGGAGCTGCAAAGCTTCGTGCCCTCGCATTACCACAATCCTTGGACCGTCGTGGCGTTCGCGCTCGTGTTCTCGACCGTGCTCAAGG
The DNA here is from genome assembly GCA_038211475.1 of Terriglobales bacterium. Classification (GTDB taxonomy): domain Bacteria; phylum Acidobacteriota; class Terriglobia; order Terriglobales; family Acidobacteriaceae; genus JANYBT01. Next base: position 1,963 of record JBBQVN010000253.1, on the reverse strand, counting down.
GACTGTTTGATTATGCGGGCACCTACCTGGTGAACTACGCGGGCTTCGGGATGATCACCGACCTGCGCAACCAGCTGTACGATTCCATCCTTCGGCGCTCGGCCGCATTTTTCCAGAACACCAGCACCGGCACTCTGCTTTCTGCAATTGTCAACGACATTGAGCGGATGCAGTATGCCATGTCGAGCGTGCTGGCGGAATTCCTGCAGCAGTTCTTTACCCTGGTGTTCACCGCGATTGTGGTAGTGCTGATTGGCGGAAAGCTGGCTTGGGTGCTGCTGCTGTTTGTGCCGGCCATTGTGTTTTCGGCGGGAAAGATTGGCAACCGGGTGCGCTCCACCACCCGCAAGGGACAAGACAAGCTGGCCGACATCCAGAACATTCTGCACGAAACCATCACTGGCAATCGCATTGTGAAGGCCTTTGGCATGGAGACGTGGGAAATTTCGCGTTTCCGCAAGGCCGCCAAGCGGTTGTTCAGCGCCAATCTGCGGTCGGTGGCGGCGGCAGCGGTGAGCTCGCCGCTCATGGATACCATTGGGGCCATCGCCATTGCCCTCTTCCTGCTGCTGGGCCGGGACCTGATCAACCACAAGGTGTTTACTCCGGGAACGTTTATCGCGTTTATTCTGGCGCTGTTTAAGCTCTACGATCCAGTGCGCAAGTTCGCGCAGTTCAATAACAATTTTCAGCAGGCGCTGGGGGCATCACAGCAGATTTTCAGTTTCGTGGATACCGAAGATGGAGTGCGCGAGAAGCCTGGCGCCTCCGTGCTGCCTAGATTTTCCGGGAGCGTGCGATTTGAGGACGCATCCTTTTCCTACCAGGAGGATGGCGACGCCTCGCGCGAGATTCTTAGCGGCATCAATCTCGAAGTGAAGGCGGGGGAATTGCTTGCGATCGTCGGCTCCAGTGGATCGGGCAAGAGTACCCTGGTGCACCTGATTCCACGTTTCTTCGATGTGAGCGGCGGTCGCCTGCGTATCGATGGCCGTGACGTGCGCGAGGTCACACTGGCATCACTCCGGGCGCAGGTCGGCATCGTGACCCAGGAAACCGTGCTCTTCAACGACACCGTGCGCAACAACATTGCCTATGGGCAGCCGCATGTTGCGCTAAAAGTGGTGCAAGATGCGGCGCGCGCGGCCCTGGCGCACGATTTCATTCAGGCGCTCCCCGAAGGTTACGACACCATTATCGGCGAGCGTGGCGTGCGGCTTTCTGGTGGCGAACGGCAGCGCCTGGCCATTGCCCGCGCCCTGTTGAAGAACGCCCCTATTCTCATTCTGGATGAAGCGACCTCCGCGCTCGACAGCGAATCCGAGGCTCTGGTGCAAGCCGCGCTGCAAAACTTGATGACCGGGCGCACCGCTTTCGTGATCGCCCATCGGCTCTCCACCATTCGCCACGCCGACCGCATCCTGGTGCTGGAGAATGGCCGGATTTGCGAAGTCGGTTCGCATGAGGAACTGATGCTCTCGGGGGGCGCCTACTGGCGTCTCTACAATTTGCAATTTCAGGAGAGCGATCCGCCGAGAATCCCCTCGGCAAGCTAAAATCGAGACTTCGACAAGGACCGCATGCCGCTTCGTTCCATGACGGGTTTCGCTCAGGTCAAAGGCCGCGCTCACGAGCAGTTGGGCTTCCTGCTCTCGCTCAAGTCCGTCAACCACCGCTTCCTCGATTTGCACTTCCGCCTGCCTTCGGGTTCCGACTCCCTCGAAATGAAATTGCGCCGCTTGCTGAAAGAAAAAATGTCGCGCGGCCACGTGGAAGTGGGGCTGAGCGTGGAACGCGGCGGCAGCGAGCAGATCGGCTTCAATCGCGAACTGGTGGGCGGCTATGTGAAGGCGTTCCGCCAGGCCAGCATCGAACTCGGCATCATGGGCGATCCCGATCTGAATGTCGCCATGCGCTTGCCCGGCGCGCTCGATGCCGGAGTCAATTCTTCGGGAGACGCGCT
>JBBQVN010000252.1:0-2679 GCA_038211475.1 Terriglobales bacterium | reverse complement strand
GACATTTGAACGACAGCTAGGCGAGCTTGAATAGACGGGAGCATCTCGCACGCGCTCTCGATGAGTGGCATGGAAGCGGTGTCATTTAATGCGGCAAGTCCAGTAGCCGCCGCAATAACAAACGCGGAGTTCTTCGCGCTTAGTGCCTCGCGAAGAAGAGGAATCGGGCTCTGAGCAGGACGCCCGTTTTCCTGGGTTTCGGTGATTGGCGCGCTCATTGGCGTATCCATATAAAGGCGGTCATCGCCAGCGTTTATGGGCCTGCTGGCGGGATATTCGACCTGCTAGTGTAGTGTCCGAGAAATAACTATACAGCTTTTGGTGTCGGTTTGCGGGTCTTGGGAGTAGTGCAGCCGGGCTGTATTTGTTCAAGGGTTTGGCGGCATCGGGAGAGCTTCTGCCGGATGGAATCGACAGTCGCGGTCCAGACGAATGGCTTAGGGTCTTTATTCCATGTGGCGAGGAAGGAAGCAATAGCAGCTTCCAGGTCGGCGACGCTGTGGAAGACGCCTCGGCGGATGGCCTTCTGGTCAAGGTGTCCGAACCAGCGCTCAACGAGATTCAGCCAACTGGAACTTGTGGGGACAAAGTTAATTACGAAGCGAGGGTGTCGTTTCAGCCATCTCTGGACTTCAATGGTTTTGTGGGTACCGTAGTTGTCCATTACCAGATGGAGCGGCACTTTGCCTGGGAACTCTTTGTTGAGCAGCCGCAGGAAGCGAATGAACTCCTGATGTCGGTGTCGGGACAGGCACTGGCCCACCACCTTGCCGTGAACGGCGTCAAGCGCGGCGAACAGCGTGGTGGTGCCGTTTCGCTTGTAATCGTGAGTCATCGTCCCGCAACGGCCCTTCTTGATTGGCAGACCAGGCTGTGTCCGGTCCAGAGCTTGAATCTGGCTCTTTTCATCCACGCAGAGGACAATCGCCTGGCTGGGCGGATTTAGATACAGCCCGACCACATCGGTCATTTTCTCCAGGAACTTCGGGTCGCGCGACAGTTTGAAACTCTCCGTGCGGTGCGGTTGCAGATTGTGCGCACGCCAGATGTTGCTGATTGTGGACTTGCTTACGCCCTGGCTCATTGCCATGGTTCGGCAACTCCAGTGAGTCATGCCGTCTGGCTTGCTGTGCAATGTTGCGTCAACGATGGCCGCGACCTTCTCTATCTTGTATGTCGCCTTGCGGCCACGGCCGTCCGCAACCTCCCACAGACCGTCGACACCTGTCTCCGAAAAGCGTCGCCGCCAAAGAATCACTGTGTTTCGATTGGTGCAAAGCTGCCTTGATATCGCTGCGTCGGATTCTCCGCCAGCCGCAGACAACACGATGCGGCACCGCAGCGCCACCTGCTGAGGCGTACCGTGGGCAGAAACCCATTGCTCGACTGTCTCCCGGTCTGCGGCAGAAAGCTGGATTTTGATACCCATAAACCCAGGATAAACCGCCCCTCAAGAAATGTATAGTTATTTACTGGACACTACACTAGCGGTATCCGTTCGGACAGCGCCAGATCCGCCTCCGACGGAAGGGGGCTGCGGATCGCGGCAGCAGGACGGTCTCCTGTCCGGCGAGTTTGGCTCACGGCTCGAAGGTTCCTTGGCTGTCTGACAAAGAGAACAACTGGCTACGAAGAAAGATGCGTAACCATTTGTAACATCAATAGCTTACGTTCGAAGAAGGGCTTCAACGCACGGCTTCCCTGATCGTCGCCAACTCCCAGCGACTGCGCAATCCGGAGGCCCGCCCTTTCGAACTACTCGCTCGCAAACGAAGATCTCAAGCTCGAATCCTCCCAACAGAGGCCAAATGCTCAACTCCCTGCCAATCGGGCAGTTCGTCGAATTCTTGCGCAGAGCCCGGTTTACGCCCAGAGTGGACTGAGAGCGAACAAACCTAAAAACGGTAGTTAACCCCGTAGCATCGGCCAGCCTACCTGGGCTCCCGAGGATTTTTCCGCCAAGGAAACTGCGAAAGGCAGCGCTCAGAATCAGCTTCCACCTTTGCCCTTGACTTAACTGCTCCGCGGTAGCCTGAATACGCTTAAGGAACCCGCTCACACCCGTCAGAATTTCCGAGATCTGCGGCGCCTTCGAATGCATGCTCGTGATCTCTATCGTGGTCTGATTCCCATGCCGCGTTTGCCGGGCGATCCCGTGCAACGCCAGTGGCCGCGACGTGATAGCCGCGATGATTCGCCCCATGATCTGGCAGCGCTTCCGGTCTTTCGTCGCAAACCCAGCCCAGCCCCACTGGTTCTTCAACTCATCGAAGTTATTCTCCGCGTCTCCCCGGCCGCGGTAGTGTTGGGCCACCGTCCGTACTCCGTCCAGTAAGGATGTCACTAACACCACGTACTCGTATTGCACCCCCTGGTAATGCATCTCCCCCAGATCCAAGATCATCTCTTTCCCAGCTTTGCGTCCGGGTTTCTTTTTGCCCGAAGCTCCAGCCGCTCAACCGCAACTCGTCCGTCCTTCCCTCCCATCCTTGCCCCGCCGCCTCCCATTCCTCCTTGTGGAAGATTTAACCGATCAACTTCTTCACATTGGCGCTTTGCTTGAGTTTGAACAGGTATCGGAGATCTCGCTCCTCGGCCCCCGCCATGGCATTCTCCGCCCCCCAATGGCAGTCCCCGCGCAAAAATACCGGACGGCTCTTCTCTTCCAATCCATCGATG
>JBBQVN010000251.1:0-2770 GCA_038211475.1 Terriglobales bacterium | reverse complement strand
GTCGGCTTATGCGCGTCAATTCCTGGAGCGAATGGAGAAGCCCGATGTGGACGAGATCCTGGGGATCGCGCCGCCCATCGCCATTCGCCAGAAGAACACCACGCGGAATCCACGCTCCACCGTGGCCACCTCGACCGAGCTTTACGATTTTCTGCGGCTCCTGTTTGCGCGCGTGGGGCGGAGCTACTGCCCCGTGTGCGGCCAGCGAGTCGAACGCGACACGGTGGATCAAGTGGCGCAGCAGATGCTCACGCAGCCGCAAGGGTCACGCTGGTACGCCCTCTTCCCGATCAAAAGTTCCGGACAAACCGACGCCCTTCGCGATCATCTGTTCGAGTTGCGCCGCAAAGGCTTCAACCGCCTCCTTCAGAATGGGCGCATGTTCGAGTTCTCCACGCCCGAATCTCTTCTCGACATCGATTTCGCTCAGCCTCTGTTCGGCCTGGTCGACCGCTTAGCCATTTCACCGGACCTGCATCAGCGACTGGTGGATGCGGTCGAGATCTGCTATCGCGAAGCGGGTGAGGTGGTCTTCGAATTAGCCACTGGCGAGCAGTTTCTGCGCTTCAGTGAGAAGTTCGCGTGCAAGCGCGATGGCACTGAGCTGATCACGCCGGAACCGAGTCTCTTCAGCTTCAACAATCCGATTGGAGCCTGCCCGCGCTGTCAGGGCTTCGGGAATACGATCGACATCGACATGGATCTGGTAATCCCCAACAGCGGCCTTTCGCTCGAGGAGGGCGCTGTCGATCCCTGGACCAAGCCGCAGCATTCCTGGTATTACGACGACGAGTTTCGCGCGGCGGCCCGCGGCAAGGTCCGGCTGAACGTGCCGTTTTGCGATCTGCGCGCGGAAGAGAAGCGCTTCGTGACCGAGCACGTCCGCCGTTTTTTTGCGGAAGTGGAAAAGAAGAAGTACAAGGTGCATGTCCGCGTTTTCCTGAGCCGTTACCGCGGCTACGCCCAGTGTCCGGATTGTCAAGGCTCGCGCCTGCGCCCCGCGGCCTTGAATATTCGTGTGGGGGACTGCACCATGGCCGACTTGGTGAAGTTCAACATCGGACAGGCCTTCGAGTTTTTCGAGAATCTTGACCTGATGCCGGAAGAGCGCGCCATCGCCGATAAGATTTTGGTCGAGATTCGCCAACGCGTGAAGTTTTTGAACGATGTGGGTCTCGAATACCTGACCCTGGATCGTCTCTCTGCAACACTCTCCGGCGGCGAGGCCCAACGAATCCAACTTGCCACCTGCCTCGGGTCGCGGCTGGTTGGCGCCTGTTACGTTCTTGACGAACCGTCCATCGGACTGCACAGCCGTGATACCGGGCGGCTGATCCGAATCCTGGAGGAACTGCGGGAGCTTGGCAATACCATCATCGTGGTCGAACACGACCCCGACGTGATGCGAGCCGCCGATCACATCGTGGACATGGGACCCGGCGCTGGTGAGTTGGGTGGCAAGATCACCTACGAAGGCACCTTTGCCAAGCTGTTAAGCAACGGTTCCTCGCTAACAGGCCGGTACCTGAAAGGCGAGCTCAAGACCGCTCCAATTGCCGCCAGGCGGCCGGTAAAACCTAAGCGGAGGATTTCGTTCTCAGGAGCACGCGCGCACAATCTGAAGGGGATTGATGTTGCGATCCCGCTCAACATGATGGTCGCAGTTACCGGAGTGTCCGGTTCGGGCAAGTCAACGCTAGTGCACGACGTAATTTATAAGTCACTTGAGAAACGCTTGCGCAAAGATGCTCCGGATCAGTCGGAGGAGTTCGGAGCGGCGCCTGAAAAGCTCACCTGCACGCGAGTGGAGAAGGCCGATCTGCTGAAAGAAGTGATCCTGGTGGACCAGTCGCCCATCGGGCGCACGCCACGTTCTAATCCGGTCACCTATATTAAGGCCTTCGACATCATCCGCGATCTCTTTTCACGCACCTCGGAAGCCAAGAAGCGCGGCTACGGCGCGGGACATTTCTCGTTTAACATCCCGGGAGGCCGCTGCGAAACTTGCCAGGGCGATGGGACGGTCACCGTTGAGATGCAATTTCTTGCAGACGTGGAACTGATCTGTGAGGAGTGCAAGGGGACCCGTTATAAGAGCGCCATCCTCGATATCCTTTACCGCGGTAAGAACGTTCATCAGGTTCTGCAGCTCACCGTCAAGGAGGCACTGGGCTTCTTCGCCGAGGCGCCCAAACTGGTGAACAAGCTCAAGGTGCTGTCGGATGTCGGCCTTGGGTATTTGCGGCTCGGCCAGTCCGCCACCACTTTGAGCGGCGGCGAGGCCCAGCGGGTGAAACTGGCGGCGCACCTATCGCAGGCAACCTGCGAAGGGACGCTCTACATCTTCGATGAACCCACCACCGGCTTGCACTTTGACGATATCGCGAAATTGTTGGATGCATTCCAACGGTTGATTCACAACGGCGCGAGTATCCTGATTATCGAGCACAACCTGGACGTGATCCGAAGCGCGGACTGGGTGATCGACCTGGGGCCCGAGGGCGGCGAGGCCGGCGGCCGCATCGTCGCTCAGGGAACTCCGGAGCAGATTGCGGCCGTCGAAAATTCGTACACTGGAAAATACTTACGCAGCCATGCCGAAACAGCCGCACGTTGAAAAGCATTTCACGGCTTCGGAGTTTATCCGTGACGTCGTTATCGGTATGGCGGACGGCCTCACTGTTCCATTTGCACTGGCTGCGGGTCTGTCCGGAGCGGTGGCCGGAACTCGGATCATTGTGGTGGCGGGCTTGGCCGAAATAGCCGCCGG
>JBBQVN010000250.1:0-2939 GCA_038211475.1 Terriglobales bacterium | reverse complement strand
CTCAAAATGCTCCGGAAAGTTCGCCATGTTGAAAACTCCTCGCTGGGTTGCACTGACTCACGCCTCAGAATCGAGCGCGTGTATGGGCACCATACGAGACTGGTGATGGGCTTGCTCCGCGTAGCGGCTTCGTCCAACCCGTCGGCCCAACTGGCGTGACCATCGAAGTCCCCCGGCGCTGGGTCGGCACCAGGTGAGCCGAACGCTATCGCACGAAGGCCTGACTGAGCGGAGGACGCGCGCACGTTCAGTGTCTTTCGAAGCCCGTACCAGCCGGCGGTCGTAGCACCAGGCGTGTTGTTCGCGCTCATCGGTATTCCTACCGACGCCACGGTGTCAAACAACCCAAGAAAGCCGACTTCAATTGGGTGGTCGCCGCGCTTCAGGCGATAGTCCGTCCCCGACTTGGCGCATCTCTCTCCCAGATCGCGCACAAAGGCGCGCGCCAGCGCGGCCCCGCGGGAGAAACCAAACACGTTCACTTTGATGAGCGTGATCTTATTGGTCGGGTTCTGCGCACGTGCCTCGGCCTTGGCTACAGCTTCGTCGAATTTTCGAAATGCCCAATCAATGCGCGGCTGTCCCATGTGGCCAAGGCCTTTGCCGCGAGTCGTGTTGCCGGCGTCACCAATCTCCCTGAAGTAGGTGCCCAGGCCATAAATGTAGAAGGATGACAACCCCTTCACTTCATCGTCGTCTACTGCGCCGAGAAAGAGTCGTGCGACATTGCTGTGCTGCATCGTGCCCAGATCAGCGTCGATGTTGTTGCCGGTTCCGTCAAAGAAAAAATTGAGGGTCAGGCTCTGCTGGCACGTGCGCGCCGGCGGGGTGCTCAGGGCCTGTCGTCCCGCCGACACTGCGTTGGCGGCAGCCAGCATGACACCTGAAGGATCCAGCGCTGCGCGTTGAGTACCCGCACTCTGCATCGGGGTGCCCATTGCTGCGAACGACAACGCACCGCCACGCTGCTGCAGCACCGTGTGAACTTCGAATCGCTCTCTATCGGTAGCCAAGTTTGCACCTCGAGTACTTGTTGTCGTTGTTGACGTTCATGGATGGGTCGGTGTGCCGGCTATTTCCGTGCACCCGCTCCAGGGTCAACCTCGGCGGGGAGTTCGTCTGCGTAACGGCCAGCTCAATGTGCCCATCCCGGTAAAAATGAACTTCCATGTACTCGGCGTGTGCGGGAACTGGGCCGACGAACGGCACATCCTGCTCGCACCACGTGTCACTGTCTCGAGTCCATTTCACGCGGATCTTGTGGTCCTTGGGCACGGGCGTGAACAGTGCCGCACAGCACGCGGATTTTCCCCCACCCGCGGTCGGGGAACTAACGGCAAGGTTGCCTCCTCCGTGGCCATTCACTTCAAAGCTTCCAATCTCGGTATCGGTGTAGTTGTAGCCGTAGATGGTCAGACTGAATTCACGGAACCCATCCACGTTGCCGACGGTCTCTGTGGCTCCCTTGGCGACGACACCTGGGGAGCCAGGCGTCAGAACACGCGGTTGCGCCTGCACATGGGACGCATCGCAGCCCAGTACGCAGAGGCAAAGGACTATCGAAACGACGGACCAGGTTGTGCAAAATCGTTCGGCAGACATCGCCATGAATCCAGATTTCAAGGCGCCGCGCCTTCCAGTCGCGCCAAGGCTTTGACAAAACTTCCCTTTTCGCTGCTTGCCTGTTGAATGACCCCCGACCACGGTTCATGAAGATCAAAGCCTTGACCAACTTCCAGCCCCAAGTGACAAAACGCGATCTGATCGGAAACCTGAAAGATTCCGTACCGCCGTGCTGTCTGCCAAAGCGAAAGCACGCAGTCATACTGATCCGGTGGTAGCAGTTCCAGCAAGGCGGACTGGCCTTGACCAAGAAGGATGTCGATGAGCGCGTCTGCCTCGCTTGCCTCAAGAAGAAGAGCTTCCTGGGTTACTGAAAGCTCAAGAGGAAATTGGGGAACCAAAGAAGGTGCTGGCGCGCACGACGTCAAGCGAACCAGGCCGCGCCGATCTGCAATTGCGCAGTGGGTTAGGGGCGCGAGCAGTGCTTGTAGCTGGCCAACATCGAGTACTTGCAACAGACTCGACAGCACGCGGTTGTCGTACCAGCGCAAAAGCACCCGCATGTTGTCGGGCAAGAGGCCTTTCGTCCGTTCAGTCAGCGCAAGCGCCAAAGCCGCGAATGCCACCGGCGATTCCACATAGGTCAAAGCGTTCGCATATCGCCAGTTGGCCGCAAACTTTTGCCAAACCCTTCTTTGACTCTCGCTGAGCGGAGACGCGGCTGCGGCGACCAGTACCGGCGAGGCCGTTGTGGCCCAGTTGGGTGGGACGCCTTCCAGAAGATCCCAACTCGGGCCATTCCAGCCCAAGCCATGCTGGATATCAACCCCGTGAAGCGCGGCCTGATCGACCACGAGATACCGATGGATTCCGTCAGGGGCATGACCTGCCAGGCGACTGCCGACATGCTCGGCAAATGATTCGACGGTATTGGTCATGACATCGCAAACGGCGCGCCCGACGCGCGCGCGCTTAAAAGACAAGAAACGCAAACCTGCTGCGGCAACCCAGGCAACGCATAACTCTGCGTCTGCGGCCCATCAAGCGACGTACTCGCCGCACGAATCGTGAGCGTTCCCGGGCACTGCACGGTGATGTTCCCGCCCTCAATCGTGATGTTCGCCCCGCCTGCGGTAGACATCGTGATCTTCTTCGCTGCTGCCCAGTCGATGTGCGCACTCTGGCTCTGAACGCTCACATCAAGCTTCGCAGCAATCTGCATCTGATCGGCCTGCGCCTGAACCTCAATGTCGCCCTTGCCGGCGATCACGGTGAGCCCCTTGCCCGCGGCCTCAGTGCCCGGCTTGATCGCCCCGCCCAGCATGCCAATGGCCTGACCCGTGTGGACTCTGCTGGCCCCGCCAACGGCCCAATGC
>JBBQVN010000249.1:0-3051 GCA_038211475.1 Terriglobales bacterium | reverse complement strand
GCATCGACGATCTGTCCTCGTGACTGTCCGCTAGCACTGGCATGGCGTGAGCGGCGCATGCGCCGCTTGGAGCGCAGTTGGTCCAACAGCTCTTTTTTCAGCGCTCCGCGGGCCTGAATGAACAGCGTGCGGTAGATGGTTTCGTGGGACACGCGCAGGCTCTCGTCATCGGGATACTGGGTCTTCAGCCATCCGGAAATCTGCTCGGGCGACCAGTCCAGAATTAGTTTACTCGCAACAATGTTCCGCAACTTGCGGTGGAGGGCCAGCAGACACCTCTTCGGTCGCAAGGCCGAGTCCCAAGCTCGACGATCCGCATCATGGGCGCGATACGCTGGACGGCCACCGTGGCGAGAAATCTCCCGGCTCACCGTGGAGGCCGCTCGATCCAGTTGTCGGGCAATCTCACGAAGCGGCCAATCGGAAGCGATTCCTCGTGAGAGGTCCTCTCGCTCCGCTAGCGTGAGCGCCAGCCGCGAACGGCGACGAGTGCTGGGAGGAATGCCGCCGCGAGGCAGCAACACCGACCGAATGCAGCTATGGGGCTTGTCAAAGGCGCGCCCAATCTCATGCAGCGACTGTCCCGCCTTCCACCGGTTCCAAACGTCACGCTTCTCGATCTCAGAAAGTCCAAATCGCATCCCTGGTCTCATGCCTACACCACCTTTACACAACAGATTTACATCAGATGGTGTTGCATCGACCTGTCGAATGCACCGCGTTAATCAGGACCTAGCCGATTAACTTCCGAGTTGCCGACCACTCGGGAGTTGATGACCACAAGCGCGTTCATCGGTATTTATCCGGCGGAAATTTCCCAGAAGCGGATTGAAAGTTCGGAGCTATACCTAATCGTAGGCGAATAGCTGCAGCCCATCCGGTTAAGGCTGCGGCCGCACCAACTCCAACTGTGTCCAATTCCCATCCAACTTTCCATTCGGGTTAAAATTTGAGTCATCGCTCATCACGTAGTACTGGCTGTTTGGGTCGTGCCACGCATTGTCGTACTTATTGCTCAGCTCAAACGTCCTACCCGTCGTCGGGTCGCGAAAAGTTTGCACTTCGCGGATCAACTGGCTCATCCCGTTGGCTGATTGATACGATCCGCGCTGTTGGTTGTCCACGACACCGTAGATCGTCCCTATAGCATATTGCTGCAACTGGCGGACAATCTCCGACTGTGCTGCACTCTCCTGCTTCTGTTTTTCATACAGATCCCCAATCACGCCACTACTCCACTTCAGCCATTCTGGTTCCGGACGAATTGTGCTCCCGATCAACTTGAAGAGTTTTTCGTTACCATCAAGCTTGCCCTGTGGCGTCAGAATGGACATAAGCATCATGGCGTGCCAATCGTATCCAGCACCGCTCATGCCCAACGGAATCTTGCGCACAACGACCACGCCAGCGACCCACTCCTCAACCGGTTGCCCTTTGTCGTTAGTGTAGGAAAGTCGCGCACGAGCTGCGTTCGTGTAAATCGTCGCCTTTACATCGCCCCCCGGCCCGCTTCGTGGCATCCCAAACCGGTACCGCGCCACCTGGTCCAGTTCTGGAAATTCTTCAACCGACACGATCGTCTTGCCCTTGCGATACTTTGCAAGTAGTACTTGCCGCAGAAATTCCCCTGCTTGCATCGGCGCCCGCACCGGGCAAGGCTTCTGTCCGACCCGGGCCCTAAGTTGGTTCTGCTTCTGCATATCGCTCTGCACCGCAGGGCTGTCCGCATATTGGAAAGTGAATTGGGGAATCACTTGAAACTCAACCGAATTGTCTGCGCTCTTGCCGTCGCCCAAGACGGAAAACCAGTCGCCATAGCATCCTCCGTCGGCAACATTTACATTCACCGCGCTCTTAAATTGCCAGTCCGTTGGAATCAACAAGTCGAAAGCCGGTTTTCCCTGACCTGAAGCTTGGTCAATGATCTTGACCTGTTTCATCAAAAAGTAGTGCTGGGGTGAACTGGATTTGGTCGAAGTCGCAGTTGGAGGCTGGCTATTTTTTGGACCGCCCGGCGCGGTTCCGCTCGAGGGAGAGTTTGTACTCGGTGGTGCGCTGGCTGGCGCCGACGGAGTAGCGGGTGGCGTACCCGCCCCGCCATTGGCCTGCCCCATCGCTTTCGCCACCGCCTGCTTGCAGCCATCCGAAACCTGGTCTTGATGTTGCTTCAGGCACGCAAGGATTCGTCCGCCGCCTGACGGCACATTCGCGCACAGCTTCTGCACGTCTTGTGCACACGCCGCGCGCACATCGTTAGCCGCTCCTTGCGAAGAAGACGTTTGCGCGTAAAGCAGCTCGCCACCGAACGCTGCATATGAGGTTATTGCGACAAACAAAAAGAAAACATGGACTGGCCTCGTCATCATCGTCTCCTGCCAACACGCCCGCGAAGTGTACGTGTTGTTGTGGTCTCTGGTCCAGGGCGCCAAAAATCAGAACTGAGAATGGGGAACTGCGCACGGAGAGGACTACTACCCATAAGTCGGCTTGTGGGCACTGATCTCCACACTTGCTATCGATTCTGGTCGGATTACGGGCAAACCGGAATTAATCTATTGGCTACTGCTTCAACTCCCGGTAAGTCGGGTGGTCTCAATAGGTCGATGCAACACCATCTGATATAAGTCTGCTCGCTAAAAGGTGGTGTTGGCATGAGGCCAGGACAACGATTTGGACTTTCTGCGATCGAGAAGCGTGACGTTTGGAGCCGGTGGAAGGCGGGACAGTCGCTGCATGAGATTGGGCGCGCCTTTGACAAGCCCCATAGCTGCATTCGGTCGGTGTTGTTGCCTCGCGGCGGCATTCCTCCCGCCGCTCGTCGCCGTTCGCGGCTGGCGCTCACGCTAGCAGAGCGAGAGGACCTCTCACGAGGAATCGCTTCCGATTGGCCGCTTCGTGAGATTGCCCGAGGACTGGATCGAGCGGCCTCCACACTGAGCCGGGAGATTTCTCGCCACGGTGGCCGTCCAGCGTATCGCGCCCATGATGCGGATCGTCGAGCTTGGGACTCGGCCTTGCGACCGAAGAGGTGTCTGCTGGCCCTCCACCGCA
>JBBQVN010000248.1:0-3087 GCA_038211475.1 Terriglobales bacterium | reverse complement strand
AATCCGGCAAGCCTCTGGTTGGAAATATTAAAAACCTTCCCGTCGCTGACGAGCACGTATTTGCTACCACCTTTTACACAGGCCAACGTGCAAGCCCGGTCTGTCTTCATGTCCTTGTGCTCGGCCATCATTTTAGCGTGGCTTGTGCCGCACGCACTGTCGGAAATCTGACCGGACCAAGTAGCCGCAAAGGACGACGCGGCCATCGTAAGCGCCAGAAAAATCCCATTCTTGATCATGCAGGGTACACTCCTAAACCATAGATGGCCGTCGAGTCTAACATGTGCCCCAAAAGATCAACTATTCGGCCCAAGCGACGTGGCTCAATCCAACCAATCAATGCGGTTCCGCACGGTCACGCACGGAACCTTATACAACGGCTGCATCTTAGATCTCCTGGAATTATGCTATGGCCACGGGTTGCTATACCTCATCCGGGATTGGAAAAAAGTTTATGAAAACCAAATTGTTCGCCTGGATGGACCAAGACGCTGAAGGGCGACTTCGGCGAAATGCCGCTGGAGACGCCGCGCGACCGCAACGGCAGTTACGAACCCAAGATCGTCGGCAAGGGCCAGACGCGCTTCACCGGTTTCGACGACAAGATACTTTCGATGTACGCGCGCAGCCAGTTACATCTGCCCCTTCGGGCACTAATTGTGGACTAGCATGTCCGACCCAGACCGCACCATTCCCGGCAACTCCCCCTGTACAGCTCACAGCCGCGGCAGCCGCTGGGTCGGTGTTTACCGGGTGGAGCGGCGATTGCGCGGGGACGGCGGTCACCACTGCAATCAGCGTGACCTCAAATAAGAACTGCACCGCCACCTTTGATCTGACCATGTTGACGGTGATAAAGGCTGGCTGTTTTGTTCCCTTCGCCGCCGCCCCTAGTCTCGGGGCGGTGCGGGTCAGTCCGATGACTGCCGTGATCGGCACTCCGACGCAGATCACTGTAAAGGCTTCGATCACCGATGGAGTCGCTTAAAGGGTCCCGCACTGATTCCCCCGGCAAATGCAACGGCAACGATCAGGGCTAGACTTAGGTAAATCGACATTCGACGCAATGTCCCATGCCGGTCAAGGGCCAATCTTTCAACTATTGGATAACTGCGAGTTAGCGAAGGTTCCGGAGTGGGAATTCGGAAGTTTTTGCCCGGGCAGGGCTGGGCGTTGCTGCATGGCTTTTATTTCAAACAGGTGCGTACAGTGACCGTAGTTAGTCACCTGACTAAAATATCGTTAGCTATGGACTCAGTAGGTGGGCAGGGGCAACACCCTTATAATACCGCCCGCCCGAAGCAATCCCCACTAGAGGGTAGTATAGGCGCGACTCTGGCAATGGTTGGGCCGAGCCTGGCCTAGCAAGGTACTCGCACTGGAACGGCGTTAACTGGAACGGCGTTAGGCGCCCCTTCAAGCGTAGGCTTGAGGCGTCGGCTCAGGACCGACGGAAAGGAGCACCCACATGGATAACAGAAAGTATATTGGCATGGACGTTCACCAGGCAAGCATCTCCGTCGCGGTCACGGACGCCGGCGGAAAGCTCGTGATGGAGAGCGTCATCGAAACCAAAGCAGCCACCATCTTGGAATTCCTCCAGGGACTGCGTGGCAGCTTATGGGTAACGTTCGAGGAAGGGACCAGTGCAGGCTGGCTGTACGACCTGCTGAAACCGCGCGTGGCCAAAGTGATGGTATGCAATCCGCGGAAGAACGCTCTGCTGAAAGCCGGCAACAAGAATGATCGGGTGGATGCACGGAAACTGACCGACCTGCTTCGCGCGGGACTTCTCACACCGGTCTATCACGGAGAATGCGGAGTGCGCACACTGCGGGAACTGAGCCGCAGCTATCTCACCGTCACAACCGATCTGACACGCGTGATGAACCGGCTCAAAGCGGTCTATCGAAGCTGGGCGATTCCCTGCGCCGGCCAGGAAGTTTATTCCCCACGTCACCGCGCCGCCTGGCTGGAAAAACTCCGGGAAACGGGCGTGCGTCGCCGCGCCGAGCTGCTCTATCAACAGCTCGACGCTTGGGTGCGGATACGCCGGGAAACACGGGGGGAGTTGCTGGCGGAAAGCCGAAAACATCCCGCCAGTCAGCTTCTCCAGCAGATTCCCCGGCTGGGCCCGATCCGGGTGGCTCTTCTGATCGCTCTGATCCAGACACCGCACCGATTCCGTACGAAGCGACAACTATGGGCCTACTCCGGGCTCGCCCTGCAGACGCGGAGCAGCGGCGAATACCGGTTCACCGGGGGACAACTGCAGCCTTCCCGGAAAGCACCGGCGCTGCGCGGTCTCAACGTCAACCATAATCACGATCTGAAGAATATCTTCAAGAGCGCGGCCACCCAGGCCGGCGCCTCCAGCAAGGATCCGTTGGGAGAGTTCTATCGGAATTTACTGGCCAGAGGGATGGAGCCTCCGAGGGCCCGACTGACTCTGGCGCGTAAGATTGCGGCGATTGTATTAAAGATCTGGAAGAAGGGAGAACGATTCGATCCGGCACAATTGAAACCACAAGCAGCTTGAGCGTACGAGAGCCGCGCTGCCAACCTCAGGGTCATTCCTGCCGCTGGCCAGTCGATTTTCGAAGCGCTCGGGTTCGAGGGAGAGTATCCACACGTTTGGTAGGCATCACATGTGCTCAGGCACTGAGTCTCATCGTTAACCCTATGCCCCCTCGGATAACCCAAAAAAGCTATAGGCCACGAGTCTCAGATAGAACTGTGGTTGCCACATCGCAACCGTTTCGCTTGTTGGGCTTCAGAAATCGAATCGAGTCGGCGACCTTCCTTTCCCTCTTCGTCGATCGTCTCAGAACGGTCCTCGCCGTAAAGGGTTCGCGGGCGCCGCGCCGAAACGGCGCGCCCTTGACGGCTTCGGGCCGTTCTGCAGAAATCCTCCTTATACGAGGGAAAGGACGGCTTCGGGAACTTGTGACCACGGTATACATCTCGTCGTCTCGCACCGAGACCAGGCACCCGGTACTACGCCACAAACAGCTACGCACAGCCAGAGGGGCTGGATGCCGAAACTTTTCCCGGCTTCAGCTCGAGGGGGAACTATTTCTCTTGACA
>JBBQVN010000247.1:0-3132 GCA_038211475.1 Terriglobales bacterium | reverse complement strand
TGCGACCATTTTTCCGCAGATTTTTCCAGCGTCGTTTCGCACTATGGGCGACCGCCCGGACGTTTACTTTGAAGCGGCGGCAGCGATTGTGACGCTGGTGTTGCTGGGGCAAGTGCTGGAGTTGCGGGCTCGCAGCCGCACCAGCAGCGCGATCCGCGGCTTGCTTGATCTGAGTCCGAAGACGGCGAGGCTGGTGGCCGATGATGGCACAGAGCACGATGCGCCGCTGGCTGGGGTGAAGCCGGGGGACCGGTTGCGGGTGCGTCCGGGCGAGAAAGTTCCGGTGGATGGCGTGGTGATGGAGGGGAACAGCGCGGTCGATGAATCGATGATCACCGGCGAATCGCTGCCGGTAGAAAAGGCGACGGGCGCGCGCGTGATCGGCGCGACGGTCAATGGCACGGGCTCATTTCTGATGCGGGCGGAGAAGGTGGGCAGCGAAACTTTGCTGGCGCAAATTGTGCAATTGGTAAGCCAGGCGCAGCGTACGCGGGCCCCGATTCAGCGGCTGGCCGACCGAGTGGCGAAGTTCTTTGTCCCGGCTGTCATCACGATTTCTGTAGTGACTTTCGTGGCATGGGTGTGGCTGGGCCCGGAGCCGCGCTTCGCTCACGCGATAGTGAATGCGGTGGCGGTGCTGATCATCGCGTGCCCGTGCGCATTGGGCCTGGCAACGCCGATGGCAATCATGGTGGGGACGGGAAGAGGGGCGTCGGCAGGCGTGCTCATCAAGAGCGCGGAGGCACTGGAGGCGCTGGAGAAAGTTGACACGTTAGTGGTGGACAAGACGGGCACATTGACCGAAGGGAAACCGAAGCTGACCTCGGTGACACCGGCAGCGGGCGTGACGGCCGATGAGGTGCTGCGGCTTGCCGCCAGCCTGGAGCGTGGCAGTGAGCATCCTTTGGCAGCCGCGGTGATGGCAGGCGCGGCGGAGAGACATTTGCCGCTGGCCGAAGTGAAAGAGTTTCAATCGCACTCGGGACAAGGAATTGAAGGCTTGGTTGAGGGCAAGCGGGTCGCGGTGGGCAATCGTGGGTTCCTCGAGCAAATGAAAATCACGGCGCCGCAGGATCCTTTGATCGCGGGCCAGACTGGAGGCGAGACCGGAGGAGGCGCTACCGAAATCTACGTCACCATCGCGGGCAAGTTTGTTGGAGTGATCGCAGTGGCCGACCCGGTCAAGCCGTCGGCACAACAAGTGGTCTTGCGGTTGAAGCAAGAGGGGATTCGGGTGGTGATGCTGACCGGCGATAGCCGGGCGACAGCAGAGGCAGTGGCGCGCAAGCTGGGCATCGAAGACTTCGAAGCGGAAGTGTTGCCCGCGCAGAAATCAAAGGTCGTGGAGCGACTCAAGGCGGAAGGACGCATCGTGGCCATGGCAGGAGATGGGGTGAACGACGCTCCGGCGCTGGCCTTGGCTCACGTCGGCATTGCGATGGGTACCGGCACGGATGTGGCGATGGAAAGCGGCGGCGTCATTCTCCTTAAAGGCGATTTGGAAGGGATTCTGCGGGCGCGCAAGTTGAGCCAGGCGACGATGAAGAACATCCGGCAAAATTTGTTCTTCGCGTTCGTGTACAACTCGCTCGGGGTACCGATTGCTGCGGGAATTCTGTATCCAGTGTTTGGGCTATTGCTCAGTCCCATTCTCGCGGCGGCGGCAATGAGCTTCAGTTCCGTGTCAGTGATCACAAACTCGCTGCGCTTGCGGAGTGTGAAGCTGTAGGGAAGGGCGAGGCGCTGGTTTGCAAGCTTCCCTTAGGATGAAGCGCAGGGTGCTAAGCAAGAAACGCATCGCGAGATTGCGGTTGGAAACCAACTCGCTTGAGACGACTGTGGCGAGTAGGCTGAATTAAAGCCTACTCGCCACTATGCTTTGCCGTGCTGGTACGTGGGCGAACTACTGTGCTGTGGCTGTTACAGTGAGCGTGTCAGTCGCCGTAAACCCATTGTAAGTCGTAGTGATGGTTGTGGTACCTGCAGCTACTCCGGTGGCAACGCCGTCCGCCCCAATGGTGGCGACCGTCATATCAGAGGAAGTGTAGGTCGCGGCGGCGGTCACGTCCATCGCCTGGCTATTGGAGAACACCGCGGTGGTGAAATATTGGAGCGTGCCGGCAACCGGGATGCTTTGAGCGACGGCGCCGTTTGCATTCGTTAACTGGATGGAAGTCACCGTTTTCTTTGAGCTAGAACCACAAGCTACAAGAAATGAGAGAAGAGCCACGACCGCCAAAATCGATGGCAGCCGCAAGGTAGTGAGTCGAGGGCGAAGCTGCATATTGTCTCCTGAACACCTTATTTTTGTCTAAAAGAAATTCATATTCCTGATCTGATGCCTGTCCTAGTTCCTAATTCTAGATCTAGTTCGACAGCAATTTAGTCTCTCCCGTATCGCAGAGGAGACTCTGTCCGAGAGAGCGCTTTCGCAAGAGCTCACTACAGAACAATTTAGAAAGTTTAATCGTGCTCAGGGTTGAGTGTCAAGAATAGGAACGGGACATAAGGAGGGTAAACGACAGAGTTTGCTGACACCCAAGCGGATGACCATTTGCACTCCGATTAGGCATGCTGTTCCGCCGGTTTGGGCAGATCGGCCGCCTGGAACATGGCTACAGCTTGTTAAGAAATTCGGCGATTTCGGGTGTGTTCCAGTCAATGGCGCCGATGAACTTTCTACGCACGATACCCTTACGGTCAATGATGTAAGTTTCGGGGAAGCGGACGGTGCCATATAAACTGTTGCTCTTCTGAGCTTCGTCACGCACAGTGAGTAGATCCACGCCGTGGTCGACCAGAAATTTGCGGTAGGCGCTCTCATCGGCGTCCACGCTGACGGCCAGCACGGTGACGCCTTTGCCCTTGAAGGTCTTCTGCAGTTGTACCAGTGAGGGCATCTCCTGGACGCAGGGCGGGCACCAAGTGGCCCAGAAATTGAGAATGACGATCTGACCCCTAAGGTCGCTAAGAGCAACTTTGCGGTCGGAATCCTGCACTACGAAATCGGGAGCGGCGGCGCCCAGGTGAGGAAGATGAGTGGCGCGATTGCATCCGGCGAGCGCGAGAATCAATCCAATAAAAAGTAGAAGACGTTTCACCAGACCATTTTAGCGGAAGTCACCTCCGCGA
>JBBQVN010000246.1:0-3204 GCA_038211475.1 Terriglobales bacterium | reverse complement strand
AGATTTTGCCCAGGCAGGAGCGAGCTGGATTTCGGTGCATCAGGAGGCGTGCCGGCATCTGGACCGCTCGCTGCAATTGATCAAGAGCGCGGGCTGCAAGGCAGGCGTAGTGATCAATCCCGCGACGCCGGTGGAGACGCTGAGCGAAGTGCTGGAGATTGTGGACTATGTGCTGGTAATGAGCGTGAACCCGGGGTTCGGGGGACAGAAGTTCATTCGAAACGCCCTAGCGAAAATGCAGCGCTTGAGCCAACTCCGAAGGGATCGGGGATTAAACTTCCGCATAGAAGTGGACGGCGGAGTGGATCTGCAGACGGTGGGGGAAGTAGTGAGAGCGGGAGCGGAGGTTCTGGTGGCGGGCAACGCGGTGTTCGGGAGCGGAGATCCAGCATCCAACGTAAGAGGGCTGCTGCAGGCTGCGCAAGAAGCCATGCTGCTAAGGGCCTAAGCGGCGGGCGTAGATCAGCGGGCGTGGTCACTGGGCGTAGAGCAGTGAGTGGAAATTGAGCGGGTGAAAAATCAAAGGGCGTTATTCAGCCATCCTAATTTTTTTATAGAGGTTTGTTATGTCACGTCGTATTACGAACACAGTGGTGCTGAGTCTGTTGCTGGCGATGACGGTGGCCTGCACCAACAAGAAGGTGAGCAACCCATTGGCCAACGTGGGCTCAAAACAGCCGGACAAAGTGCTGTTTGACCGGGCCATGGAGGCGATGCGGCACAACCAGTTCGATGTGTCGCGGATCACGTTGCAGACGCTGATCAATACGTATCCGGACTCGGAATTTATTGCGCGAGCGAAGCTGGCGGTGGCGGATTCGTGGTATGCCGAAGGCGGGTCAACGGCGCTGCAGCAGGCGGAAATCGAGTACAAGGACTTCATCACCTTCTTCCCCAACATGCCAGAAGCGGCGGAAGCGCAGTTGAAGGTGGCGAACATCCAGTATCAAGAAATGGAAAAGCCGGACCGGGACTTCACGCACGCCATGCGAGCGGAAGAAGAGTACCGGTCGCTGATCCAGCAATTTCCCGACAGCAAGCTGGCGGGCGAGGCCAAACAGCGCTTGCGGGAAGTGCAGGAAGTGCTGGCGCAGCGGGAGTTTGGTATCGGACGGTTTTACTATCTGAAGGAGTCATATCCGGCGGCGATCGCGCGATTGCGCACGCTGGTGGACCGATATCCGCTGTACAGCCAGGTTGATGAAGCGCTGTACCTGCTGGGGCAATCGTACGAAGGAGAAATCAGCATATTGCGGGCCAACGGCAGGATGGGGGAAGTGGCCAAGGCGCGGATGATCGAGGAATTTTCGAAAGATGCGGCCGAGGCCTACTCGAAGATCATTACGCGGTATCCGCTGATGGATCGGATGGAGGATGCCCGGGCGCGGTTGGCGGCGATGCATCGCACGGTGCCTAAGCCGACGCGAGGGGCGGTGGCGCAAAACAAGAAAGAGATTGATAGCCGCTCGGAAAGCGGCGTGATCTCGGGAGTGATGCACAATTTTGAAAAGCACCCTGACGTGGTGCGGGCAGCGCATGTGGGCGAGCCGACGATGGTGGACACGGCGCCGGTAAACGCGACCGAAGTGGTGAAGCAGGCCACGGCGGCCGCGATGGGATCAGACAAGGGTGGGACTGAAAAAGTAGGAGTGGAAACACTGGGCGCGGGTGTTCCGCCGCCGAGCGATACGGTGCCACACTCCGACCCGGAGACGGGGGCGGCCGTCGACCCGAGGCCCGATGGGGTGGGAGAGTTGAAGAACAACACTACTTCCGCGCCCGATCCGAACGAACTGAAGCCGAATGTGCCGGCCGATCCCAACGAGTTGAAACCAAACGTTGCGGCAGCGGTACCCGCGCCAGCGCAGACCAACGAGCTGCAGACGCCAGAAGCGCAAGCGGCGGCAGCAGCGGCGGGTGGTCCCGATGAGACGGTGGACGTCTCGACCAGCAAGAAGAAGAAAAAGGGACTGAAGAAAATTATTCCGTTCTAGGCGGGCTGCGGCAGCGCTGCCCGCAGCATACCGGACAATTCTTTGCCTCAAACCATCCTGCTCGCCGACGATAGCCCCACCGCGCAAAACATGGCGCGGCAAATTCTAGGAGCCGCCGGCTATGAGGTGACGACGGTGAGCAGTGGCGCGGCTGCTCTTCAGGCAGTCAGCGAAAACCTTCCTGATGCTATCGTGTTGGACATTCACATGCCGGGCGAAAACGGCATGGACGTGTGCCATCAGTTCAAGGTGTCTGCGGATACGGCGCACATTCCAGTGTTGTTGACCGTCGGCAAGCTGGAGCAATTTCGAGAGCAAGACGTGGCGCGGGCCGGTGCTGATGGAGTGGTGGTGAAGCCGTTTGAGGCCAGCGAACTGGTGGGGGCGGTGGAAAGAGCCTTGCGGGATGCGCCACGGAAAACAATGTCGGCTCAGAAACGGGAAGAGGCGGCGTCTGTCGTCGAGGTCGCGGAGCCCGAGGCGCAGGACAATCCTCCCGCTGCGGAATACTTGTCCGCTGAGCGCGTTCCAGTAGGCGGCGGAGAAACGGATGAAGAGAGAGTGCGACGTATCGTGGCGGGTGTGATGGAAGATTTTCGCGAATGGATAGAAGAAGAAGTGATGAACCGCCTGCGAGGGGAGAAGCGGTTTTAAGGCGCGTGGTGCGCAACAGACCAGCCATGCTGAGCGGGGCGAGTAATCAGGTAGCGCAGGCTGGTTAGTGAGCGAGGTCGTTCATGGCTTGCATGACGCGAGCGGAGAGGGCTTCCATGTCGCGAACTCGAAGGCCGATGGTCGAGATGGGTGCGCCCACTTGCATTTGCAACGGACGGCTTTTGATGTGGTAAGTGTTCATGGGCAGCAGCTCGAAGGTGCCCTTGAGGACGACCGGCACGATATCGGTCTGGGCCTTTATGGCCAGGAAGAAAGCGCCGGGCATGAAGGGCTTGATCGAGCCGTCCGGCGTGCGTCCGCCTTCCGGAAAAATGACCAGCGGCATGCCGGAGCGCAGCGACTTCACCGCAGAGCGAATTTGCGCAACCGACTTCACGGGATGTTGCTGATTGATGCAAACCTGTCCCGAGCGCTCAAGGTGCCATCCCACAAACGGGTAGCTTAGGAGCTCGCTCTTAAACACGATGCGGAACTGGAACGGCAGGTAGACATAGAGGACGGGGATGTCGAGAGCCGAGGCGTGCGTGACGGCATA
>JBBQVN010000245.1:0-3267 GCA_038211475.1 Terriglobales bacterium | reverse complement strand
GAAGGGATATTCGAATCCGCTGTATAGTCGCGCGAACGTGTCCGGCAGCTTGACCCGCCAGTGTGATTCCAGAGCGCGGACTTCTCGCGCGAATTTTCTTGTTTCCATTTCGATTGCCTGCGAGTGAATGAATTCACTCGCAGGATGGCCTGCGGCCAACCGTCCTCGCGGACGGAATACACATATGCAAGAGGTTTACTGATGATATTCTGAATGCGCGCCCGTCAAAACGCGTCAAGTGCATGCGATGGCCTCTCTCTTCTGCGAATCTGCGCCGGACTCCTTGTTTGCTTCGCCCGCTGGCGAGCGAGGCACTGAAGTGACGATGGATTCGTGGCTGGAGTGCCTTCGGCCAATCGTCCTGCCGGACGAAAAACACCCACTCAAGAGATCTAATTGTCTGCTTGACAAGGGCGGGATTACTTGATATGATCGCTTAAGTCTAAGCTGCGACACTGTCGTGGAGTTCTGCTCGTTTGTCCTTCTGTTCTCTGATCCGCGCTGATCGTGAAAGGAGGTAGCGCCTTGCGCTACACACTGCTCAAACGTCTCCTGATCCGCCTCATATCCTTGCGCTCACCCTCGCGTGCTATAGTTGCTGCAACCATCCTCGTATTGTTGCTCGCAGCTTCACCTTCCTGCCAGGCATCCGTGGTCACCTGTAACGTAAGCATGGGCCCTCTCGCGAGCGGCACGAATTGCGGAGCGGGCTGGCAGGCCGGCACGTCGGAAGGAATCACCGCTCCGCCACCCTTCTACTGGATTTGGCGGTCCATCAGCCATGTAGACTTCTACATCGGAGGAGAGCTTACCGTCCAAAAGGATTACCCGTATCCTACGCAAAGCTGCTCGCAGCCAGTCATTTATGACAGCACGCACTTTGCTGGCGGGCAGTCGATAACCGTGAAAGCCATAGTCACAACGAACCTGAGCGAAGTGGAGACCTTCGAGACGCCTGCAAAGATCGTCTACAACAAGGGTTACGATCTGGTTAATCAAACTTTGACAGGTGGTCCCGGTGAGACCGGCGCAATTGTAGGCCTTGAACTCAGCGCTCAGGCGAAGCACACGGTGCTTGCTGCCAGCGATCACGTAAAGGCTACGATTCTTGCTAACCTCCCCACTTATACAGTCTTTTTCATCTACACGCATGGCAGCCAGGCCGTATTTGGAGATTGTTTTGTAGACAATACACCTGGCGTCGGCGCATATCTTACGGCGCAGGAAGTAGGGAACGCCAATGCTCAGAAGGGCCAGCTTCCGCCGTATTGTTTTGTGCAATTTCAGGCGTGCAGCGTATTTGCTAACGGAGACTCTTCGATGGCATCCGCGTTCGGCATCGGGCCGGGTTCGATCGACAGAGCGGCGCTCGGCTGGTCCGAGGATATGGCGTATGGTGGTCCCAATGAATGGTGGATACAGGACCTCTGGGCTGCTCTTTGCACCAATGGGAGGACGCTTGAACAAGCAATCGCGCAGGCGAATGTTGGCCAACAACATTTTGGGGGAGACGGTTGCTGGGTCGCACTTTTCCAGCATAAGATACCGCCGACCGTGATTGGTGATATGAGTATGAAGGTTCACGGCGTATACGGCGGAACGGACCTTCAATGGTGGCGGTAGCACTTCCGAATGCATTGCTGTATGAAGACTGAGCATGGTTTTCAGGAGGTTGAAGTGAGAGCTATTCAATGGTTCACGGTTGTGGCGTTGGTCTTCGGGTTGACCGGCCCAGCCACGGCGCAGCGCACGACTGCGGAAGACGCCGTTCGGCGCGCGGAGGACTACTGTCGCCGAATCGGGGTAACTGTGAGCGGCCAGCCCACTGCCACATTCCCGGCAGCCCTACGCGGAGGCAGCGGCCCGCAACGCTACTTTCAAGAACGCTGGCGAGTCAGATTTCCCAGCGGAGCCATCGTCGAGATTGCCGACGCCACCGGCGTAATTACGGAATATTCTCACGATTCCGTTTTTGGACGGATTGATGCCAATGCAGCGCCGGGCCCGGCAATCCCTGTCGAGCAGGCGCTCAAGACGGCGGAGACAGCGCTGGCGGCCACCGGGCAGGCTATGGAGCTCGGGCCGCATACGGTTAGAGAAAGCTTCTCGGTGCTTCCTCCGAGGGCGGGCGGACATTTCTGGACTGTCTCCTGGGGCCGCCTTCACCAGGGAGTGCCATTCTACGAGGACCACGTCACCGCAATGATTCATGCCGAAACTGGAGATCTGAGAGTCCTGGCTCTCATCTTTCCGTCCCCTCCGCAACCCAACTCGTCAATCAAGCCGCTCATGCTGTTGAAGCGCGATCAGTCCCGTGTTCGAGCGGAATCATTCCTGAAAGGATTGGGCGCGGACCGCCTCGAGCTACTTACGGATCATCCGCTTCCAACCGGTGTCGTCTTGGTGCAGCCTAATAGATTCTGGGAGGATGAAAACAGCAACCGGCGGATTCCCGGCCCGGTTCGCCCAGCCTGGCTGCTGCTATATAAAGTAGGCGACAAAAATGCCTACTTGCTTTATATAGACACTCAGTCCGGCGCTGTGATCGGTGGCCAGAACGCGAGCCCGCTGGGCGGACCATTCCCCTTCAAGCGCCCCGCGAAAAGCAAGGCCGTACCACCAAAGGCGAAAAAAGGAAGCAGCAAAGCGGTTAAGTAGTGCAGCAACCCATCCCGCTCGTTTAACCATTCCAACCCCGGAGCCGATTCAGAATGAATCGGCTCCGGGCGTTGTTTTGCGCCGGCGAATCGAAGCCAACGGTTCGCACGACCGTATTCCGCCTGATTCGTAGAATCGGGCTCTTCTCTGTTTCGTTTATCCGGTTTGACGCAAGCGCATCTTTTTCCGTACAATAGGGGGCCTGCGGGAGAGGCGTAATTCATGTCGGTACGAATTCCATTCGATAGCCTGATGCTCAGGGCCGTTGCGGATGAGCTTGGGCGGCAGTTGGCGGGCGGGCAGGTGCAGCATATTGCTCAGCCTGCCGCGACCGATCTCGTCTTGACGATTCGAGGGCGCGGCGCGAACCATGCGCTCCTGCTTTCGTGCGACGCAGACTGGGCGCGCGCGCATCTTACGCACTCCAAGCGGCCAAATCCGCCCTCTCCTCCGGCCTTCTGCATGCTCTGCCGAAAGTATATCGAAGGCGCGCGCATCACCGCGATTCGCCAGCGAGGGTTCGACCGGATTCTAGATATCGAATTTCAGAGCGCCGGTGGAGTCGTCTTCACGCTCGTCGCCGAGTTGATGGGAAAGCACAGCAACCTG
>JBBQVN010000244.1:0-3310 GCA_038211475.1 Terriglobales bacterium | reverse complement strand
CGGCAGTCGCGTAGCCGGCCATGTGAAAACGGCGCATCATCAGCTCTTGAACAACTTCGTCGCTCAACCGACGTCTTACACAAGTCGCTTTTACTTGGCTTCCTTCAATTCTCTTAACGCCTGCTCATAACCGGCAATCTGGCCTTTGCGGTTTTTGGGAAGGTTGCGCAACGCGATCTCCCAATTTTGAATGGCGTTCTCCTTGTCACCGAGGTATATGCTCGGGCCAGCCCAAGGAACGTAACAGATTTCGCCTCGGGGTGCTTTGACTGGTTGAGCTTGAAAATCTCCAGCGCCTTCTCTTTTCTCTCCGCGGCCAAAAGTCCGGCAGCGTAATAAACGGCGCATCGGCCAGCGACCGAGATCATTACATTGGAGGTCTTGAAACTCCAAATTGATCGCAACCGTGGGTTGCTGTCGCAGGGGACTTCACAAAGTGAACCAGCTTCAGGCTGCACGCCAGGTGTGGCCCACCGTCACGGAGCAAAGTGCGTGGCTGCCCAGAAGATTCCGTTCCCGCAGCGCGATGTGCAGATCCGTTCGGAATCCGGCGACCTATCCACGGCGCTTGGCGAAAAAACCGAACACGCTTCGAGTTAGGCGCCGGTCTAAAACTCGCGACGCAGCTCGGCTGTTGGATGAGTCGCGTTTTGGCGCTTTGGATTTTGCAGGTGTATTCTGAATTACATGAACCACTCGCTGCATAATTCTCAAAATGATTGCTGCGACCGATGCGCATACTGATTATCGAAGACGAACTGAAAGTGGCCGCGTTTATCCGCAAGGGATTGGAACAAGAGGGCTATGCCGTTGACGTGTCGAACGATGGCGAAGAAGGATTGTACCAGGCGAAAACTTTCGAATACGACGCAGTGATTTTGGACGTGATGCTGCCGAAAGTGTCCGGCTTGGAAGTCCTGAAGAAAATCCGCCAGCGCAATCTTTCACTGCCCGTGCTGATTCTGACCGCCAAAGGCGGCGTGGAAGAAAAAGTTGCGGGCCTCGACAGCGGGGCCAACGACTATCTGGTGAAACCCTTCGCTTTTGCCGAGCTTTCCGCGCGTGTTCGCGTGCTTCTACGGCGTGGCGCGCAGGAATCCACCACGCTAAAGTTGGCGGACCTGGAAATGAACACCGCGATGCGTTCGGTCAAACGCGCCGGGCAGAAAATCGATCTGAAACTGAAGGAATTTTCGCTCCTCGAATTCCTGTTGCGCAACGCTGGACGCACAGTGACCCGCACCATGATCATCGAGCACGTTTGGGATATTCACTTCGATTCCGTCAGCAATGTCGTGGACGTGCACATCAACACGCTACGCAATAAAATCGACCGCGACTTTTCTCCCACTTTGATTCACACCGTGCGCGGCGTCGGTTATGTGCTTACCGAGGAGCCGTCATGAAAGCCCTCAGCGTTCGCGGGCGGCTGACGCTGTTCTACTCCACATTGCTGACGGTGGTACTGGCTTTTTTCGGTTGGCTTTTTTACAACGCCCTGGGTTTGGTTCTTGAGCGGCGACTCACCGAGGAACTGACGGAACGCGCGCTTTTTCTTGCTGATCATGAGCGCGTTCAGGACGGCGGTGTGCAACTGGTTTACAACCCCGACAACCGTGAAGAAGCCTACCTGGTGCATTCCGCCTCCCGCTACTACCAGGTGTTCCAATTGCCCAGCGGCACGCTGCTCGTGCAATCTCAGGAACTCGAACTCCTGGGCGTGCGGCTCCCTCCTGAGGTGGTGCGCTCGTTGGCGAATCCTCCGGAATTCTCCGACTTGAAATTGGACAAAGAACGGCTGCGCTTTCACAACGCCGTCATGCCCGGCAACAACTCCGACGCTTACCTGGTACGGGTGGGAATTCCACTTACGCCCGCGGACGACGCGCAAAGAGGTTTCGCGCGTTCGCTCTTGTTTCTGACGCCGCTAGGAGTTCTGCTGGCGGCAGTTGTCGGCTGGGAGATGTCCCGCCGCGCCTTGCGCCCCATGCGTGTGCTGGCCACAGCGGCGCGCAAAATCGGCATAGAGCAACTCCAGGAGCGCTTGCCCACGCGGGGCACCGGCGATGAAGTCGACGAAGTGGCCCAAGCCTTCAACGAGACGCTCTCACGCCTCGAAAATTCCGTCGGCCAGATGCAGCAGTTTACCGCCAGCATTTCGCACGAACTGCGCACTCCGCTGACCGCGCTGCGCGGCGAAGCGGAGATTGCCTTGCTGGAAGCTCGCTCCGTCGAGGAATACAAACACGTCCTGGCCAGCCAGTTGGAAGAATTCGACAAACTGTCGCACATGATCAATCAGCTTTTGGTGCTGGCCAGTGCAGAAGCCGGCGAAATCCAGTGGACCGATCAAAGCGTGGACCTCTCGGCACTCTGCACCTCTCTGGCGGAGCAACTCGATCCGGTGGCCACCGCCAGGAAAATCACGTTGCATACGACCGCCGAGGAAAACGTAAATGTGCGCGGGGATGCCAGTTGGATTGAGAGGGTGATTCTGAATCTGGTGGACAACGCCATCAAATTCACCCCAGAAGGCGGCCGTGTACTGGTTACGGTTACCGCCGAAAATGGCAAGGCTGTGCTGCGGCTCAAGGACACCGGCGTGGGCATTCCGCCAGAAAGTCTTCCGCATATTTTCGAGCGTTTCTATCGCGCCGAACCTTCGCGCTCCAAGCAGATCGAGGGCGTCGGTCTGGGCCTGGCGCTGGTTTGTTGGATCGTCGAAAAGCATCGCGGGCGCATCGCGGTGGAGAGCCAACCGAGCCGCGGAAGCACCTTCACCGTCACGCTACCTCTGTACAGCGCCGACAACCCGTAGATTCAGGGCAACTTAGCGATCTACTCTTCATTAAATAGAAATTAGATTCATTTCATCTTCGCTTCACGCCCATCCGTCACTATCTCTGTGGTTCAGCAAGTAGCGAAGCGCCGATGATCACTATAGGACTGGATTCATCTGGCGACTCGCTAATCCCCGATTTTCGCAATGAAGGAGAACAGCCGTAATGCGCACGAACACCAAGTTCCGAATGTGGACCTCGTCCCTCATTCTTGCCGCCGCCATGATGGTCGGTGGCGTCGTCATCGCCAAGACTTCGCATTCGGGAGTCAAAGCGGAAGCGCCCATTTACGCCCCCGCCTCCAACGCGGCACCCGTTCCGTCGCCGTTGATGTCCAGTTACGCGCCCCTTTTGAAAGAAGCGCTGCCCGAGGTGGTGAATATTGCCTCCTCGCGTATGGTGCAGCACGCCGACGAGGAAACCTCTAACCCCATGCTCGACGATCCTTTCTTCCGCCAGTTCTTCGGCAA
>JBBQVN010000243.1:0-3312 GCA_038211475.1 Terriglobales bacterium | reverse complement strand
GCAAGCAGGTCTTTGTAACGCTTCATGGTATCTGGCGTAGCCGGATGGTTGGCTCGCCAAACCAGTCTCTTGCCGTCATGCGAGAACACCGGGCCGCCATCGTAGCCTTCCGCGGTAGTGATGCGCTTCTTGTCCGAGCCGTCAGCACGCATCTCCCAAAGGTCCAGATCCCCCGACTGCATCGACGTGTAAACAACCTTCCCGGTCTTGAAATTCACGGTTGCTTCCGCGTCATATCCCGGCGCATCCGTCAATTTCTTCAGAATCTTTCCGTCATCGCTGGCGACGTAAATATCGTAGGTCGGATAGACGGCCCACACGTAGCCTTTGCTCCGATCGGCAGAAGGAGGACACTTTGCGCCGCCCTCGTGGGTAGACGCGTAGAGAATTCGTTTACTATCGGGCAGGAAGTAGGCGCAGGTCGTGCGGCCCTGGCCCGTCGAAACCATGTGTTGGTTCGAGCCGTCGGCGTTCATGATGAAGATCTGATCGCATTCCAGCTTGTCGCGGGTGGATTGAAAAACAATTCTTTTCCCGTCTGGAGCCCAATAGGCTTCGGCATTCTGCCCACCGGAAGTCAATTGTCTGATGTGATCGAGGTGCGGGGTTGTTGCTTGCGCAAAGCATCCCGGCAAAACCAGGCACATAGTACAAAAGATTCTTCCAGGGCCCACCATCGTATTGTATATTGGAGCGAATGATTGCCTGGAGGTTAGCACCCGCTCTAGGCGTGTTCGTCCTATCCTTGCTCGGGCAGGACACAGCCCACGAGACAACCCAGGCCGTAGCTCGCTTACACGGCCATGTTGTGGACGAAACCAATGCTCCTCTTTCGGGCGCTGAAGTTATCGTAGTTGTGGAAGCCCGCGAACGACGGGCCTTTGCGGACCCAACAGGTGCGTTCACCCTTGACGTTCCCAAGCCTGGTGAGTACTCCCTGCGGGTGGCTCTTCCCGGTTATTTCGACCTGCGTGGCCGGAAGGTGCAGATCAATTCAGGATCGAATGACATCAGCCTGATCTTAAACCGGGTGCGTGAGCGGCTGGAATCACTGGATGTTTCCGGCACATCCTCGGTGATTGAAATGGATCGGACTGCGCCGGAAGAGAGGCTCACCAGCGCGGAACTCTTGGAAGTGCCGTACAAGACCAATAACGATCTGAGGAACTCCATGCGCGTTCTCCCCGCCGTGATTCAGGACTCGCATGGCGGCGTTCACGTGAATGGCGGATCGGAGCAACAGGTTCTCTACACGTTGGATGGTTTCAATATTACCGACCCGCTCACCGGCACTTTCCAGAGCCGCTTAGGGGTTGATGCCGTTCAGGCCATGACTGTGCTGAGCGGGGCGGTGCCCGCCGAATATGGCAAGGGTGCAGCCGGGATTGTCGCCGTAAATACGAAAACGGGCGATGATGTTTTACGCTATTCGGCGACCAATTTTATCCCCGGTGTAGAGTATCGAAAAGGTCTGGTGATCGGAAGTTTCACCCCGCGTCTCAGTTTGTCCGGACCAATTCGTAAAGGCAAGATCTGGTTCTCCGACACCCTGGCTACACAATTGCAAAACGATGTCGTGCGCGATCTGCCCGCTGGACAGGACCGCAGTTCCAGCTGGCGTATCAGCAACATGCTGCGAGCTCAGGTGAATCTGACGCCGTCGAATATTTTGTACTCGGGGCTATTGACGAATTTCTGGGTGGCATCGCGCACGGGACTGGGGGCGCTGGATCCGCTTGAGACAACCGTGGACCGGCGCGCGCGGCAATGGTTCTACGACATCAAGGATCAGATCTACTTGGGCCGCGGGTCGCTGCTGGAAGCTGGATTTTCAACCAACCGCACCTTTGGGCGTGAGATCCCGCAAGGGCACGATCTTTACATGTTTACCGCCAATGGCAGGCGAGGCAATTACTTTGCCGATGGCATCCAACAATCCACGCGCGATCAGTTGCTCGCGAACTATTTTTTTCCATCTTTTACGTGGGCAGGCGGTCATCAACTCAAGATGGGAATCGACCTGGACCGGCTTAGCTACTGGCAGGACGTGCGGCGCACGGGGTTCCGCGAATTTCGAGCGGACAGCACCATTGCGCGCGAGGTGTTGTTCGGAGGAAATGGGCGCCTGGGGCAAGGTAACTATGAATCATCCGTTTATCTGGAGGACACTTGGCGCGTACGGCCAGGCCTGCTTCTGGAGCTCGGCATTCGCGCCGACCGCGATACGCTCCTACGCAATTGGAGTGGCGCACCACGAGTTGGATTCGCCTGGTCACCCTGGGGTCTGCAGCACACCAAAGTATCCGGCGGCTTCGGCATCATCTACAACGCCACTAACCTTGGACTGTTTACGAGGCCGGCGGATCAATATCCCATCACAACCTTTTACCCGCAGGGCAGCACTTTCCCTTACTCTGGAGTTTCCACTTACCTGATCGACAGGCATCTCCACAGCCCGCGCTATCAGAACTTCAACTTGGGAATTGAGCAGGAGATGCCGGCCGGTTTTTACGCCAGAATCCAGTCGAACTTTCGACGAGGTTCCCATGGCCTCAGCTATTTTGATACGACCGAATTGCCGTTGGTGGGTTTGACACCCGGCGTGGTGTACCAGTTGCAAGACGGACGTCGAGATCAGTTCAAGTCGGTGGAGTTTACGCTCCGCCAGAATCTGCGAAAACAATATGAGTGGCTGGCAAGCTATACCCGTTCGCGAAGCACTTCCAACTCCGTTATTGATTTGAATGCCGATCAACCACTCCTCGTCCCAAGGAATTCCGGGCCCCTTCCCTGGGATTCACCAAACCGGGTCTTAAGCTGGGGATTGCTGCCGACATTCTGGAAGAGCTGGGCAGTTGCGTATTTGGCTGAATGGCACTCCGGGTTTCCTTTCTCGATCCAGGACGAGCGAGGTCTGGTGCTCGGTAAGGTCAATTCAGATCGGTATCCGAATTTTTTCGAGGTCAACTTACATGTCGAGCGTCAGTTTGAATTGCGCGGACAGCGCTGGGCGTGGCGCATGGGATTGAATAACATCACGGGCCGGCGTAATCCTGACGTAGTGAACAATCGGATCGAATCGCCGCACTTTCTTAATTTCTATGGCGGTCAAGGCCGGGCAGTCAATGTCCGTATAAGATGGCTGGGCAAGTCATGAAGGCCAAGTCATGACGGGTGACTTGTGACGCGGATCATCGCCGTGTCATTGATGACCACAACTCTGTTCGCCGCACAGCCCATGCGCTTCCGCGAACACACCATAGCAACCGGCCTGAAAGGTGGCTATCAAGTCGTGCCCTTCGACGTCAATCA
>JBBQVN010000242.1:0-3358 GCA_038211475.1 Terriglobales bacterium | reverse complement strand
TTGTTAGCGAAAAGCTCTTGACGTCGCATGCTGCTCCCGTCCAGTCCTTGATCGCGTCGGCCTTGTTTGCGAAATAGGTGCCAAAGATATTGACGAAGGAAATATCGGCAACCGTCAGGTCTTCGATGTTCTTGGCGTCCTTTGCCTTCCACGCCTCCCAGATGGATTTTTCGGCCGCCAGCATGCCATCGGTGCCCGGGGCGGCAGTCGGTTTGGCAGGACCCGGAGCAGCAGCCGTGTCCTTCTTTGCATCTCCTTTCTTCGACTCTCCCTTTTTGTCGGTTGCCGACAGAGCTTTAGGATCGACGATCGGATTCTCGCCATGAAAAGCGGCCTGCCATTTTTCGCCGTTTCTGACCCAGACGGTCGCCGCCAGGACGGGGCTCGGCTGGTTTTCGGTCTTGCCGTTGTAGGTGCAGGTGCCGTCCAGGGTCGTCTTATAACTGAGGACATAGGTGTCGTCATTGATCTTTTCCATTTGCGGCTCGGTAAGCGACCAGCCTTCTTTGATGTTGCACTTGACGCCGCTAATCATCTTGACGACGTCGGCCTTGCCCATCCGTTCGCCGGCGTTGGTCATAACCATCTTGTCGCTCAAAAGGCCGCCAAAGAATTGGCCGTCACCATTGATGTAGGCTTCATTAGCCTGTTTGTCCAAGGCGAGCAACGCGTCCGCAGTTGGTGTCGCAGCCGCCGGCTTCGCCGCATTTGCGTTGGAGTTGTTAGCGGGTCCGCCGCAGGCGACGAGCGTTATCGAGACCGCGGCCACGAAGATGAATTTAAACATGCTCATCATAGTATCTCCTCAGCGATTGTCCAACATCCGAATCTGACAAATAAATGCTCTTTCGTTTTCGGAACAAAGAACTGCGAACGCCCATTCATAGTCCGGCGGATCGCCGAGCGGCGTGAGTTTCTGCTGCGCGCCGACGCCGTCAACTTCACGAACACACCCTCATTCGTTAACCCGAATACCGATATCAATAGCCCGAATTTTGAGCCGTATCGGCGCCACGCTGGCGGAGTCGAATCGAGTGATTGTAGTGGAGCGCGCTTCAACTTCTAATAAGCGCTGCAAAAGAACTGGACGCGTATACGTTGCCTAAGTAGCGTGGAAGTCAAGCGGCTACTTCGACGTAATCGATAAAGCAACTGGGCGCCGGAATCGGGGCACCTTCAAGCCTGCCGTTCTAAGTATATTGTTTAGGAAACTCGCGCGGCTTACACGTCCAGATTCCGGACGTCCAGAGCGTTCTCTTCGATGAACTTGCGGCGGCTCTCCACATCCTCACCCATCAGCGTCGAGAAAATCGTCTCCGCTTCCGCAATGTCGTGCAGATCCACTTTTAGCAGGGTCCGCTTTTCCGCATTCATGGTCGTTTCCCACAACTGCTCGGCGTTCATTTCGCCCAAGCCTTTGTAGCGCTGCACGTTCACTTCGCGCGTACCCTCGCTCTTCACGTGCTCGAGCAACTCGCGCCAGGAGGCGATCGTTTCACGGCGCTCGTCTTTCACCACCGTGAAAGGTGGATGGTTGTACTTGGCCACCTGCTTGGCCATGATGCGGAGCCGGCGGTACTCCGGCAAGCCAGCCAATTCAATGCCGATGAAGCGTTGCGCATTGGTCGGATCGCGATAGCCTACCATCCACGCCGAATGCTCCTCTTCCTTCACGATGCTCGCTTCGAGCTTGGCCTCTTGCAGGGCCGCGAAGAGCGGCTCGACATTGGCCCTCTCCTGGAAATCGGCCTTGGTGTCGATACGATAGTCCGTATTTGAAAGGATCTCCACCACGCGCGCATCGCGCATGCGGCGCTCCATGCGCCCCGAGATCTGC
This sequence comes from Terriglobales bacterium, assembly GCA_038211475.1. Taxonomy (GTDB): domain Bacteria; phylum Acidobacteriota; class Terriglobia; order Terriglobales; family Acidobacteriaceae; genus JANYBT01. The sequence goes on along the minus strand of JBBQVN010000242.1, from coordinate 1,521 downwards.
TGGAATTCGTCCAGCGACATCAGGAAGCTGCGCAGCTCGGCCCCCTCTATACGGGCGGCCTGTCCGTTGCCGGAGCCTTCTTTGGGCACGCCTAGTTCAACCGCCAGATTTTCAGTCGCCCGGCGCAGGATCTCGCGTGTAAACTCTTTGTCGTCCTTGATGTACTTCTCCGACTTGCCTTTCTTGATCCGATACAGCGGCGGTTGCGCTATGAAGATATTTCCGCGCTTGATCAATTCCTGCATGTGGCGGAAGAAAAAGGTCAGCAGCAGGGTGCGGATGTGCGAACCATCCACGTCGGCGTCGGTCATGATGATGACCTTGTGATAGCGCAATCGAGCGGCGTCGAAATCATCCTTGCCGATACCGGTTCCAATCGCCGTGATCAACGACCGGATTTCTTCGTGCCCCAGCATCTTGTCATAGCGCGCCTTCTCGACGTTCAGGATTTTGCCCTTCAAAGGCAAAATGGCCTGATAGCGACGGTCGCGGCCCGCCTTAGCGGTGCCACCCGCCGATTCGCCTTCCACCAGGAACAGCTCGCAACGTTCGGGATCCTTCTCCTGGCAATCCGAAAGCTTGCCGGGCAGGCCGCTGGAGTCCAGAGCCCCCTTGCGACGCGTCAAATCGCGAGCTTTCCGTGCCGCTTCCCGAGCCCGCGCCGCATCGATCGCCTTGGAGACGATCTTCTTCATGACGGCTTGGTTCTTATCGAAATACTCACCCAGTCTGTCGTTCACAAACTGGACTACAAAGCCCTGAATATCGCTGTTGAGTTTTCCCTTGGTTTGCCCTTCAAACTGAGGCTGAGGGAGCTTCACGCTGATAACTGCCGTCAGGCCTTCGCGCACGTCATCGCCGCTCAGGTTTTCTTTGACATCTTTGAACAATCCGCCGGTCTGACCAGCGGCGTTGATCGTTCGTGTCAGTGCGCTGCGGAACCCGCTCAGGTGCGAACCGCCATCGACGGTGTTGATGTTATTCGCAAAGCTAAAAATGTTTTCCGAATAGGAGTCGTTGTACTGTAGCGCCACTTCCATCACGAGCGTGCCCTGGGGCAACTCGCGCTCGCCTTCAAAATGAATCGGCTTCTCATGCAGCACGCTCTTGCCGCGATTCAAGTGCCGGATGAACTCCGCGATACCGCCGCTGTAGTGGAACTCGTGCGATTTGGGCGGATCGGCTCGCTCGTCGATCAGAGTGATCGTCAGGCCCTTGTTCAAGAATGCCAACTCGCGCAGCCTCTGCGAGAGCGTATCGTAATTGAACTCCACGACATTCATGATGGTGGCGTCAGGCTTGAAGGTGATTTTAGTGCCGGTCTTCTTGCCCGCCTTGCCCGCGCGCGCTAGAGGCGCCATGGGCACGCCTCGTTGGTATTCCTGTTCCCACGTGAAACCCTCGCGCATCACCTCGAGCTGCAGTTTTTCGGACAAAGCGTTCACACAGCTGACGCCCACGCCATGCAGACCGCCCGAAACCTTGTAACTCTTGGAATCGAATTTGCCTCCCGCGTGCAGC
>JBBQVN010000241.1:0-3403 GCA_038211475.1 Terriglobales bacterium | reverse complement strand
GCATCGGCGCCGCCATGATCGGCTGGTATGGCTGCGCCATGCTCTGCTACGTCACGCCCAAGGAACACCTCGGCCTGCCCAACAAGCAGGACGTCAAGGAAGGCGTCATCACCTACAAACTCGCCGCCCACGCCGCCGACTTGGCGAAAGGTCACCCCGGCGCGCAATACCGCGACAACGCCCTGAGCAAAGCCCGCTTCGAATTCCGCTGGGAGGATCAGTTCAACCTCGGCCTCGACCCCGAGCGCGCCCGCGAATTCCACGACGAAACCCTCCCGCAGGAAGGCGCCAAAACCGCCCACTTCTGCAGCATGTGCGGCCCGCACTTCTGCTCGATGAAAATCACCGAAGACGTCCGCAAATACGCCGCTGAACAAGCCATCTCCGAGGAAGAGGCGCTGAAGAAAGGGATGGAGGAAAAGTCGAAGGAGTTCGTGGAGAAGGGCGCGGAGGTTTACGCCAAGGCCTGACATGACCCCGACGCAATTGCTCGCACGAACCAAAGAAGTGGGCATCGAGGCAACTGTCGAAGGGTTGATTGATGCTCAGACAGTCGTCGCTTGCGCTGATGCGAATCGGTATCAAGACTTCCGCCAGCGGGTCAGCTTGGCATATCCAAAGGGACAGCAGGTCTTCATTGCTGGCAGCGCCAACTGGGGATTCAGCTTGCATCCTGAGAAGAACCTTCGGGCTTTTGGTGACCATTCAGACATCGATGTGGGCGTCATCAACGAGGGTTACTTTCACACAACTTGGGGTGAGCTCCGAAACTACCACAGGAGTTTTTTCTATCGAATGCCACGGCACGCCAAAGATGCACTTCGACGCAATGGAGAAAATGTTTACAGCGGCTTTGTCTCGCCCGCTTGGATCCCAGACACCGGAAATAACTTCCGATTCCAACATAGCAAGATCCTGAATGCACTGAGCAGTCAACTGGTGGGCTTTAAACCAGTGAAGATGCTCTTCTTTAAGAATCGCGTTGAAGCGATCGACTACTACAAGCGCGGAATCGTTCTCCTACAAATAACATGAATTACGACGTTACACTCCAAACCGTCAGTTGGATCAATGGTCGCCGCCTCGATCAATCGCTGGAGATTTCGCCGAAATTCCAACGGCGTCCAGTCTGGTTGGAGAAAGAGCGCTCGGCTCTGATGAGCACAATTTGCCTGGGCTTGCCTTTCCCTGAAATTTATATCCAAGTGGTGACTGATTCGCAGACGGGCAAGCAGAATCACATTGTCGTTGATGGCCAGCAGCGCATCACTTCCATCTTCATGTTCATTGACGGGCTCGTACCGTTGCCTGACGACGATGATTGGCACGGCGAGAGCATGCGTGACCTCACACCTGCTCAGCTTGAGCGCTTTTGGGGCTACAAGATTGTAGTGCGGATGCTCAACACCTCAAGCGAGGCGGAGATTCGCGATCTGTTCACACGGCTAAACACCAACAACCTGTCGTTGACTGACCAAGAGCTTCGAAATGCTAGATACCAAGGAAAGTTCAAAGCTGCTTGCGAACGTCTTGCCGACAATCCGTTTTTTCAAAGTATCAACCTCTTCACCGCACGAGAGGTCAGACGCATGGTGGACATCGAATTTGTGAGCGAATTGCTTCTGCGCTCAGTGGAAGGAATCACGAATAAGAAGGATCTGCTCGAGCAGGCGTATGCGAATTACGACGAAGATTTTCCGCAAGAATCCGAACATGAGGAAGAGTTCAATGCGGCCATCCAGCTTATTAAGAGCATTACAACTCCCGACACTGCGGCCGTAATCAAAACGAAGAGCAACTTTTTCTCTCTTTTCGGCGTTGCCCTCGAATACTACCGACGGACAGGAAAAACTTTCTTCAAGAACCCGACCGTGCTCGTCGATGAGTTGTCCAAGTTACTTTTCCAAGCCAAGAACTTTGATCCAAACTCCAATAATCCAGATTTGAAGGTGCGTGACTACTTTGAAGCCGTGTCACGTGCCGCATCGGATAAGGGGCGTCGTGCACGACGCGAGGAGATTTTGACTGAAATCTTCAATGCTGCTGAGGTGTGAGGCGGGAAGCAGGCGGGGTTTGGCCTCTCGTTTGGGAACGGATCGGTGCGGCGAAACTCTGTTTCGGTGGCGGGGGAGCGAGAGCACGGAGACGACGTCGCCGGTCGCAGGCTGCTGAGGGGAGACGGAGTCTCGCTGGGCTGAGCATTCCCAAAGCGCTTCGCTAACTTGGGAACGAGATGGCGTCCGCTTGAATATGGGACGCTCGCACCAATGGGTTCGCCTCACCGCCACGGATCGCAGCGGAGCACTGGCTGGCTGCCGGACAGCCATTCGTGGGCGGAGCTGTAGCGCCAGTGCTCGGGCGAGGCGACCCAGCCGCGGCGGACGGGGTTGGCGTGGATGTAGTCGATCTTTTGCAGCATCGTCTGATCCGAATAAATGGCCTGCGGGTGGTAGCCTTCCTGCCAGAGTTGGTAGCTGCTGCGGGTTTTATGTGCGGCCTTGCCGGCCGCGAGGAGGTCGAGCAGCCAGGTGCGTCGCTCGGCTGCGAGTTGCGCGAGGAGCTGGCCGGCAGTGAACTTCTTTAGATCGGCCATCACGCGCGGGAGATCATCGGCCTGCACAACGGCGTGAAAGTGATTCTCCATGATGACCCACGCGTAGAGGCGGAGTCCTTTCTCCAGCCGGCAGAAGTCGAGCGAGCCGGCGAGGATGTCGCAGCAGGCGGCAGTGGTGAAGACGGGCAGCCAGTCCACGATGGTGCTGGTGACGAAGTGGGCGCGCTCGGTCTCGCGGACAGTGTAGCGGCTGCGCATGGACGGAGGGTGGCGTTTTGGAAACGGAGTTTCAAGGCCGGGCGCGGCGTTCCCAAAGCGCTTCGCTAACTTTGGGAACGAGAGGGTGGTCTGCTTACCTATCCCAACGACGATCCTCCCGCCCTCAACTTTCCCTTCCCGATGATCTCCCCTTCCTCGCCCCCTTCGTCCTTGTTGGAACGACCATCGCCCAGACGGCGGCTCGGCAGAAGTGCCGCGGAGGGACGACTACCACCGTATCACCCATGTCGGCCGGACTTTGCCGTGCTAGCGGGGTTGGAGCAGTGCGAAAGTTATTTTTCTCTCAAAACAATTCTCCCTGCGCCGGGCCGACTGGCTTCGGTGGGCAACACGGCGGAATTCGTTCGATGCTGCCATCGGGGTTCAGCCGACCGAAAAGCGCAGAGCGTTCGTGGCGGAAATAGGCCTTCTGCGCCGGCGTGGCGGCGGTCGTGACCATTTTCGCAAGGCGATAGCTTTTGCCCGGCGGTGGCGCTTCGATGACGAAGAACAACCGAGCACCGTCGGGCGCATCGCCCCAGATGATCTCGTCATCGTCGTCTGCTTTGGATGCCACGGCCGCGACCGGTT
>JBBQVN010000240.1:0-3403 GCA_038211475.1 Terriglobales bacterium | reverse complement strand
CTCACGCCCCATCTCCGAACCACGCTCAGAGCCACTCCGGCCCGCCCCCCTCAAAAGCAAATTCCTATCAGATCAGCGAAGAAACGAAGTGGGCCACCACCCCGCCCGGCTCCCTCGCCCTCGGCACGAACTACGCCGACTGGGTGGTGTATGAGGTGAAGGTGAAGCGGCTGTGATTGTGCTGACTGTCACCCTTGGTTTAAAAATCTATTTGCCCGCCTTCACCCGCGGCCTGCCCACCCGGTGCACCCGCAACGTGAATCCCTTCCCGTTCTCGAAGGGTTCCACCGTCGCCTCCACTTCCAGCACCGGGTAGCGCACCGTCGCCAGACCGTAACTGCGATACGTCGAGGCGAATAACTCCGTCTCCACGATGCCCGTCTTGTCCGCGATGCTCAGGAACTTCATCGCCTCCCCGGTGACCTGATGGTGCAGCCGCTGTTCCACCACCAGCCCGCAGCAGAACACCCGCTGCCCCAGAAACGTGCCAAGCCGAGACACCGGGCAGTAGGTGTCCCATGCCACCTCAGGGAACAGATCAAGCGGATGGCCGCTGATTGTAAACCCATACAATTCCGACTCCCATTCCAGCTTCTCCCGCAGCGTCGGTTCATGAAGCGGGCCTGTGAGCCTCGCAGTGGTGTCGGGCGGCGGCAGAAGCCATCCGTGACCATCTGATCCCCCGGAGCCGCCAGAGCCGCGCTGGCTGTCCAGAACTGGCGCGGGCGTGACAACCCGAACTCGTCAAAGCCACCGGCACGAATGATGCCCTCCGCTTCATCGCGCTGCGGCTGGACCCGCTCGCAAAAGTCTCCAATGGACGTGAACGGCCGGCGCGTCCGCTCCGCCAGCATCCGATCCGTCGTGCGCTTCGTGAGTCCTTTCATCCGGGCAAGAGGAACGCGGATGCGGCCCTCGCAGACTTCAAACGCCGCACTCGTGTGATTTACGGTCGGCGGCAGCAGGGCGACCCCCAACCGATGGCATTCCAAAACGTAAACCAGTGGCGAATAAAACCCCTTCCCATTGCTGAGCACGCCCGCCATGAACTCGGTCGGGTAATAGCGCTTGAGCCACGCCGCCTGATACGCCTCCACACCGTAGGCCGTGGAATGCGCCCGGCAGAACGCATAGCCGTTGAACCCGATCACCAGTTCCCAGACTTCCACGGTCATCCGGTAGCCGCCTTTGGCGTGAGTGAGCGGGCTCGAAGGAGTTGACCGGTTTACCGCTTAACACATACACCCCAATAATAGGGCGGCACAGGCAGCGCACCATCCAGAGGTTGATCCGGAACGCATGTCCTCGCTCGTGCAATGAAGCTACAGCAGGTGTTCGACCACCACATTCTCCAGGGCATACTCTTTACCCTGTTCCTGCAAAAACGGCATCAGTTGCAACTTATCCATCCGGAACCGTGTGCGGAGCGATTTTTCCACTTGGTGAATCAGGCCGGGGCTGAGCAACTTGTCATACCGCAGATAGGTAAACAGGTCGGGACCGGTTTTCGTGTTGTGCAGATCGGAATAAAGGAGATCGCCCACCTCACTGTCAATGCTTTCACCGTGCAAGCACCGGCCCATGATCCGGCACAGCATGTCCTGATGCAGAGCCATCCCCTCAATCAGGCCCGGCGCGACTCCGGCGAGATGACGCAGAATCGGCAGGCGCGTGCGAAGTCGCGGATTGATCTTGCTGCGGATTCTGCCGTTACCAACTGATACCAGCAGCAGTTTGTCAGCGCCCGTCGGCCAGTTCAGACGGTAACAGGGCTGCGTCGCTTGCAGAAAAGCCATCACCGAGGGGTTGTTGTGCGGGGTGAGTCCGCCATCAACGAACTGAAAGGGCTTCCCTTTTCCGATTTTGATCGTTTCCGGCGGAAAGAAAAACGGGGCGGCCGTGCTGCCGCGGATCACCTGCCAGAGTGGAATGTTCAAGTTGCTGTCGGGGTTGTCCGTTCCGTCATCCAGCAACTCGTGTTGGTTATACTTCGCATCCCGATTGTTCGTCAGCGGCCAGGCGGAACCCTTGGTGGCGTTGCGCAGCACTACCATGAGAAGCGTGCGCAGCTTGCGAGAGCCTAGTTTCGCTGGGGTCTGATTGTCCTCCGCGAAGAAACCCATGAGAAATTTCGCCAACCCCTCCTCCTGATAACGCCCTTTGAGAATTTCCTTGAAGGGCGAACGCTGGAACATTTCCTTTGAACGCTCGGCATACATCTCCTTGACCCGTGCCACCGGTTCTCCCCATGCGAGAAATGTGGCAATAATCGCCCCCGTGCTGGTTCCTCCGATGAAGTCAAAGTGATCTGCCAGCACCAGTTGAGGATTGCCCGAATGGACGCGCAAAAGCGATTCCATTTGCTCCAGAATTTCAAGGGCAAAGACCCCACGGATCCCTCCCCCGTCGAGCGACAGGATGCGATGGCGGCGACTGGCCTTATGCGGATCGTTGGTGTGCGGGGCTGCTTCAGTCATGTGGCTGTATAGCTTAGATTGAGGTGGTGATCAAATCATCCACTTGCGAATCGAATCCCAGCGGCTGGCACCTTCCATTTAATGGCGAGCAGCTCCGCGAAAACCCTTTTCCACTTGGACGCCAATCTACGCCTCCCTGTCGAAATGGAACTCCAGGCGATTAGCACCGCCGAGATAGCGGAGGGAACAATCTCGATGCCAAGTCCCTGCGCATCACTTGAAATTTGCTGGAGCAGCCGATCAACTAACTTGCGATAAAGTGAGTAGGATCCGTTGGGCTTTTCACTTACTTCGGCGGTCAGCTGGAAGTTGGTAGAAAGCGGAAATCTCCGAAGTAATTATAGGACATCCAAGGTTGCTGCATGCCTTTCGTGGCCTCGATCACCCGGAGCGTAGCAAACATAAACGTGTCCTCCAGCGTCAGCCCGGGCTGATGAAGTGCAGCGCTGAATGCGATGGCGAAAGGACTGTTTTTTTGATCACCGTCTAGGCTGGTATGTCCCGGTGCTGTTGAAAACACGACTACAAAATCCTCGGCCGTCCGCGCAAGCGCCGCCAGTCCGATACCGACACTGGAATGGCGAATGCGGCCGCCCAGTGGATCGTTCCTACAGCAGTCCAGAACCACGATTTTAACTGGCGCAGGCGTGTTCTCGAGTGCGACCACAAGTTCTTTCAAAGGAAGCGTGAGGGATGAGATGTGCTTCGCCTCCTTGATGTCTGCATCTACGGGGACGAGGTAGTTTTCTCCATTCATCTGGACGCCGTGGCCCGCATAGTATACCGCCACGGCCTGTGCCCGCCCGCGCGCCGCCGCCGTTTGAAACTGCTTAATGGCTTCGCGTATGGCTGCCAGGCCAGACCCCCTCACACCCCGTCCCCGAACCACGTTTAGGGCCACTCCGGCCCGCCCCCCTCAAAAGCAA
>JBBQVN010000239.1:0-3420 GCA_038211475.1 Terriglobales bacterium | reverse complement strand
TGAGCAGCTTGGATTCGTCGCGCATGCGCTCGGACTTGATCTGCAGGATCGAGATCTTGTCCAGCAGCTCGCCGAAAGAGACCGGCACCGAGATCAGGGACATGGCGTTCGCACGATGGATGGGGTCTGCATTCTATCGTGCCGGCATTGACGGGCACGACCAGCCACCGCATGCGCGCCAACGATTTGCCCGCTTGGACGGCCCTAGCCGGTTCGCGCAACGCACGGATGCACTCCAAGGACGGAGTGCATACAAATTTGTCGGGAGCAAATTTGGACGGCGATAGCCGGTTCGCGCAACGCGCGAATGCACTCCAGGGACGGAGTGCACAAATTAGGCGCACGCTATCGCCCTGTCTCCCAGAGGTTTGGACTCCGGTCGCCTTGTGCGACCTGCCCCCACCCTTTATCATACGCGCCCCACTGGAGAGGTGGCAGAGTGGTCGAATGTACCTGACTCGAAATCAGGCGTCGGTGTAAGCCGACCGTGGGTTCGAATCCCACCCTCTCCGCCAGTTTATAGCTTAAAAACAGGGGTCTGCGTGCAAACGTAGGCCCCCTTTTTTATGGCCGCAGCCCGTTGCCATTTTGCGCCGTGTACGGATTGTGTACGGATCGGTCAAACGTGTGTAGCGCTACGCTGGGTCGGTGGTAACCCCGCCTATGTGGCCTAGGAGTTATCTTTAGGGCTCCTTGGCAATTGCGCATCGACATGAATCAGTGGGCATGTGACTTCTTTGCTGGCTCAGTAGCTGACTGGGTGATGGTGTTTGTGACCCTACTCACGGGCATCGCGGTGGCTGTCCTCGCGTATCAAGCAAATAGTGCTGCTAACACCTTGCGTAGAGAAGCAAAAAGCGAAAACCGAAGGCGCGCCCGAACCTTTGGCTACATGATTAGTGTCGAAGTAGGCGGTGCGCAGTCCGCTTACTACAACATGCGGAAAGGCCTAGAGCATGAAGTGGATGGTGAACGGATTCCCGATGTTGAGAAAATAAGAACGATAGACGGTTTTCTAAACTTCCTCTTCCTGCCGCACGTAGGTCAAAACATGGGCAACGTAGACCTACTGCCTGAGAACTGCGCGGTGCCTCTACTTAGTGGCATGGCAGCTATTGAAAACGCCAAGCGTTCATTAAAAATAACGCTCAAGTCGTCAGTGAACATTGACCCCAACGGCATCCTTACGCCAGTCGGAATGGGTAACATTGATCGTGTATGCGGTCTTTTGCGAAGCGTCGAAACTAGATTCCGGGACGCACATCGGGCGCTTTGGGCATTCAATTTTCCTGGCCAAGCCATAGTTGAATGGCAATACCCGGAGGGAGCCATACTCCCGGACGCCCAGGAGGCGGCTGGGCCTCCGGGGGGAGGCATAGAGACCCTAGGGCCTTAGGGCCGCAGCGCCTCGGAAAGTAGACCTAGTTTTCACCAACCGCAGTCGGCACGATGCCGGCCTGTTTCATGTGCGCATTGAAAGCGGCGATTCGCCCGTTGCGCAATTCTCGCCATTGGCCAAGCTGGATCTCTAGCTGATCGTGCAGCGACTGGTAAGACGCCAGATGCTGCCGAGTCGGCGGCATGTCGGCGTCATCGACGCTGAGGGCAAAGGATGCTAGCTGCTCGTTGAGCATCCCGGGAAATGCGAGGTTCGCCTCTGAGCCTTTCATGTTCACTTGCATCAGGGTCTGCTCGATCGGGTCTAGCTGCTTCGACAAGGCGTCGGCTTCGGCAAGCAAGGCCTTGTCTGCCGGGCGAGCAGTCAGCGTTTTTTGTGTGCGTGCGACATCGTTGCGCGTGCGGCGAATGTCGTTGACCGCGCGGTGCAGGTGGTCGATATCTTGCTCGACCGCAAGTGCAAGCTCGGTCTTGGCGCGGATTGCTGCATCACTACCCGCGACGCGCGGATCGGCGATCACGGTGAGGGGCGCGGTGCGGGTGACGCCGCCAACCGTCAACTTGACCTGATACTGGCCCGGTGGCACCAGCGGTCCGCGCGGCGTCGGGCCGGAATAGAAGGCGCCGGGGATTTGCACCGGGTCCTGCATGCGCAGATCCCAGACCAGGCGATTCATTCCTTGGGCCGCTGCAATCTTGTCGTTCGGCACGATCTGATCCGGCCACTCCGGTGGTTGCACTTCCTTGGTGCTGCGCGTGCTCGAGAGGTGCCGCAACGACTTGCCCTGCGCGTCGAGGATGTCGATGGTCAGCTCGCCCTTGGGCGCGGATTTGAGGACATAGTCGATCAGCGCGCCTGCCGGAGGATTTTCACCGACCGGATGCCTGGTATCGACCGCGTCAGGATAGTGCAGGCGCATCGCCGTCTGCGGTGCGTAGAGCAGCACATTCTCGGAAGCTGTCCCGGGCTTGATCTGCCGCAGCGGCGTCACGTTATCGAGGATCCAGAACGAGCGGCCGTGCGTGGCCACTACCAGATCGTCGCCCTTCACCACCAGATCGTGGATCGGCGATGCCGGAAGATTCAGTTGCAGCGACTGCCAGCGCGCGCCGTCGTCGAAGGAGACGAACACGCCGCGCTCGGTACCGGCGTACAGCAGGCCGCGTCGAACCGGATCTTCGCGCACCGCATGCACGACCGCGCCGTCCGGCAATCCCGTGGTGATCGAGGTCCAGTTCTTGCCGCCATCCATGGTCTTCCAGGCATACGGCTTGATGTCGTCGAGCTTGTGCCGGTCCACCGCGATATATGCCACACCGCTGTCGTAACGCGAGGGCTCGATCATGTCGATCGAGCTCCACTGCGGCAGTGCGGCCGGAGTGACCGCATTCCAGTGGGCGCCATCGTCGAGCGTGGTCTGCACCAGCCCGTCATCTGTACCCGCCCACAGCATGCCTTTCTTCAATGGCGATTCGGCCAGCGCGAAGATAGTGTCGTAGTACTCGACGCTGGTGATGTCCCTGGTCAACGGCCCGCCCGAGGCCTCCTGCTTGCTGCGGTCGTTGCGGGTCAGGTCGGGGCTGATGATGGTCCAGCTATGTCCGTGATCGGTCGACTTCCACACTGCTTCCGAGGCCCCATACAACGTATCCGGATCGTGCGGCGAGAGCATCAGCGGCGAGGTCCAGTTGAACCGGTGTGCGAGTTCACTCGCGGGGTGGCCCGAATTGTCGACCGGCCAGGCGCTGATGTCCTGGGACTCATTGACGCGCTTGTCGAAGCGGCTGAAATAATTTTCCGAACTGCTGTAGATGATGTTGGGGTCGCGTGGATCCGGCACAACGAAACCACATTCGCCGCCGCCGGCCGGGAACCAGACACGCGATCCAATGACGCCCTCGTCGTCGAAGCTGGCAACGGTCAGATTGGAGTTGTCCTGCTGCGCGCCGTACACCCAATACGGAAACCGGTTGCTGTCGACGGCGACATGATAGAACTGCGCGGTCGGCTGGTTGTCCTGG
>JBBQVN010000238.1:0-3465 GCA_038211475.1 Terriglobales bacterium | reverse complement strand
ACCCGGCACGTCCCGCGCTTCAATCCGATCTCGATCAGCGGCTATCATATCCGCGAGGCCGGCTCGACCGCCGTTCAGGAGCTCGCGTTCACTTTGCGGGATGGCATCGAATATGTCGAGTGGGCCCTGGAGCGCGGCTTACCCGTGGATAGCTTCGCGCCCCGCCTCAGCTTCTTCTTTAATTCGCATAATGATTTCTTCGAGGAGATCGCGAAGTTCCGCGCAGCGCGCAGCATCTGGGCCTACACCATGCGCGACCGTTTTGGCGCGAAGGACGAGCGCAGTTGGAAGCTACGCACCCACGCCCAGACGGCGGGATGTTCGCTCACTTGGCAGCAGCCCTACAACAACATCGTTCGAACCGCGCTGCAAGGCCTCGCGGCGGTACTGGGCGGTACCCAATCGCTGCATACAAACTCACTGGATGAGGCCTACGCCTTACCGGGTGAACACGCAGTCACCATCGCTCTTCGAACCCAGCAGGTAATCGCTTATGAGAGCGGCGTCGCCGAGGTTCCTGATCCGCTCGGTGGAAGCTACTACGTCGAGTCGCTAACCCGCGAAATGGAAAATCGAGCGAACGATTACATTCGCGCCATCGATGAAATGGGCGGCATGATTCCGGCCATCGAACGAGGGTTCCCCCAAACGGAGATTGCCAACGCGAGCTACGCGTATCAACATTCGGTGGAGACGGGCGAATCGAAAATTGTGGGCGTGAACGCGTTCACTGAACAGGACGAGCACGGCCTGAATCTTCTTCAAATCGACGAGTCCGCTCAAACACATCAACTCTCGAAGCTGGAAAAGCTTAAGCAGCGGCGCGACCAGGGGCAGGTTCAACGCGCTCTCGACGGGCTGCGCAAGGCGTCGGCCGGATCGGAGAACACCATGCCGCACATCCTGGATGCTGTGCGCGCTTACGCCACAGTCGGCGAGATTTGCGATGCTTTCCGCGCAGTGTTCGGCGGTTATACGGAAACTAGCGTACTGTAGCCATGGTCTGGCTCGACGCCTTATACCACGCCAGCGTTCGACGCAGGCCTTGCTCCAGCGTGTACTGAGGATCGTGTCCCAAGTCGCGAATGGCGGCAGCAGTGTCCGCTTGAGAATGAAGCACATCGCCTTCGCGGGTTGGCCCGTACCTGGCCGGCAGCTTCACTCCCTCGATGGCCTGCAATTCCTGCCAGACTTGGTTCAAAGTATAGCGATGGCCGTTCCCCGCGTTATACATTTTGCCGGCAGCTTTCGGCGCATGAGCGGCCTTGCGGAGCAGTGACACGACATCCTCAACATAAGTAAAATCTCGTGACTGCTCGCCGTCACCGTGAATCGTTGGCTGATTGCCATCGATCAAACACTTCATGAACACTGAGATGACGCCCGAATAAGGGCTGCCCGGATCTTGACGCTCGCCGTAGACATTAAAGAAGCGAAGCGACACCGTCTCTAGACCAAAGCAGGTGTAAAAAGTGCTCGCGTAAAGCTCGCCCAGCAGCTTTTGAACCGCGTACGGCGACTTCGGACTCGGCAGCATGCTCTCAACCTTCGGCAACACCTCGGTGTCGCCGTAAGCGGATGATGACGCCGCATACACTGCCCGGCGCACCTTGCCCTGTACGCAGGCATGTAAAACGTTGAAGCAGCCGTCCGCATTCACTTCATGGGACGCTACCGGCTCACGAATCGAGCGGGGCACCGAAGGAATGGCCGCCAGGTGAAACACCGTGTCAGCACCAGCGATGATCGGAGCAATCTGCGCATAATTCCGGATGTCCACTTGGTGCATCTCGATCTTCGAACGCACCTCGGCCAGATTCTCTGGATGACCAGTCAGCAGGTTATCGATCACCTCTACTTTGGCCGCGTCGTCCGCCGGCATATCGGCCAACAACGACCTGACCAGCGCGGAGCCGATGAAGCCCGCCCCTCCCGTTACGATAAGTCTCTTCATGCCGCGAGTTCTTGAATCTCCTTTTCTAAGTAGCGTAGCGATTCGCTGGCGATCTTCTCCGCCCCGGGGGTGAAATCGAAGGCCTCCATCGAAATCCAATGCTGATAGTTCCGCCGGCGGAGCACTTCAAAGACCTGCTTGAAATCGTACCCCGCCGTTCCAGGGTGCCGGCCGTCCAGTTCATTGACGTGCACGTGACGTATGTAGTTAAAATAGCGCTCGATCAGCGCCGCGTGCGGTTCAGTCTCATCGATTGCGTTATGCGTGTCGAACATGGTGCGGACCGCAGGACTCCCGATCTGCTCGACAATCGCAACTGCCTCAGCCAGGCTGTTGATCACGTCGCATTGGTTTAGTGGGAGCGCTTCCACCAGAATGGTCACGCCCCGCTCCTGCGCCTGGGCTGCCACGCCTGCCAGTCCATCGGTGTAATTCGCCATTGCCGCAGCACGGCTGATTCCGCCGGTGGTGGATCGTTGCTGGGGCGAGCCAAAAACCATCACGCCGTTGTCCCCCAGGTCCGCGCACAGATCGATCAACTCACGGATGTGACCCCAACTGCGTTCACGCAAAGCCTGGTCGGACGTTGTGACGTGCAAGCCTTTTGGAGAGACCATCAGCCAGTGCAGGCCGATGAACGCCAGGCCCTCCGATTGAATTACGTCACGGTACTGCTTCCGCTGCCCCGAGGCGATTTCGGAAGGACTGTCCGCCAGCGTGAACGGCGCAATCTCGATCCCCGCATAGCCAATCTTGCGGATGCTGCGGCAGACGTCGGCAAGCGGGGCTTTTCCGTAAACTTCGTTGCAGATTGCCTGGCGAAACCGAAACTCCATGACGATTCCCATTCTATCTGGCTGCCGTGGGACATGCTTTAGCTTGTCCCCTGACGGTTATTTCGTGCACCCTTTTGTACCAATCGCCCTTGCTTCTGAGCCCATGGCTGCGTTATTGTAGCGTGATACTGGTCGATTCCCGCGCCAGCCTTCGTTCGAATCCACTGGAGGATTTTACTTGCACCTGGTTTCAGTAAACACGATATCTGCGCATCCACGTACGGCCCCGCTGGCCGGTCGATCGCAGTGCACGTCAAGACCTTGGAAGAACACGTTGCTGAGGACCTGGATGGCCCCTTTATTTACCGCGTTGCTCGCTATCTGCCTGTTAGCGGCCGCTCCCTCGCAGGCGTTTGCCCAGGAGGTCCCCGCCCACGCTGGGGGTGGTGAGGCCAATCTTATACTGCCCGATCTCGGCCAGGTGTCTTTTTTAGGCGGCATCAACGGACGCACCCTCCTGATGGGCGGATTGCTGGTCTGTGCGCTCGGCCTGCTCTTCGGTCTCATGATGTTCACGCAACTGAAGAACATGGCTGTGCACAAATCCATGCTGGAAATCTCCGAGCTGATCTACGAGACCTGCAAGACCTACCTGTTGACGCAAGGGAAATTCCTGCTGATACTCGAGGCTTTTATCGGGTCCATCATCGTGTTCTACTTCGGGTTTCTCGTACA
>JBBQVN010000237.1:0-3490 GCA_038211475.1 Terriglobales bacterium | reverse complement strand
GATTCGGTGATCCACTGCGCGGCGTCGTAAAATCGCAAGTCGGAAAAGAGTTGTTTGAACGTGAACCTGCGGGGCACGCTGGAGGTGATCCAGTTGGCTATGAGGGCCCGGGACCAGCATGGGTTGCGGCGTTTCAGCCACGTGAGCACGGTGGCGGTGGCAGGCAAGCGAAACAACGAAGTGGTGACCGAGGACACGGCGATTGACTGGGAGCGCTCGGACTACGATCCCTACGCTCGCACCAAGAAATTCTGCGAGCACATGGGACGGCAGCTGCTGGCGGATGTACCGCGCACTTATTTTCGACCCAGCATCGTGCTGGGAGACAGCCGGCATGCCGCGACGACTCAGTTCGACATGGTGAAGGCATTTGTGTTTCTAGCGGGACTGCCGGTGCTGCCTTTCCGCCCTGACGACCGCATTGACATTGTGAATGTGGACTTTGTGGCGGATGCGATTGCCGCGCTGCACCAGAAGGACAAGCCGGAGCACGAGATTTATCACTTGTCGTCAGGCGAGCAATCGCAAACCTTTCGCGAGTTGACCAAGGCACTGGCGGCCGCCCAGGGCAAACCGGCGCCACTGTTTGTGCCCGGCTTAGAACCGCCTTTCTCAGGACTGGTGAATACGCTGGCCAACCGCAAGGGCAGCATCGGCTTCGGGGCATCTTTGCTGAAAGTGTTCAAGCCGTATCTCTTGTGGAACACGGTGTTCGACAACACGCGGGTGACCACAGAGATGGGACGCAAGCCGGTACCGTTCTCGCAATACAGTTACCCCCTTCTGAAGTTCAGCAAGGAACACCACTTCTCTTATCCGTATCTGGATTGGCCGGAGGCAGTACCGGCATGACCGATTACATTCTGGAAACCTGGGTGAGCAGCATCATTCGCGGAGCCAAGGCCCGGTGGATTATGGGCGAAGGCAAAGCGTGGCGTCCGGGGCAGAAACTCAAACTGCTGTTTGCCGGCTACAACGGCACGCGCAACACCGGTTCCGATGTGCGAGTGGAGGAGACGCTGCGACAGATCCGGCACATTCTGGGCGCAAACCAGGTTGAGTTCAGCGTGATGAGCCAGAACTTTGAATATTCATACGGATACTTCGAAGGCACAAAACAAGTTCACCTGCCGGACATTTTTCCGCCATTTCTGGCGCGGGAAGTGCCGCGGCATCACGGAGTGGTGGCGTGCGAAGGCTCGATGTTCAAGAGCAAGTTTGCGAACGCACTGACTACGATGATGATTGGGTCGCTGGGCATTGCGACGGCGCAGAACAAGCTGTCGGTGGGCTATGGCGCGGAGGCGGGCGCAATGGATCCCTCAGTTCGCCAGATGTGCGCGGACTATTGCAAAAGCTCATTGATCATCACCCGCAATGAAGAATCCCGGACGGTGCTGCGGGAGTTGGGGGTGCCAACCGAGTTAGGGACTGACACGGCGTGGACCTTCTCGCCGCGGACCCCGGAGTATGGCAAGCGAGTGTTGCGCGAGCAAGGGTGGGATGGGACCACGCCGGTGCTGGCGGTGTGCCCAGTGAATCCGTATTGGTGGCCGGTGACGGCGTCGGTAGCGAAGTATGCGGCGCGAACGGTTGCTGGCGCCTACAAAGACAGTCATTACCGCACGGTGTACTTTCACAAATCAGGACCGGAGGTCGAGGGGCCTTACCGGGCCTATCTGGAAGCAATAGCACGCGCCGTGGATGTGTTCCGGAAACAGAAACCGGTGTTCCCAATTCTGGTAGCGACGGAGCGCCTGGATGAGTACGCATGCGGCACGATTTCGGCGTCTCTGGGCGGAGTGCCGGTGCTGAGCTCGGACGTGTACAACATGTACGAACTGGTCAGCATTCTGCGAGCAAGCCACATGATGGTGTCATCGCGCTACCACGGCATTGTGACCAGCATGCCGAGCCGAGTGCCGTCGGCAGGCGTGACCATGGACGAACGCATCCGCAATCTGATGAAAGAGCGCGGACACGAAGACCTCTTGATGAATGTGGACGACGAGGACCTGACCGACCGACTCCTGGCCGCGATGCATAAGTTGAGCCAGGATGGCGAAGCGATTCAAGACGGGATTGGGCGCACGGTCGCAAAGAATTTGAAAGTGATGGCGCGCATGGGAGTGATGTTTGAAGAAGAGTTGCAGCGCCGCTATCCGGAATTCCCCACCCGTCAGGGGGAGTGGAGTTGGGAAGATTATTTGCCGCCACTGAATCCGGAACTGCGACAGTTAATGGAGAAGTACAGCTAGGCCAAGCGCATGAGTTTTCTGGAAACGATTTTCGAACGCCTGGCAATCGCCCGCGACACAGTCGTGTTGCAGGAATTGCGCAGCGGCGAGGCGTTAGCGGTGACCGGCGGACAATTATTGGACCTGGTGCGGCAGGCACAGGGGTACTTGCGGAAACAGAATTTGCAACGCGGCGACCGTTGCGGGTTGCTGAGTGGGAATAGTGTTCGCTGGATTGCGCTGGACCTGGCGATGATGGCCGAGGGATTGATGGTGGTGCCGCTGTACGCGCGGCAGGCTCCAGCGGAGTTGGTAGCCATGCTGAAGGATTGCTCGCCGGCGGCAATTTTCTGCGGGGACGCGGGGTTGCGGGATGGCATCACGCAGGCTTGGCCGGAAGCCCCACGGCAATTTCTGTTCGACGAGATTTTTGCCGAGAAGGCGAGTGTGCCGCTTGCGCTGCCACTGAGCGCGGACGATGCGGTCACCATCATCTACACCTCGGGGACGTCAGGAGATGCGAAGGGAGTGGTGCTGAGCGCCGGGAATATCGGGCACATGCTGCGGTGTACGTCGGGCAGGCTCGACCTGCTGATGGCGGGAAGCGCGGCGCAGGATCGCGTGTTTCATTACCTTCCCTTCGGCTTTGCCGGTTCGTGGATTCTGCTGCTGACCAGCCTGACGCGAGGCAGCCTGCTGACCATGAATTCCGATTTGAGCAAGCTCTCACACGAGATGCGGATGGCAGCGCCCGACTATTTCCTGAACGTGCCGGCGCTACTGGAGCGCATGCGCAAAGCGGTGGACGAGCAACTGTGGCAGGCGGGTGGCTTTCCGCAACGGGTTTATAGCCGGGCTAAGGGCGCCTGGATGCGGGAGTTGGAAAAATCCGCGACGCTGGGCGACAGGTTCTGGCTTAGGCTGGCGCGCGCGATTATTTTTCCGGCGATTCGTAAGAAGATGATCGGGTCGCGGCTGAAGGCGTTGATTTGCGGTTCCGCGCCGCTCAGCGTGGAAACCCAACTGTACTTTGCAATGCTTGGGATCCAAGTGCTGCAGGTATATGGACTCACCGAGACCACAGCCATCTGTACCATGGACCATCCGCAGGCTGCGCAGCCGGGGCGCGTGGGATCCGCGATTGACGACGTGGAAATGAAGCTTGGCGAGAACGAGGAGATCCTGGTGCGCGGTCCGAATATCTTTCCCGGCTACTGGGAGCGTCCAGAAGAAACGGCGCGGGTGTTGCGCGA
>JBBQVN010000236.1:0-3491 GCA_038211475.1 Terriglobales bacterium | reverse complement strand
GGCAGTCCGTCAGCGAGAGTTGGATGGCGAGGATGGGCGGCGACTGGAAGTGTCGGTCGACTTTATACAAGAGCAGGGCACGCCGATCGGAGGACTGCTCACCATTCGGGACGCAGAGTCGGTGCGGCGCATTGGCGATGAGATTGAATTGTCGCGGCGGCTTTCCGCCAGTGGCCGGGTAACCCGCAACGTCGGCCATGAAGTAAAGAACCCGATTAACGCCATCTCCTTGCACCTGCAATTGCTACAAAACAAGTTGCAACAGGCCGAGCCCGATACCCGCCGTCATCTTGACGTAATCGGCAGTGAGATCCACCGCCTGGATCGGGTCGTGCAGATCCTGGTGGACTTCACCCGTCCCCACGATCTGAAGCTTGAGGAGCTGGACTTGCGAAAGCTGCTGGAAAGTACCATCATCTTGACCGCGCCGGACGCCCGGCGAGATGACGTCGTGGTGATGCGGGAGTTCCCGAATGAGCCGCTGCTGGTGAAGGTGGACAGCGACCTGATGAAGCAGGCTGTGTTGAATATAGTGCTGAATGCCGTGCAGGCCATGCCCCAAGGGGGCATCCTTACCGTGGCGGCGCGGCACGAAGAAGGCATGGTCGTCGCCGAAATACGCGACCAGGGGCCGGGCATGCCAGCGGAGATCCGCGAGCGGGTGTTCGAGCTTTACTTCACCACCAAAAAAGGCGGCAGTGGAATCGGACTGGCGCAGACCTATCAGATCATGCAGTGGCACTTTGGTTCGGTGGAGTTTGACTCCTCAGAAGGTCCGGGCACGATTTGCCGGTTGCGCCTGCCCGGACTGGAGATTCGGCAGGAAGCAGCAGTGGCCGCCGGACAGGAAGCGTCCTAAAAGCACGTCACGAGTCACCCCCGAGGACTACAATTGGGAAAGCGCCCCGTGGCGAAAGAACAGGCGAGGAAATTTATGCATCTGGCCAGCCTGATTGTTGTCTTAGCGTACGCTCTCGCCAATCCATTGGCTGCTCACAGTCTACTTCGGGCCCAGAGTCAGCCGTCGCAGACCCAACCCGCAGCAGAACCCGCGCCCCCGCCCAAGGACACCGCCGAGACCCCGAAGCCCAACCCTTCCACCAAGACGAAATCCAAGGCGTGCAGTGGCTCTCCAAAACGCGTGGTCGTGAAGGAGGGTGGTGCGCCCGAGCCCGAAGTGCAATTGGCTCCAGGGATGACTGGGGAACAAGAAAGCCATCAGCGGCTTCACACCGATCAACTGCTGGCGTCGACGGATGCCAATTTGAAACAGATCTTGCAGGGCAAGGTGGATGCCACGCGCCAGGACACCATCAGCCAGATCCGCAATTTTATGGATCAAGCACGCGCAGCGGTGAAGGCTGGGGACCTGCAGCGGGGGCATAATCTCGCCCTCAAGGCCCATCTGCTGTCGGATGATTTGCTGGTGCATTAAGAGCATCGCATCGGCGGGGCTCACGCCAACGCGGGCAGAACCTTCCTGGTGTACTGTCCTACCTTGATGGCGCTGTAACTGCCCAGGCGGTTGGGATCACCAGAGGGATAGCTGAGAGGCGGTCCCAAGCTCGAAACTCAAAACTTGAAACGCGAAACTTTATACTGGCTCTCCCTACTTGCGGCCCTCGCGTTTTTGCGCGACTACCAGACCGCGCGGAGTGGGCAGCAGGACGACTGAAATCAGACCCTCGTGCTCGAGTTTCAGGGCGGCTTCGCGCACTTGCTTCAGGTGCGAACTCGCGTCGTGCATCAGGATGAGACCGTAGGGGTTGATTTGCGGCAGGAAGCGGCGTACTTCTTGTTCGCGGATCGGCATGTCACTGTCGCTGAACAACAGATCAATGGTGCCGTCCACCTGCATGTCGAGGCTCGACTGGTTGCGCAGTTCGATGAAGTGAGCCAGCGGCGAGGCTTCGAAACGGGCTTTCGCGTTTTCATACACCTTGGGATCGAACTCGCAGGTGACGACGCGTCCACGGCCGTTTGCCTGCAGACCCTCGGCGATCCAGAGCGTGCTAATGCCGCTGAAGGTCCCGGTTTCCACCACAAGTTCGGGCTTGAGAGTGGTCACTACAGTCCGCAGAAATTCCAGCACTTCGACTTCCGCGGTCATCGAGTCAAACATGCTCCAACGCTCGGGATGCGGACACTCGGGGGTAGCGCGGTGATACTCCGGCTGAAGTTGGTCGCCGCTGCGCTCGATCTGGCGCAGAATCTTGTGCTCCTGTTTCTCTTTTTTGGGAAAGAGGCTGCGGAGGGGCATGAGCAAGAGTATAGAGCAAGAGTATGGAACAAGTGCCTGGAACAAGTGCTTGGAGCAAGCTGGCCGCCGCGCTTTTGTTCAACCTGCAGCGGCAACATCGAGATCGACGATTTCCGTACTCACCGCGACTCCATCGCGGAACTCGACCGACCTTCCCGAGATGGCCGCCACCCGCTCACCGGGGACGATGATGCCCACCAGGTTCAGCGGATCGGCTGCGGCAATGGTCATGACCTCGCCTGTGGCCGCTTGCTTGCGGTTGGCGCGCAGGGACCCGACTGCGACTGGCAGAGCGAACTGTTCACCCGCAAATCCGCTGACGAAGCGGCCGCCGCGCACCTCCGCGCGATCTTCCAGACGGCGGAAAGTAACTTGCAGCTCACGCCACTTTGGCAGATTGGTTTCGCGCGCCAGCAGGTCACGGAACACCACGCCATAGCGCCGCAGCAGCATCCAGCAAGTGGCTTCCAGCATGCGAGTGCGTTCAGCGGGTTCGGTGTGCAGCAGCGCCCAGCGCCCGGCGTTGTGGCGGGGACGGGTCAACTTGCCGCTGCCTTGCCCAGAGCGTCGCTTGGGATCAATCAGAGAGCGCAGGTTATCGAAGCCGTCAGCGGTAACCACGCCAGCCGCCACCAGTTCCCAGAGCGCCATCTCGATTTCAGATTTGAGTTTGTCTGTGCCACGAACAATGTCGGCAAAGAACGATGCTCCGCGATGACGAAGGAAATCAAGAATCTGTCTGGCTCCAGTACTGAGGCCGCGGGGATCTTCCGTATCTACGGCCGCGTGGTGCGGTGCCATCCAGTCGGCGTCTTCGCGCACGAAGAAGGTGATGGGAGCAACGCTGGTAGGAATGACGCGGCGGCGTGGGCCTGAATCATCGCCGTTTTGCGGGGATTGCTCGATGGTGGCGGGATGTGGCGAGAGTCGCCCCCATCCCACTGCGCCGGTGAGGCAGAGTTGGTCCAGCCACTTGGGATCGTAGTCGGCAATGCGGCGCGCCAGCACCTGACGCTCCCAGGCATTTGCGGGAACTTCAAAACCCTGCATCTGGCGAAGTATCTCCATGGTGCCGCGCTCTCCCGTGAGTTGGGTGCCAGGTGCGATATGCTGCCAGCGCATGAGCCACTGCATAAATTGCGCGGCGGTGACCGGCTCGATTTGCTTGCGCAGGGTGGCGACGGTGAGGCGATGGATGCGGGCGAGTAGACGGCGTTCGCACCACTCGTGC
>JBBQVN010000235.1:0-3492 GCA_038211475.1 Terriglobales bacterium | reverse complement strand
AAATCGCGCCCGTCGATACGGTGCCGCACTCGAGAACTGGACAGCGGCCACTGCACCCAAAGCCGGTCGGTGCCGTTTTGATGCAGCGCGCTGCTCGATGAAGTGCCATAAAAATCAACCCGGTAGGAAGTGGAGAATACTCCGAGCCGCGCGAAATTCAGGTTGGCGTTGCGACTCTGCAGCGGGTCAAAAGTCCAGGTAATTTCTCGAACACCCAGAGCCTGGGCCCGTTCGCGCTGCGCCAGCTTGAGCCGGAACCCGACGTGCGTGTCGCGATACTCTGGACGCACAGCGAGCATATGAGAATGGATGTTGAATCGGCCGTGCTCGCGGCCGAAGAAACCAAAAGCAAAACCCGCCATTCTGGAACCGTCGAAAGCGCCCAGAAACAAATTGCCAGCCTCGCGCAGAGCGATAGCCATGAGCAGCGGCATGGTGTCAGAATCGGACGCGCCCCAGACTTCCCTTTCGACGGCTTCCAGTTGACGCAGATCGCCGATGCTCTGCAGGTCGCGAATCACAAGGGGCGTGGCGAGAGCGGTCATGGGGCAGGGCTATTGATGTTTGTTAAGGAATCGGCGGCGGCCTGGGTGGTTATGGGTATCGGTGGCCTTGATGTCATCAAAGCGCAAGCAACTGATGGAGCCGTCCACTTCCAACACCGCTAGAGCGCAATCCTGATACTGGGCGATGCCGTGCTCGCGGAGCGCGCGTTGGAGTTCGTCCATGCTGACGTGCTCGCGGACCATGTGAGCGGAAAGAATACTGCCATCGTGGACGAGGAGGGTGGGCTGCCCCTCGATAAACTTGCGGAACTTGCGGTTGACGCCGGAAAGGTCTGCGATGAAGAAGTTGAGAATCAGCAGCGTGGATGCGGCAACCACGCCGCCGACAAGCGTGGTATCTGGGCCGGTCATAGCGTTCTGCACCGCGTTGGAGAGCAGGAGGAGAAGAGCAAGATCGAAGGGCGTCATCTGGCCCACCTCGCGCTTTCCGCTGAGGCGAATTCCGAGCAGGACCACCGCATAGATGATTGCGGTGCGCAGTACGATTTCTCCAGCCCCGTGCCAGCTCGGACTCATGTTTTTTTAGTTCTAGCTCTTCGTTAATTCGAATTCTTCTTTAGTTCGAACTCACTGGAAGCGGCGCGTTCTTGGGAGTGCTGAGATAGCCGGTGACCTTGTTCTTGTCCACGGTCCAGACCACGAGTTCATAGAGCAGATGGTCGCGGCCGGAGTAGAACTGGATGGGTTCGCTAACGCCTCGGTCTTTCTTTTCGATGGTGCGGTCGTCGGAGGTCACACCCAGGGTGAACCTACCGCGCTTGGTGTCCACCTTCTTAAGCTGAAGCGAGACAGTGGAGACTGGTTGGGGCTTGGCGCCCTTCTGCAAGGTGAATTCGACGTAATTACGGTCGCCCTTGTGCTTCAGGGTCTCGAGGTCGCCGCGGGTGTTGGCGATAAGGCCGCTCTGCACTCCGAGGTCGCCGATGGTGCGTTGCAGGGTGGCCTTGGTGTCAGCCAGTTCCGCTTTGGTGGATGCGACATCGGTCTTGACGCCCCCCACTTCGGTTTTGACGCCGGCGACTTCTCCCGTCACCTGGCTGATGCCTTCCTTCTGTTGCTGCGAGAGGCGGGCTTCCGCGGCCCTCTGCTGGCGCTGCAATTCGGTGGCGCGCTCGGCCATTTCTTTCTTGGTCATGCCCACCTGACGGGCTAGAGTTTCATCGTCTGCCTCGGCGGCCTGCATGCGTTTGGTAAGCTGAGTAATTTGAGCTTTGCTGCCGTCCTGGTCCTTGGTGAGGGTCTCCAGCTTAGTGTTCATGCCATACAGGAAGTACAGCGAACCGGCGACGTAGAGCAGCGCAACGGCGATCAGAATCCACTTTCCGGCGTTGCTGTGGGTCTCAGTCTGCACGACGAGGGGCTGCTCACCCTGTTCTGCCATAGGTGCCTCCAAATTGTGATGAGAATGATAAATCAGATTCTATCAGGAGGAAGCGCGTTGTACGGCTCGCGGCCGTGGGATGGGTTGATGGCGCGCGAAGACGACAATGTTTGTAAAACCTACATCACCTTGAGGTACTCGATGATTGCCCAGCGCTCGTCGTCGGTGAGTTCGGGGCCGATGACCCCCTTGGATCGCGGCCCGTTCTTGAACTCATGCCCGGTGTTGGCGTTTCCGGTTTTTGTGGTGTCGAACATGAAACCATTCTCAAACGGCGCGGAAGCGTAGCCGACGTGCTTCGGATCGAACTCGCGGCTGCCGGTATAAAAAGTCTTGTCGCGGCGGTCGGCGGGGATGAGCATTTGATAGAGCGAGGGGACGGAGCCATTGTGAAGAAAAGGCGGAGTGGCCCAAATCCCGCTGAGCGGCCGCGACTTATAGGCCAGGGGCGCGCGCACATAGGAATCGCGGAAGCCGTTCCACTCCGCGCGCTGGTCCAGCGGTACACCCAACTCGTCGTACTTCTTGGCCGCAATAGTGTCTGTGACCACTTGCAGGCCACGTGCCGCCGGAACCGTGCCCAAGCCCAGGGCACCAGTAACAGCAGTGCGGTGTTCCCAGTCAGCGGCAGTGATTGGGTCGGTACCGATTTCTTCGAGTGGAATGAGGTTCATCTTCAGAAAGTGGCGGCCCTCCTGCCCGGGCGCCCAGTAGGACGAGGTGACATCCTGGAGTTCGCCGGAACCAACCACGGGCAAGTGGCAGTGCTGGCAGTGTTTCTGGTAGAGATTCTTTCCGGCTTCCGCTTTGGCACGGTCAATGGGGCCGAAGATGGATTCGGGCCAAGCCGGAGCGCGCAAGCCGTTGAAGGCTGTCGGTCCGGCGAGTAGATTTTCAATGTCGTGCAGGTTCTTCACGTCCACGGAAGAGCGAAAAAGGCCAGCTTGGGGATCGGTAAGATTGACGCGGGCGCGGACCCCAAGGGCTTCCCCGATGTTGCGGACCATGGGCTGCGCAATGGAGCCGTTGTATTGCACCCAATCAAACCAGCTTGAATACCACACCGGCGGGAAACTCACGGGACCATTGGCAGGGCGGAGATTGGCGTTGTCTAGTTCAGTGCCAAAAACGAAATTACCGATGCGGCCAAGAGCATCGGTTCGACCAAACCCGGCGGATGTGGCATAGAGTTTGCGATCCACTGCCAGTTGCTTTTCGGTGGCCCCTTGGGCAAGAAGCTCCTGTAGATCGTGGCGAAGAGCGCTCTTGGCTTCTGGGTTGGCGCTTTCACCCAGGACTGCATTGGCGAAGCGATCAAAACGGAATGGAATCTTGTCGGTGAAGCCTACGGCAAAGCCGAGTTCCGTTTGGAACGCCGCAAGATCCAAGCTGGCCGAACCTCCATCAATGCGCACGCCCTTGCCTTGATACTCAAGTTGGCCGGTGTGGCACGCCGCGCAGGTCAGGCCAACTACCTCGAGGGTGTTGCCTGTGCGAGGATCGGTGATCGTGTCCTTGGCGAAGCCTACGGGCAGGCCGTCAGGA
>JBBQVN010000234.1:0-3567 GCA_038211475.1 Terriglobales bacterium | reverse complement strand
CACCGCCACCGGCGACGTGGGCATCGGCTACCCGTTCCTCGGCAGCGGCGGCCCTAGAGGGCTGCAAATCGCCGCCAAGGTCAGTTTCTAGCGCCCGCAGCCTCAATTGAGGCTTCTGGATCATTCACACCCCGAGCGGCCTGGCCACGTGCCGGGCCGTTCCGTTTTCTGATAGATTGCTGCCTGTTCGCACGCCGCTGCGGGTACCCGGAACTGGGCCCGCCGCGGCGTATGGGACCGTGTAAGTTTTTCGCCTTTGCTGCGTACTACCTATGGAAGCTCTGAGACCAGGCCGAATGAGTTCGCCGGGAATAGTGGAACCGACGGAGGCAATCGCTCGTGCCAGGGCAGGAGACGCCCAGGCTTGGGGGGAGTTGTACCACGATTACGCTCCCGCCATTTTCCGGTTTTGCCGCCGGGCGCTTCCCACCCGCGAAGATGCCGAAGACGCGACCATGGAAGTTTTTATGAAACTGAAAGCCAAGCTCAACCAATACGATTCGTCGCGCCCCTTCACTGGCTGGCTATACAAAGTTGCCGCCAATCACTGCTGGGACACCCTGCGCCGCCGCAAGATCCGCCAGGACAAGGAAACCGAGGATTCCGATACCATCCCCCTCGAGCATCCCGACCCCAGCCAGCTCGACCGCCTCATCGAGCAGCGCAGCTGCGTGGAAGTCCGCAAAGCCCTCAGCACCTTGGGGAAGCGCGCGCGCATGGCGCTGGTGATGCGCTATTACTCCGATATGAGTTACGACGAAATTGCCGATGAGTTAGGCGTGCGCCGCGCCTTCGTCGGCGTCGTTCTGCTGCGCGCTCGTCACGAACTGCGGCAAGCGCTGGAAGGGAATGCGGCGCTGGCGGCGGGAGGGACCCCATGACCGACGTACCCAAAATTCAAAGCGAGCGGCTCGATGAACATCTCGACGAGATGACCTTGCTCCTCTATGTCGAGGGCCAACTGGACCGCAAGCGCGCCCAGGAAGTCTCCACGCATACCCAGGACTGTGCACCTTGCCGCACCCTTCTCCGCGCCCTTGAGCGCGAGTCCCGTCTATTGACCCGCGCCATGCTTGAAGAAGACGAACCACTGCCCTCGCGTCTGGCTGCTTTTCAGCAGCAGGCTCGGAGATCCATGCAATGGATTTGGGGGGCGGTGTTCGCCTTGGCTGCCACCGGCGCCTATGCGCTTTACACCGGCTATGTGGAGCCCATGCAGCAACGCTTCGAACAAGCGGGTTTTGGCGGCAGCAATCTTCTCGGTCTATTAATTTTTCAAGGCGCCTTCTGGAAAGGATGGCAATCGATGCTGACACTACTTGAGGTCCTCGCTTTTCTGACCATCGCGGCTTCGGCCGTGATGTTCTTGCGCCGCCGCGTGCGGCGCGGCTCCGTGTTCGCCATGATCGTTGCCGGAATTTGGGTGGCTGCCTCGCTGCCGTCGGCCGCAACGGCCACGGAGTTCCGCAAAGGCGACAACGTTGAAGTCGCCAAGGGCGAGACCATCAAGGGCGACATTTTCATGTCCGGTCATCACGTTAAAATCGAGGGCACCGTCGACGGCGACGTTTATGTTTTCTGCCAGAACGCCGATATCGAAGGGCACGTCACCGGAGACGTGATTGGCTTCTCTCAAATCGTGCGCATCAGCGGCCAGGTCGACGGTAACGTCCGCTCCTTCACCAACACCACCCTGATCAGCGGTACTGTCGCCAAGAACGTGCTGTCCTTCTCGGAAGCCATCACGCTGGACTCCAGCGGAAAAATTGGCGGCAGCATCACCACCTTTGTAAATTCCCTCACCATCGATGGCAAACTCGGCCGCGATGTGCTGACCTTCAGCAAAAGCACCAACATTTCCGGCACTGTTGGCGGCGGCATCCAGGATAGCGGCGATTCGCTGCAGTTTGGTTCCTCGGCGCAGGTGGATGGGCGCGTAAAATTCAAGGGCAACCAGCCTCCCGATGTTTCGTCCGGGGCGAAACTCGCCTTTGTTCCCGAATTCACCCGCCTGCAGCACCACACCGAATATTCGGAAAGCAAATTTTATGTCTGGCGCGTGATCTGGACCGCCGCCACGATTTTGTTCGCTCTGGTGTTGTTCCTGCTCATGCCGGCGTTCGCGGGTGAAACCGTGGATTCGGCCGAGCGTTACGGAGCCTCATTCGGTCTCGGTTTGTTGGTCATGTTCGGCGTTCCTATCGCTGCGATTATTGCTTGCATTACCGTGGTGGGCCTGCTGATCGGCATCTCCACCCTCGTTTTGTGGATTACTACGCTGTACTGCGCGCAAATTGTTGTCGGTGCCGTGGTGGGTCAATGGCTGATGGGCCGCACCCGCGAGCTCTGGCAATTGATCGGACGCATGGTGGTCGGCGTGATCCTTATCCGCGTGGTGGAGATGATTCCTCACGTAGGTGGATGGATCAAGCTGGCCGTGCTGCTGTGGGGTATGGGCGCGATTTCTCTGGCCATTTACCGGCGCGTTCATCCCGCGGCAGCGCACCCGCTCGCTCCGGTAGCGCCCGCCGCTCCGATCGCGCCGTCATCGCTTCCGCCAAACACCACCATCGGAACTCCGCTGCCGGTATAAGCGCATCGTCAAGGCGGGAACGGCGACCGACGCACTCCGTCATTCAAGAAAAGCGCCAAACACCCAGACCCGTCATTCCGAAGCCCCGCCGTCTTTTGGCGGGGTGAGGAATCTGCGGTTTGAATCCGCGACGCGATCGTCGCGCAGTGCCCGACAATCTGCCTCGAGGCGCTTACGGCTGCAAACGAACCTTCGCGGCATAAAAACTAAACACCGAGTTGTTTAAGAGCAGCGCGCGAATCGACACGGTGTCCGCCGCGGTCAGGCTGTTCACGTCCGTAACGTTATCAAAGCTCGTAGTCCCGGTAATCGTCTGCACCAGAGGATTGGTGATGAACGGTATAAACGGCGGCACGTTGCTTAGTGAGATGGCCTGCCCGGAAATACTTTGCACCGTCCCGGTGGTGCGCGTAAATCGCAATCGAACCACGTCCGCCGTCAACGCCTGATCGCCATTCGCCGCCGTGCCCGTGGCTGCCGTCGCATGCACCATCACATCCTGCCCGTCCACCAGGTCGGCTTCGCTGCTGAACAGCGTTGTCAGGGTGCTCGCCGGCACCGAGGCGTTATTGAAAAATTCATCGGTATCCACGATGAACGTCGGATTGTTCAGCGTCACCAGAAAAATATCTCCAGTATTGGCCGCGGACAGCGTCGCATTTCCCGCCCCACCGAGAACCTTGTTGGACACCACTAGAAAAAATTGTCCCGGCGTGCCGTTGGCGAGCAGCGTCCCCTCCACTTCATTGGTCGGCGCGGCGTCCAGCAGGTCTGCCGAAGTCAGAGTCAGCGCGCCGGTAGTGCCCACTGTCGCATCCACACTCACCACCGTCTGATTCACCACCAGGCACGTTGCATCCTGCGCCGGGCACAACCCTTGCGGGTCTTCAATCACCGGTGAGGCCGGCAGCGTCAATTGCAGCGAAGTTCCGTTGGCCGCCAGCACCGTCAGCGAAGTCGAGCCCTTCGCCGTC
>JBBQVN010000233.1:0-3678 GCA_038211475.1 Terriglobales bacterium | reverse complement strand
CCGCGTGTCGGTGATCTGGGACCCAATGTGGCAGCTCGCGCCGTCGGCGATCAGGTGCGTTAAACTTCTTGCGCGCGTGTAGATGCCCTCGGCTTCCGCGATGTCAACGCCAAATTTGTGCTCACGCAATCCGGTTGAGATGTAGGGGTGCGTGGTGGCGTCCACATCGGGATTGACACGCAGCGCGATTCTCGCCTTCACACCGCGCCGCCCGGCCAAGTTGTCGATTAACGCAAGCTCGGCCTCGGACTCGCAATTGAAGCTATGAATTCGCTCGGATAAAGCGTAGTCGACTTCGTCGGCGGTTTTTCCCACACCGGAGAAGACAACTTTGCCGGCGTCTCCCCCAGCTTTGAGCACTCGATATAGCTCACCGCCTGAGACAATGTCGAAGCCCGCTCCGGCACCGGCGAGGAGTCTTAAGATTGCCAGGCTGGAGTTGGCTTTGACTGCGTAGCAGACGCGGTGCGGGTAGTCACCAAAAGCTTGATCATAGGCGCGGAAGCGGTCCAGGATTGCGGAAGCCGAGTAGACGTAGCACGGCGTTCCGGCCCGCTGTGCGATATCGGCGAGCCGGACTTGATCGCACTGGAGATGGTCGTCCACATACTCGAACGGCTGGATCATTTCACCTTGATTACGATCAAGGTTTGATCGTCGAAGGCGGGAGCGTCGCCCGTGAACTCATCGAAGTCCTTCAAGATGGCGTCCGCAATGCTCTCGACGTCGAGTTCGCAAGTTCTCTTGAGAACGCGCGTGAGCCTGGTCCGGCCATACTCCTCTTCCTTGGAATTGAACTGGTCCTGGATTCCATCCGAGTAAAGCAGGACGACGTCATTCGTTTGGGTCTGGATCGTAATCTCCTGGTATTCCCGGTCCTCCAGAAGTCCGGCGGGCACGCCCTCAATTCTGGGCTTGATGATATCGCCGCCCCTGCAGATCATGGGCGGGATGGCGCCGGCATTGGCCATCAGGAGCTTGCAGGTTGAGCTCTCCCATTGCAGAATCGTGAGCGTGACGTATTGCGCATCCACTTTGCGCTCCAGCAGAACATCGTTCACCACCTTCAAGAGCTCGCCGGGTCCGCGCCGGCGGTAAGCCAAAGTTCGCAGGAGTCCGCTGACCAGCGCGCCATACAGAGCTGCGGCCGCGCCCTTTCCGCTGACGTCGCCAAAGGCGAAAACAGCGTATTCACTGCCGTGCTGAAAGATGTCGTAGATGTCGCCGCTGATCTCACGCGCCGGCCGCAAGCGGATGGCTACATTCAGGCCTTCGATCTCGGGTGAGGTACGCGGCAACAACACGGATTGCAGCTTGCGCGCAGCCTTGAGATCCTGCTCCATGCGCTGTTCCCGAGAGGCGAGTTCCTCATACAGGCGGGCGTTCTCAACCGAGCTGGCGATTTGCGGCGCGAGCAATCCGAGCAGGCGCACGTGGTCTTCAGTGAAGAACCCCACGCGTTCGCTTTCGAGATCGATTACTCCGACGACGCGATCCTGCACGATCAGCGGAACAGCCACTTCCGACCGAATGTCTGGGTGCGAGGCAATATAACGGGGGTCGATCAAAGTGTCTTCGACGCGCACAGTCTCGCGGCTCTCCGCGGCGGTTCCGGTGATACCCTTGCCAATCGGAATGTTGTCGAGAGCAACGCGCTGATCGTACCGTTCGCTGAAGCGGTGGCGCAGTACCTTCCGCTCCGTATCAATCAGCAAGATACTGAACGCGTCGAAATTGATCAACGTGTGAATCGTCTTAGCGATCTTGAGGAGCAGCTCGTCCAGAGCGAGAATCGAGCTGAACTCCTGTGACAAATGGGCCAGCGTCCGCAGCGTGCGGTTCTGCCGCTCGACGCGCCGGTACAGCCTGGCGTTGTCGATCGAAACAGCCGCCCGGCTCGCGATGAGCTGTAGCAGAGAGCGGTCCTGCTCTTTATAAGCGTTGGCCCGGGTCGATTGCACATCGATCACCCCCACCAACTTCCCGCGCGCGGTCATGGGTACGGCCAGCTCGGTCCGGATGGCGTCGATGGAATTCAGGTAGCGAGGGTCGCTGCGCACGTCGCCGATCAAAATGGGTTGCCGGGCGGTGGCGGCTGCCCCAGTCAAGCCTTCATCGAGCTTCACGATCAAATTGCGCACCACTTCTTCGCGGTGCCCGATCGAATAGCGGATACGCAACCCTTTCTGGCGCTCGGTGTAAAGAAGGATGGCGAAGACGTCGTAAGGGATCACCTCTTTCACGTACGATGCAATATTAGTGAGGATGCGATCGAGGTCGAGCGATTCCGATGTCGCGTCGGCCACGTCCAGAAGGAAGTCGAGCAGCTCGGCGCGCTCCTGGAAGCGCACAACGGATTTGCGAGTGGTTGCCATCGCTGGGCCGGCCTAGTAGCCTGCCGTGTCCACGTTCACGGCACCTTGTTTCACGGCACCCTGTTTGACAATCTGTATGCCGGCGCTCGCACCGATGCGCGTTGCACCGGCCGCGACCATTTTCGTGACGTCTTCAAGCGTACGGATACCGCCGGAGGCTTTGACGCCCATGTCCGGTCCGACTGTTACCCGCATCAAAGCAACATCTTGAACGGTGGCTCCGGAGGGTCCAAAGCCAGTCGAGGTCTTCACGAAATCCGCGCCAGCCTGTTTCGCAAGCAGGCAAGCGGCGCGTTTTTGCGTGTCATCGAGTAGAGCGGTTTCCAGAATCACTTTTACCAGGGCACCCGAGCCGTGACTGGCTTCGACTACAGCTTGGATATCGCGCCGGGCAGCGTCCTGATCGCCGCCGCGCAAAGCGCCTATGTTGAGCACCATGTCAATTTCCTGAGCACCGCCGGCTAGAGCAGCCTTTGTCTCGGCTACCTTGGCTTCGGTCGAGGTGGCTCCCAGCGGAAATCCAATTACCACGCAAGTTTTCACGCCCGATCCTGATAGTTGGTTAGCCACGGTGTTGGTCCAATATGCATTCACGCAAACGCTCGCGAAGCGATACTCCTTGGCCTCATCGCAGATCCGCACAATGTCGGCCCGAGTAGCATCGGGACGAAGCAGCGTGTGGTCGATCAACGCAGCGATAGAGTGGGGTTCGAGAGTCATCTAGCATAATAACACTTGCGGTACAGTGAGTACGGAGACATCCCATGAAGACCTTTTCGTTTGCGGTGTTGCTTGCCGCAATATCAGCTTGCGCCACTGCGGTTGCCGACGACGGTAAACTCACCATCTACATGGGCGGCAAGCCCGTGGCTTCCGAAACCTATACGGTCCAGAAGAGCGACGGGAAGATCCAGATTGACGGCTCGGGGAAGGCTGAAATCGGGCCGATGAAGGTGGACATCGAGCGTTTCAAGGTGGTCACGGACGACAAGTATCAGCCTGTTTCGGCCAGTGCGAAGGCGACCATGGGACAGGTCAAGATGGCGGCGGAAACCACTTTCGGCGACGGCAAGGCCAAGAATGAAATCACCACCGGGCCGGAGCCGAAGATGAAGGAGGACGACATGCACGCGGACGCGATCGTGATCAACTCCAACCTTCCTCTTTTTCCGTGGAGCATGATGACGATGCGGGCGAAGATGGACAACGCCGATCCGCAGGAGTTTCATGCTTATGTGATCGGGCAGGCCGAGGTTCCGCTCACGGTAACTTTTCAGGGCAAAGAAAGCGTGGAGTTCGCGGA
>JBBQVN010000232.1:0-3809 GCA_038211475.1 Terriglobales bacterium | reverse complement strand
GGACAAACTATATGCACATAGACCGCGCCTATGGGTGTCTGAAATGTGTCGTCTACCTTAGCGTGGTCGATAAGCAGAGCGGTCCTTTCTCGTACGTCCTCGGCAGCAATCGCCTCCACCTGGGAGCTATGGGAGGCATCGTTCGCCGGGCGGTAGACCGTTCCGGACTGGCAGGTTGCGACCGGGAGACGCGCCGGCTCTTCATGGCTCTGCCAGCGCTATTGCGCAAAAAGGCTGAGTTCGGCAGCGATTTGCTGGATGGTTCCGAGGCTTCGGAGCGCCTCTTAGGAGCCGAGTTCAAGTTCACATCCGAATTCGGCAATGTGGCGATATTCGACAATCTCGGCATCCACCGGGGCGGGCTCGTCAAAGAGGGTCAACGCCACACCATGTTCTGCACCATCGCTTGATGTCACTCAAGTCTACAGGAACCACCACATAATGGAGCGAGCTTTCCCTCTTTTTAGGTGTCCGGGAAACGTCCGGGAAACTGAACTCCTGGAATTTAGGATTGGGGCTATTCCAGTACGTAATAGCATTACGGTCATGAAGCCACAATAGCCTACCCAAAAGGAACTCAGGGGACGATGACAACTAAGTTAGGCAGAATATCTCCTCCTTTGGATGGGCCGCGTCCCGATCCCCGTGCGCCGCTTCGGAGAGGCCGCGAGCGGTCGACTGTGCTAGATCCAATCAGCGAACAAATTGCCGCCCGTCCGGCATGTGTGGCAATCAGTTCGGAGAAGCGTTGTTATACCTACGGCGAGTTAGGCGCCATGGTGGATGCGACCGCGAGTTGGCTGGTCCAGCTTGGTTTGAGCACGGGTGCGATCGTAGCCGTCCATAGCGGACGTAGCGCCGATCTGGTCCCAGCGCTCCTTGGAGTGTGGAAAGCAGGTTTGGCGTTCGTTATCATAGACTCCTCTTACCCGCACTCGGCGATTCTGGAACGGTTGCGTCTGGCCGGCGTAAAAGCCTGGATCGATGTCGAGCAGGCGGAATCCGTTCCGCTCACGGAATACCTACGAACGGAAGGGATTCCGCGGTGCACTCCAGACAACCTGACACTCTCAGGCGGTTCCCTACAGTCTCTCGCTTGCTCCGAACAGCTGGCCTATTTGGCCTTCACCTCTGGATCGACAGGGGCACCGCGTGGAGTGCTTGGCGCACATTTCCCCCTGGCACATTTTTTGAGTTGGCAGATCGGCGAGTTTGATCTGGGGCATAAAGACCGGTTTGCGATGCTCTCCGGCATTAGCCATGACCCGCTATTGCGCGATTTCTTTACGCCATTGAGCTTGGGAGCGACACTGTACGTTCCTGGCGACGACATTCTGGCCGATCCGCGACAGTTTGCTTCGTGGATGAACGATCATCAGATTTCGGTCGCTCACCTGACACCAGCCAGAGCACAAATCCTGTTGATCGGTGCGGAGTTGCAAGGGTTTCCGCTCACGAGCGTTCGCTATCTTTTCTTTGGGGGTGAGTTGCTACCAAAGAAATCGGCGGATGCATGCCTGGCGGTAGCAACGGGCGCGGAAATCGTCAACTTCTATGGCGCGACCGAAACTCCCCAGGCGATGGGCTTCTACCGCTATCGTCCGGATAGACTAAGCCGAGCGGGGCTTAACATTCCACTCGGACGCGGCATCGACGGGGTTCAACTGTTGGTGACCGGCATCGACGGAAAACTCTGCGAGATCGGCGAAGAGGGAGAAATCTGTATCCGTACGCCTTATTTGTCGATGGGGTATCTCAATGACGCTGCCGCGACCCGCGAACGCTTTGTAAAGAACTTATTCACGGACAATCCGGACGATCTGATTTACAAGACTGGCGATCTGGGTGTCTTTCTCCCGGACGGAAACGTAGAATTCCACCACAGAAAAGACCGGCAGATCAAGATCCGGGGATATCGCGTGGAGCCCTACCAGATCGAATCCGCCATGGAGAGCCATCCCGCGATCCAGCGTGCCATTGTTGTTCCCATCGAGTATTCAGATGGCAACGAATTAGCTGGCTGTTTTATGACCCAGATATCACAGCCGATCCTGGCAACGGAACTGAGACAGTATCTGGCAACGAGGCTGCCACAGCCGCTGATTCCAGCGCGGATATTGAAGCTAGACCAGTTTCCGATGACTCCGAACGGCAAGGTGGACCGGGCGGCTCTCAAGGTCTTAGTGAACACACAGGGAAACGCCGCCAGTCAAGATGCCTCCCCCTTGGAAAGCTGGTTAATGGCGTGTTGGTGTCGAACACTCGGTGTGGGTAGCTTGGGATTGGACGACGAGTTTTTTGCGTCAGGGGGCACTTCCATAGCGGCTGCACGGATCATTGCCGAGGTCGAGCGAAAAGTTTCATTCAAAGTTCCGTTGAGCCTGCTGATCGGCCATTCCACAGTCAGAAAGCTCGCAGCGAAACTGGAGACCGGAGATGTGGGAGCTTCGTGGAATACGTTGATCCTGCTCAATCAGGGAGATAAGAAACGTGCGCCATTCTTCTTAGTTCACGCGATCGGCGGCAACGTGGTCGGCTATTCCGAGCTGTCACGTCAGCTTGCAGATCGTCCAGTTTATGCGTTGCAATCACTGGCTCTCAACGGCGGGTTGGCTACCGACACCACGATTGAGCAAATGGCATCGAGATACGTGGGCGAAATTCGTACCGTACAAAAGCACGGGCCCTATCATTTAGGCGGCTTTTCCGCCGGAGGGTTGGTCGCCTTCGAGATGGCTTATCAACTCCGGGCCATGGGCGAACAAGTCGGGATCGTCTGTCTTTTGGACACGCAAAGTCCGCTCAAGACGTCCCTTTTCGCAACAGTAGCGGAAAAGATCCGCAAGAATCTAAAGACGTGCGTAAACCTCACGGCAGCTGAATGGAAAGAGTTCGTAGCGACGAAAAGTGTAAATCTTAGAATGAACCTCCGGGTGTTATTCTGCCGCCTAAAGAGGGGAGGCGATGCGACCGATGCCCGGGACAAAGCAGAAGTGCAGTTCCGGCTTGCGTGTCAGAAATATTGTCCCAAGCTGTGTGACGGACGCGTGGTGCTCTTCCAAACAGCTGAGGAAAATAGGGTGACCCGCTCTAGGGTGGTAGAACAATGGACCAGCCTTACTACCTTCGACGTGGAGGTACGCGAGGTTGCAGGCAATCATGAAACAATGCTGCTGAAGCCAAACGTGGAAGTCCTGGCAAAGGGTCTCCGCGAAGTGCTGGACCAGCAGCAACTTGGCACACCAATAAACGGGTAGCCAGAGGCGGCGTCAGGCCTCTTTGAAATCCTGGAACCGGCTTCGCCAGCTCTTAACGTACCTAAATTTCCTTGTCTTGAGGCTTCCTCCGCTTGCCCGGGGAGCGCTGTTGCTCGAAGCCGCGGTCGCGGATCTCACCAAGTCGATGAAAGAACACGGCCCGCCGGGCAGATTGTCGCAGTAAGCGGTCAATCCACGGTCACAGCAGATCCGTGGATTATGGAGGAGCTGTTTCTACCGTCCCGCAGGGCCACGACATTCATTCCGACGGTTTGGGAAACTCTAGAGGCCGGGCCACCGGAACATCCTCTTTCAAACTTGAACTCCTTGACCACTCCACCCGGACCTCGACTTCCGTTAGTTGCAAAAGCCCCGATATTGTAATGAGTGGCGCTTTCCCAAATCTAAGCTTGTTTGACCCTTGCGCCGCGAAACCACCCAATGCGAACCTCAAGGCTTGCATTGCCTTCTTGTCTAGAACCGCCCGGCATGGGCCGTCCCCAAAACTTGACTTCCGGGCGCCCCGTGCTTTACAATCTCGGTTAAAGGAAA
>JBBQVN010000231.1:0-3872 GCA_038211475.1 Terriglobales bacterium | reverse complement strand
GACGCCGAGAAGCATCCCGTCACCGAGGTCAAACCAAAACTTGCTCCAGAGGACCGGAAATCCATCGTCCTGCCGTTGCCGGAGTTGACGCCCGGAAAGTATTCAGTGAAGTTTCGGGTGCTGTCGGTTGATGGTCATGTGGTGGAGTCGTACTTCGACTTCTCTGTAAAGGGCAAAGTGCAAAAGAAATGATCGAGGTCATCGGCGCACTATTCCGCTGGCTGCAGCTTGCGTCCAATATGATCCTGATCGGCGGTTGTGTCTTTCTTGCGATTGCCGTCCGCGCGAACACTGCATTCGACGCCCCATGGCTCGCCCGCCTGAATCGTGCGTTACCCTGGCTTTCAGTCACACTGCTGGTGGGCTTGGTTGGCTTGCTGGCCACAACGACCGCGCAGGCCACGGGCATGGCCGAAAACGCCTGGCGTCCAGGAGCGTGGCTAGACCTCTTACAAAAGACCCGCATAGGACTCATTTGGATGGTGCGGGCTGGCCTTGCGCTTCTCGTATTCGGAGTGGCGCTCTATGTCCGTTTCTCATCCTGGGCGCGCTGGCAGTATGTGTTGTATGCGACCGTCGCTGCACTCACGCTGGCTGCTGGATCATTCGCAAGCCATTCCGCAGCTGATGAACTGTCCGTCACATCAGTACTGCCTTACGCACTGCATACCGTTCTGGCGAGCGTCTGGTTCGGAGGGTTGCCGGCCTTTCTTACCGTCTTGTTCTCCGCGACCCATACGCGAACTCGCGAAGAACCCGATCAGTCAAGCCTCCAGACCCTGAAACATTTCTCGAAGATGGCCTTGCCCGTGATGATCGCAGTCGTGGTCACGGGCATCATCGTGACCGATCGCATGGTAGACACGAGCTATGCCTCATTGGTCGCAACAAGCTGGGGCTGGCTTCTCAATACCAAGCTCGCGCTGCTCTCGGTGATTCTGGTGATCGCCGCGCGCGCACGCCTCGTCTGGCTACCGGCACTCAGCCAGGCTCAGGACGTGGCCGAGGCCAATGGGCGAAAGCTTCGGAAATGGGTCACGCTCGAAGTCCTGCTCGCGTCAGCGCTGGTGTTGGCAGCGACACTATTGTCGAACGCCATACCGGGAAAGCATACCGTCATTGAAGACTGGCCCTATCCATTCCGATTCTCCATCGACGCCACCTGGGGCGGGGTGGGCGTGATATTCGGCTCGGGGTTCGGGATCGTACTGCTGATCCTGGCAGCTTGGACGGTTGCCCTCGGTCGGTCCAAGCACTGGGAGCCGAAGTGGCGTATTGCCATCCCAGCCGTACTGGCAGTCTGTGCGCTGGTTGCGGCGCTGCCTCCCCTTGCCACTCAGGCTTTTCCGGAAACCTACCGTAAGACGCCGGTCCCGTTCGATACCATTTCTGTTGCCAACGGTGCGACCATATTTGCCTCGAATTGCGTGCTCTGCCACGGACCCCAAGCCAAGGGCAATGGCGTTTTGGCCAAAACCTTCGCGATCCCGCCGGTGGATCTGCTTACGGAGCCGCATACCGCCAAGCATACCGCAGGCGATTTTTTTCACTGGCTGACCCACGGCATTCCC
Organism: Terriglobales bacterium; assembly: GCA_038211475.1. Taxonomy (GTDB): domain Bacteria; phylum Acidobacteriota; class Terriglobia; order Terriglobales; family Acidobacteriaceae; genus JANYBT01. The sequence goes on along the minus strand of JBBQVN010000231.1, from coordinate 2,301 downwards.
GGTACGGGTATGCCGGCGTTTGCCGACAAACTCTCGGAAGAAGATCGTTGGGATGTCATCAACTTTCTCCATGCCACCTCCCGTGGCTATCAGGCACGCCTCATCAACCCCTACGTTGCCCCCAATCAACCTTACATGGCCCCGCAAAACTTCTCCTATTCCGCGCATGACGGGACGAGCGGCACCTTAAAGGACTTCCGTCGGCAAAAAGCGATTCTACTGGTTCTATTTTCATGGCCGGAGTCGCGTGCGAGGCTGGATCAGTTGCGGTCGGCTTATGCCACCTTACGCGACAGCAAGACAGTGGTGCTGGCGGCGCCTGTGAATGACCCAGATCCGCAAGATATGGCAGCTATCACAGCAAACATACCATTCCCGTTGGCGACGCAAGGTGCACCGGAGATTGTGCGCAGCTACGCCCTGTTTCGCAGGACCCTCAGCAACCCAGATCTAGCTGGCGAAGGAACCACACCGAAGCATATGGAATTCCTGATTGACCGTTACGGTTATTTGCGGGCTCGTTGGATCCCTGCGGTGGATGGGTCGGGATGGACAGATATCGCAGAATTGATGCGACAAATCGAACAACTCAACCGGGAAAAAGAACTCCGCTCGCCACCAGACGATCACGTACACTGAGCTCCATGTGCATGCAGAAAAGGTACTGGGCAGATTGCAATCGCACGATTCAATGGTTCTTTCAGCAAACCGGGATGGAGGCCGTGATCCTCACCAACCCAAACCTGGAAGGCCGATATCTTCGTTATCGAGATCAGGAGCCGCTCGATTGCTTAAAGAAGTTTCACTCTGCCCAAATCTGAATAGATAAGCGAGCTGAGGCCCCAGAAAAAGCGGAGCACCTGATCGGCAAGGCTCCGTGGTCTTCACGTATGCAGCTCTCGAGAGTAGCACGCATGGGGGACACCACAGAGCGCTTGATTTTCAATAGATGTTTATATAACTTTGTTCGCCACGAGCCTATACACTTAACTCCAGTACTCCCCAGGCATACTGGAGTCACGCCGTGGAGGACTATATGCGAACTCTCGCCAAGTTCGAGCAGCGTTTTGCCACAGAAAGCGCCTGCCGCGCCTACCTGGCTCGGCTACGGTGGCCCGCCGGGTTCTGTTGTCCCCAGTGCACGACCAGCGGCAGTTGGACTACCACACGATGCCTTCTGATGTGCCGCCGATGTGGATACCAAGCCTCGGTTACGGCTGGGACGATTTTCCATCGAACTCGACTTCCCTTACAGGACTGGTTTCGAGCCATGTGGTGGATGCCCGATCAGAAGCAGCGGCTCAGTGCTTTGGGGCTACAGCGACTATTGGGCATCGGCAGTTACAGAACGGCGTGGTTGTGGTTACAAAAGCTACGGCGCGCATTTGTACTGCCGGACTTGGACAGGCTGGGAGGCAGAGTTGAAGTGGACGAAATACGTATGGGACGCATCGAAGCTGGAAGGGGCCGTCGGCACCTAGAGAGCAACGCTCTCGTGGCAATCGCCGCGCAGATCGATGGGAAGGGAATTGGCCGTATCCGCCTGCGCCAGATTCCAACCGCCGCTCCCAACCAACTCATTGCCTTTGTAAAGCATGTGAGTGAACCGAGTTCCATCATTATCACAGACGGATGGAAGGCCTATGCAGGGTTGAAGCACGAAGGCTTCAAACACCGACCGCGACTAATCAGCGCCAGCAGAAAAACAGCGTCGGTCTTGCTGCCTCGCGTGCACCGAGTGGCCTCCTTGTTAAAACGCTGGCTAGTGAGTACTCACCAAGGTGCCTTGTCCCAGAAACAACTAGACTTCTATCTCAATGAATTCACAGTCCAGTTCAACCGTCGAACCTCCAAAGACCGCTGGGAACTATTCTGCAAACTTGTCGCGCAGGCTGTTGTGATTGAGCCTGCCCCCTACTCAAGACTGGTTGCAAGCACCTCCTAGATCTGTGTATTTTAGGCGACGAAACTGGAGTTAAGTGCATAGTCATTTGCACGAATTTTGCACGCGGAAAGGATGCAGCTTTCACCTTGGATATTCTACTTGACATCAAGAAACTGTATCCGCTAATCTCCCGCCACGCAGATCAAACGGTAGCAATAGTAGCAATGTTCCGTCGGAGAATTTTTCTCCGGAATAAGCGGTGGGTCTCAATCACTTAACAAGGAGGTCAGGGTATGGCGAGTACAACCACATGGGGGGGCGGGAGCGACAAGGGCTATGACATGTCGCTCTGGTACGATTCCAGGCCCCTCAAGATCGGCTGGTTTGCAATGTTGGCGGCGGTGGGCTCCGAAGTC
>JBBQVN010000230.1:0-4018 GCA_038211475.1 Terriglobales bacterium | reverse complement strand
TAGTGGAAGAGCGGCGCTTCAGCGCCGCGTACCGTCGCCCTAGAGTTCAAGGCCTTCAGGCCCCGTGAGTGCGGAGCATATGGTCCGAGTCCTCGTGGAGGAGCGTTAGTCCGGGTTCTAGTGGAAGAGCGGCGCTTCAGCGCCGCGTAACCTCCCCCATAATCTCAAAGGCCTTCAGGCCCGGCAACCCCGCTCCCGCTTCCCGTAGAATAAACTTCAGCAATGGATTTCTCCGCGACTGCTCCTGCTTGAACAACGTTCTCTCATCCAGACGCAACTTCCTGAAGTTGTCTGCCGCGGCGGGCGCAGGTCTGCTCACCGCCGACGCGTTCGCGCTTGAGCCCAATCACCCCATCCTCGATCGCGTGCACCTCACCTTGCCGCGTCTCCCCGAGCGCTTCGACGGCTTCACCATCGCCCATCTCAGCGATTTTCACTACGATACCTATTTCTCGGTCCATCCCATTGCGGCAGCGGTCCGCATGGTGAATGAACTCCATCCCGATATGGTCGTGCTCACCGGCGACTTCGTCACCATGCCCGTAGTGAGGCACGAGCACATGGACCGCGACGCCGCCCTCTCCTCCCAGCCTTGCGCCCAAATCTTGAGCGGACTGCGCTCCCGTCTCGGCGTCTATGCCGTGCTGGGCAATCACGACCAAGCGGCCGACCCCGACCTCATCTCCGAAGGCTTGACTGCCGCTGGCATCCGGGTGCTGCGCAATCAGGCCGTGCCCGTCGAACGCGACCGCAGCCGCATTTGGATTGCCGGTGTCGGCGACGTGCTCCTCCTGCAGGCTCTACCCGAAAAAGCCCTGCTCGGCATTCCTCAGGACGAATTCGTACTCATGCTCGCCCACGAGCCCGACTTCGCCGACTACATCGCCAAACTTCCCGTGGACCTGCAACTCTCCGGACACTCTCACGGCGGGCAAATTCGCATTCCGCTGCTCGGCGCTCCCTGGCTTCCCGAGCTCGGCAGAAAATATCCCTACGGCTGGTACCGGATCGGCAAGCTGCAGCTCTACACTAACCGCGGCATAGGCACCATCCGTATCCCCGCCCGCTGGAATTGCCCCCCGGAAGTAACGCTGTTCACACTGACACGAGGCTAGGGGTGTTATGGGTCTTGGTGGAAGAGTGGCGCTTCAGCGCCGCGTACCGTCGCACAAACCCTTCGGGCCTTTCAGGCCCCGTCCCGGTCTAGAAAGCTGCATTCACTTCGCGCGCTCGAGCTGAAAGAATTGATGTAGGCGCACAAAATCCCGGGGACGCTCAAGATTTTTCCTGGCATCGCAAAAAACTGTGAGACGGCGTTTCGTTCTGCGAGGCTCACGGTGCGCAGATCTTCCCCAGGAGGCTGGGCGGAGCCAGCGTTCGGAAATCCCCAACATTGAACGTGTAGATCCGTTCTGCCGCGCACCTTACCGCGCAGCGCAGCAGCAGCGCGTCGTAAATCTTCGCACCACTCCATCCCCCGTTTGACATCGTGTTCATCACCTCCAGGTAGTCCTTTGTGTCGAGGGACACAACCTGAAAATGCTGCAGGAGGTTCTCGCTGACGATGCGCGCCGCTTCCACCGGATGGATGCGCGGCTGCACCGGCATGCGTGTGAGTGCGGAGAACGCTTCCGCGATTGAATGCTGCGCCATGAATCCCTTGTCCTGTCCCGCGGCTACGCGCAGCAGTGCCGGATTGGCTTGCGAGTAGTGCGGGTGGCTTTGCTCGGAGGCGGCCACCAGAACACTGGTATCGAAGAATATTTGCACTGCGGCTAGGCCTTCAAAATTGACGCGATCCGCTCATCCCGCACATCCCTAACGATGCGCTCCCAGTCGGCCCCCGCTTCTGCGGTGCCCTGATGGACCCACAGACCATCCACCTTGACCATGGAAGGCCGCTGCTCGATACGCTTGATTAGTATGCCCTCGGACTGTTCAACGGCTTCAAGGGCGCAGTCTGGCCGGAAACCCATCCGCTCCCGCAGAACTTTAGGTACGACGATCCGACCCGCCTTGTCGATCTTTAAATGCATACCATCCATAATACCATCTGCCATAATGAATGGCATAAAGCGGTAGGAGATAAAAAACAGTTCATGCCCCCAAGATTAAACGCTTCCTTGCCGTGGCGTTACCCAACCTTCCCCGTCCGGACGGCAGTAACAAATCCCCACCAAAAGGGCAGCCATTCATGCTGCTCGTCCGAGCAGGGGAGGGCGTTCGTGTCACAAACGCCCGCATGAATCTGCCTGCTTCTACTCGCTCGCTACCTGCCAGCCGTGGTCGCCCTTGGTCAGCGCCAGCGTCACTTTCGTCGCCTCTCCGTGATAGAACGCTGCGCCATACTTGCTGATCAGCGTTGACCGGTCCCAGGTATTGAAGCTTTTCACGGTCGGTCCGGCCGCATCAAATATTTCTCCCGCCGCAGTCGTGTCCCATTTCCAGCTGTAGTTCACCAGCGCGCGGTTGGGATTCACCATCGTGATCTTGGAAATCTCCACCAGTCTCCGTCGCGCCAGCGGCGCGCTGTAGGCTTCGGTTCCGTCTTTGTCTTTCTCTGCTTTCACGCCCGCCAATTGCTTGAGAAAGGCTTCGCCCTTGGGAGTCAGGCTCACCGGGGTCTTGTATCCCACATCTTTGCCAATCTTCAGAAACCCCATCTTCTCCAGCAGCCGGTAATGCGGGTCGTGCGGTTTCTCTTCCACGCTGGCCTTGATGATCCCAGTGTGAAAATGGAGCATAGCCGGCCCCTCGGATTCCAACGCCGCCGTGATAATCGGAGACGTCTCCTGGGTGGTGAGCACCCTGCGGCTCTGCACCACAAAGTAAGTGGCTACCGTCACAAATGAAACAATCAGGCAAATGATCAGCAGCAGCGGGACGAATGATCCCCTGCGCTCTTCCATCTCCATCTCTTGTTCAAACATGGCATCCTCCGCGAATCACACTTGACGCGCTTCCAGCAGCCCCGTCAAGCTAATTCTCGCGCCGCACGTCATCGTTTGTTGTGACGTACATCACTTGTCAGTGTTCGCCAGGTCACAGAACGCGCCGGGGCACTTTTTCGCTCTTGCCTGAGGCCAGGCTGCGGAACGCCGCATCCAGCACTTCCTGGTTCTGCCAGCCCTCCACGCCTGGCACCGGAAACGCCGCCTTACCCTCGATCGCGGCCGCAAACGCGTCCACTTGAAGGGCATACGCCAACTTATTCGACACGCTCTCCCGCTCCACCACCACGCCCTTGCGAATCAACTGAATCTCCACCGGCTGTTCCACCGTCAAGCCATCGTGGACGCTGAGCGTGCCCGTATCGCCCACCATTTCCAGCGGTGTCCGATACTCCGCGCGCGTCGAAACCGTCACCGTGCCCAGCGTTCCGCGAGCGAACTTCAGCGCCATCACCGCCGAAGCCTCCACGTCGCCGGAGTGCTCGTCCATCGCGTCCTGCGCCGCCACTTCGACCACCTCATCCTGCAGAATGAAGCGCAGCGCATCAATGCAGTGCACTCCAACATCGGCAATAGGACCGCCGCCGGCCACCGCCCGGTCATACAACCACGACCGCGCGTGTCCCAGCCCCAAATAGGAAAATTCCGAGCGTACCCAAACCGGCTTGCCAATCTCTCCCGCCGCAACGCGCTCGCGCAACCGGTTGGTGCTCTGCTCAAAGCGAAAAATCTGCGCCACCCCCAGCAGCACCCGCGCTCGTTCTGCCGCCTCCACCATCTGGCGGCATTCCTGCGCGTTCATGGCCATTGGTTTCTCGCACAGCACCGGCTTGCCGCAGCCTATCGCCACCAGCACGTCATGCAGGTGCGCCGCATTCGGCGTTGTGACAAACACCGCATCCACTTCCGGCGAACGACATAGGTAATCCACCGAATCAAACGCCAGCGGCACTGCGTACTTTTCGGCCGATTCCCGCGCCCTCGCCATCTCGCGCCGCGACAGCGCCGTCACCTTGCAGTTCTGCGCCAGCGCGAAGCCCGGCATCAGCCGCTTCACTCCATGAATC
>JBBQVN010000229.1:0-4030 GCA_038211475.1 Terriglobales bacterium | reverse complement strand
GTCGGGCTCTCGATCATAATTACGACCAGCATATTGTCGTTGATGGTCTTCCGGTAGTTGACGCCGTTGATGCCCCAAATGCTGGCTGCCTGTCCCGCACCCGCGCTGCGCCGTCCGTCTGGCGGATAGAGCGCCCACTTGGCCCCTTCACGAGCCCGATCCACATCGTCTACAGTCGGAATGACCACTCCCAGCGCGCCTATATCGGTGGCGTGCTGAATATGCCATTCCTGCGCATCCGGCAACCGAATCATGGGGGTTGCACCGGCATGCGGACACGCCGCGATCATTTTCTCGACATCTTTAAACTCCAGCGTGCTGTGTTGCATTTCGAACCAGGCATAATCGTAGTGTTTTGCGGCCTCGCAATACCCTTCGACATCCATTTTTGATTGCGTGAAACTGAAGACCTGCTTGCCATCCAGCAGCTTCTGCTTGACCGTGTTATAGAGCTTTGGCTTCGCGGCGCTCTGGACCTGCTGCTGTGCAGGCGCCTGGGCAATCAGCCACGGTGCTATAAGAAAAGAACAAAACGCAATTGCCGGCAGTCTCATTGGGGAGAGCCTCCTTGAATTCCTAACCTCTTCCGCGAGAGGGTGGTCCGCTAAAGTATATATCAAGCTCCCAAGCTTTGGTGTCGCCCAGTGGCTGGGGACAAACATGGAAGCCTCGGACTGCGCTAGAATTCTGAGTTCGCTGAGGAGAACAACATATGCGCAACCTGATCTTGTTTCTGGGCCTCTGCATGCTTAGTTTAAGCGCGCAGACCAAGAAAATTGTGGTGACCATGCCAGACCCCGACATGCTTCGGGAACTGCAGAGTGCCTCTCCCAAGGTACGAATCGTTCCAGTGACCAGTCAAAACATCATTCAGGAAATCGGCGATGCCGATGCTTTTATCGGAAACATCAAACCCGAAGAGGTACGCGCCGGCAAGAAACTCAAGTGGGTGGGCGTGATGTCCGCGGGAGTCGAGAACGTTCTGTTCCTGTCCGGCGGCAACGATCTGCGGGACAGCAACATCGTTGTGACCAACAACAAGGTGGTGCAAGGTCCTGAGATTGCGGATCATGCGTTTGCGATGTTGCTAGCCCTGTCGCGCAACCTGCCGTCGTTCTGGGCGGCTAAGCAACAGGAGCGATTGCAAGCGCGGCCGTACCCTGGTATCGAATTGGATGGACGCACCGCGGTGGTGATCGGTGTGGGAGGGATCGGCATGCAGATCGCGACCCGCGCCTGGGCCTTCGGCATGACGGTGATTGGCGTCGACCCAGAGGACAAGCCATTTTCGCCAATGGTGAAGAAGTTCGTGAAGCCGGACCAGTTGGATATGGTTCTACCGGAGGCCGATGTGGTCTTTATCTCCGCTCCACACACGCCATTGAGTCACAAAATGATGGGCGCAAAAGAGTTCGATCTGATGAAAAAGGGGTCGTACTTTATAGCGGTCAGCCGGGGCGGAATCTACGATATGAATGGCCTGGTCAAGGCGCTCGATGAGAAAAAACTGTCGGGCGCGGGCGTAGACGTCACGGATCCGGAACCGCTACCGCCGGGCCACGCGCTTTGGAAGTTTCCAAATACTATCATCACTCCGCACATTGCCGGACGGTCCGACAAAGACCGGGCTCGCATGGTGGGAACGATCAAAGAAAACATCCAACGCTTCGCGGACGGCCGGCCGCTTGTCAACGTCGTCGACAAGCAGAAGGGGTATTAGCGAACGCTCCATGACCCGCCGACAGATATTCGCCGCTGTCGCTGTTGCGCCATTCGCGATGGCACAGACGCAAGCGCGGTCACGCATGGGTGGGGCTCCCACCGCGTTCAGCCTCCGGATGCGCGCCGCGCGAAAGGAAGGTAAACCGTTCGATGTGGTGGAGCACTGTCACCAGATCGGTCTCAGCGGGGCCGAGGCGATGTTGCCTGCAACTCCGGATGGGGTGAAAAAGCTGCGTCAGCAGGTGGACGAGTACAAAATGCGTTTGGTGCTCAACGCCCCCCTGCCGAAATCCGAAGCGGACCTCCCCACTTTCGATGCGGCCGTGCGCGCATGCAAGGATGCCGGTGCCTTCGCCCTGCACGCCGCCATGACTCAGCGGCGCTATGAGCAGTTTGATTCTTTCCCGGCCTGGAAGCGAAATTTCGAACAGTGTCAACAGTCCGTCGCTCTCGCTGAACCCGTCTTGCGCAAGCATCGCATGCCGCTTGCGATCGAAAATCATAAAGGCTGGCGCTCGGCCGAGCAGGCTGCCTGGATGAAGCGGCTTTCGAGTGAATGGGTCGGAGTCTGCTTTGATTTCGGCAACAACCTTTCGCTGTGTGAGACGCCCGCGCAGACGCTCCAGGCGCTCGCGCCATACGCCCTGATGTGCCACATCAAAGACATGGGACTTAAAGAATACAAGGATGGCTTCCTGCTGTCGGAGGTCGTATTCGGAGACGGGATCGTCGATCTGAAGCAAATGGTGAAGACGTTGCGCGCGAAAGACCCGAACATGCTCTTCCTGATGGAAATGATCACGCGCGATTCCCTCCGTATACCCGTCTACACCGACAAGTACTGGGCAAGCTTCGACGATACCGTCAGCCCCGTTCCTGCGCGCGACCTGGCGCGAGTCCTCGAGCTTGTGCACAGCAATTCGCCGAAAACGCCGCTGCCGGAAATGGCCGGTCTCAGTCCGGAGGAGCAGGTGAAAGCTGAAGATAGGTACAACCTTCGCTGCATCGAGTACGCTCGACAGCACCTGGATTTGTAGGCATATATAATGACCAAGCTCCCGACCCGTCGCGATCTTCTGGACCTCGCGCTACGCTCCGCCGCTTTGCCCGCTGCCGGCCCCTTCTTCACAGAATGGCTGGGGGCTGCGCAACAGCACCAGCATTCGCCTGGCAACAGCGCTCCTCCGCAATCGTCTTTTCTGCGCGATTACAAACCGTCTTTTTTTGCGCCCGAGGACTTTGCGGCATTGCAATCCTTCACGGAGATTCTGATTCCCACTGACGAAACTCCCGGTGCGCGTGAGGCCTACTGCGCGCACTACATCGATTTCGTGTTGCAAGCGTCGCCGCCCCAAACCTCGCAGCAATGGCGCGATGCCATGTCGGCATTGAAAGTTGCAGGCTTTCACGCGGCCGATGCGAAAGCCCGCGCGTCACTGCTCGAAGCCATGTCTAGACCCGAGCGCGACCGCAGCGCCACTCACCCGTGTTACTCCGCATACCGGTTGATCAAGCAGCAGAACACGTTCGCCTTCTACACCTCCCGCTCAGGCATGATCGAAACGCTCGACTACAAAGGCAATTCTTATAATGCGAGTTTCCCGGCCTGCACTCATCCCGAGCACCGCGTCCTCTAAACCATGCTCAAAAAGTACGACGCGATCGTAGTCGGGTCCGGAGCCTGCGGCGGGTGGGCCGCCATGCAACTCTCGCAAGCCGGCATGCAGGTTTTAATGCTGGAAGCGGGGTCCCGCGTCGAGCCCGCCAAAGATTTCCATCACACTTTTCTCTATCAAATGAATTACCGCGGCATCGGAAAACCCGGCACTCTGCGCCGCTACACCGGCAGCGAACGGAACTATCGAATCATGATGGATAGCGCGGAGAATCCGTACACCACATCGCCCGGTACCACCTATCGATGGTCGCGTTCCCGGTGCTTGGGCGGGCGCACTCTCCACTGGGCCCGTGCCAGCGACCGCATGGCCGATTACGAATTCAAAGCGGCCTCTCGCGATGGGTACGGTATCGACTGGGCGGTGAATTACGCGGACATGAAGCCTTACTACGACCGCGTGGAAAGCTTCATCGGCGTGAGCGCCGCAATGGAAGGGCTGCCGCAATTTCCCGACGGCGTGTTCCTTCCGCCTATGCCGTTGAACTGCGCGGAGACGATCTTCACCGCCGCAGCCAAGAGCCTCGGATGGCGTTCTACTCATCGCCGCTTGGCGCAGTTGACTCGCATGCACAACAACCGGCCACCGTGCCATTACTGCGGCAACTGCGTGAACGGCTGCGACGTGGGAGC
>JBBQVN010000228.1:0-4032 GCA_038211475.1 Terriglobales bacterium | reverse complement strand
GCTTCAACAGGTCACATCCTACGTCAAAGCATTTGGCGACCCTTCCCAGCTTCTGGAGATAACAGGCGCGAACGAACTCATGGACAGTTTGCAGCAGTCAGGCGTCGGCCAAACCATCGGCGCACTCCAGCAAACCGCGTCTGGGGTGGAATCGCTTCGGAACAACGCTGAAGGCTTGTATCAAAGCATCGGCAACATCCAAATCGGCAGTATCGAGCTTCCCCGGAACGCTGATCTCTACAAGAAGTTCAGCGCACTGGAAAACGCCGCTGGCAATTATGCGACGGTTTATGAGGATGGCGTGCAGAAGGGCCAAATTTACCGGGGTCGCATCGCCGACACTACCAGCGCTCTGCAAGCCGCATCCACAGATGCAGAGGCGCAAAAGCTTCAAGGAGTCATTACCGGACAGGCCGCACAACTTGAAGCCGTTCAGGCGGAGGTTGCGAACGCCGCGACCAACGTCGTCACCCAGGACATCCTGAACCGCAACGACGCCGAAAAGCAGGAACAGGCGAAAATCGAAGCGGACACGGCGGAGTGGTCGAAGGCGACCACCGAGTTCGATGGCGTTCTTACACTGCCGGCGCGGCGGCAACGCTAATTCACGATGAAACGTCTCTTTGTTATAGCGCTTATCCTTGCGCTGCTCGTCGGTGGATGCGTGGCCTATTTCCGCTATCGCGACCGCGCCGAAGCGGAGGCCGCCTCTCGTTCCAGCGAAGAGTTTCGAGACGCGAACAGGAAGCTTGATGACACGTTAAAACTCCCACGCGGGATGTGACACTGACGCCCTGATGGACGCATTTTACGACACTCTTTATGCGAAGGCAGGGCAGATGTTCGCCATCCTCGCCCCGATTGCGTTCGTCCTGATTGTCCTCTCGCTCTGGACCAGCATCAGCAGCAGCGGCAGATCGGCCACCAATTACTTGAAGGCTGTCGCGCGTGCCGCAGTTTTGGTTCTCGTCTTGTCGCAACTCATCAATTGGATCGGCCAAGTCGAGGACGGCGTTGAGTCGCTTGTCTATGGCACCTTGAATGCAGATCCGTCCGCTGTTTACGAGCGCTACAAGACGATGACTGCGGACCAGTCGAATGGCGATACCAAAGGCTTTTGGTATACGATGTTTCATCTGTCGGAAAAGGAGCTTTTCAAAGCTGTCATAGCGGCGGTGCTCTGGACGGCGCAGTTCATCGCGAAGATCACCGTCTTCATCGCCTACGTCATTTACAAGGTCGCCCTCGCGTTTGCGATTGCCATCGCGCCGCTTTTCCTGGGATTCCTCGCAACCCGCTCGCTTATGCCCATTGGCGTCGGATTTCTGCTGGGAACCGTCGGCATTCTCTTCTGGCCGCTCGGATGGGGTTTCGCCTCGATGGTCACTGACGCATTTCTGAACGTCATGGCGAACGCCGACTTCGTGCAGACAACGGGATTGGAGGAAATGAAAAACCTCCTCGCGACCGCCGCGGCCGGCTTGTGGATCATCTTCAGCACCATCGCAGCTCCGGTGATTATCCAGCGGGCCATTGCCGCCGGCGCGAACATCGGCACTGCACTGATGGGCGGCGGATTGGCCGCAATGAAGTCGGCCGTTCAAGCAGGTTCGACGGCTGGCGCCGCCTTGGCGGGAGCCGGAGCGCCGCTTGCGCTCGCGGGAGCGGCCGGAGCCGGCGCTGCCGCTTTCGGTTCGTCCTCGCTCTCGGGTTCAGGCACGTCTGGAGCCGGCTATCTCGTTGGCAATCTTGCGCGTCTTGGCTCTGCCAGTTTCAGCAGCGACTCGGGAGGTGGGAACAATGACTCAGGGGGCAGTTCAACCGAAGGCGGTTCTCGAACCGCCGACTCTTCCTCGGATAAGAAGCCGGCTGCATCTGAATACAACGCGGCCGATCCGACAAACGACCAGCAAGTCGCCAGTCTGGTTGAGCAATCCAAGGCGGAAAAGGAGCAGGCCACATGACGGCTTCCTCAGAGCCAGTCGAGAACGTGCTTCGGGAGACGCCCGTGCCGAGCAAACCGGCGCGGGGCACGAAAAGGGCAGTCAACCCGACAAAAGTCTTCGTCGATAAAGACCGCACCGCATTCCTTTGGTTCTGCGTTGCGGTTCTCGCGGTCGCATTCGCTGCGGCACAGCCCTACTTCCTGATCGCCAAGCTCAAGCAGCGCGAGCGGGTGGTGCTCATCGACCCGGCAGGCACCTACTTCGTCTCACCATTGCTGGATTTTACGGAAGCCAAGGAGTTCCACGCACAACAGAGCACGCTGGCAACGAAATCGTTCCTTGAGCGCAACCCAAAGGGATTCGATAGCCCAGAGCTGCTGAAACAGATGTTCCTAAAATACGCTTTGGATAAAGCGCAGAAGCAGATCGGGACCGAGGCGGAGGAATTCAAATCAAAGCAGCTCCATCAAAAAGTCGAGGTCGCGAAGATCGACGTTCTGGAGACGCGCGAGGATTTCGTGATGACACAAGTGACCGGCCAGGTCATCCGCACCGGCATTTTCGAGGGAAAGGCTTTCAGCGAAGCCATTCCATTCAAACTCGCTTTCAAGATGCGCCGCAATCCGGACATGACGAGAAACGGACGCTTTCCCACCGCAGTAAGTGACTTCAAGTATGAACCCGCGCGTTAGCTTTCTCATCATCTCGCTGGCGCTGCTTGCACCAGGCATCCCGAAAGCCTTGGGGCGTGACAATACGCGTATTCAGGAAGTCGAGTTGGACGAGCACTGCGTTTACACTGTTCCGGTTGCGTTCTCGCGAGTGACCACAATCAGCTTTCCGGGGCCGATTTCTGCGATCGACGGGGCACTGGTCACAGTGGATGGCAAAGCGCAGGGCCTTTTCCAGCTTGCCCACAAGGCAGGCTCATACTTCTTCTCAGTTCGCAGTCTGGTGAAGGGCGCGACGACGAACGTCAATGTTCGGTGGAAGAACAAAACCTACGTGTTGGAGCTTCAGGACAGCGCCACGCCTGTTCTCTCCCTTATCTTCAACAATCCGAACGATTCCAAGCGGGCTGTTACAACGAGCGCCGTCACACCCAGCCGACTGCTTGGTCTGCTCGACAAGGCAAAGGCTTATCCAATCCTCAAAGCCAATCATCCCGAAGCGGTCGAACAAACCGAGTATGTGAGCTACGGGGAGAAGCCGCCCGTGATGGATTACAATGAGTTTGAGATTCGGATCGAAGAGGCATTCCGATTCGACGTTCAAGACACGCTCGTTTTCCGGGTGGTGCTGCGAAACAAAACAGATAAGGAAGTTCTCTACTCGCCAGAAGGCTTCTCGATTCGAGTCGGCGAGCGACTCTACTTTCAATCCATCAGCGACGCGAGCGGCGTCATGTCGCCCAAGAGTGACACGCCTGCATACTTTGCGATTACCGGCACTCCCAGCGGCGGCAGGAATGACGTTTCACTGAAGAACGAGTTCACCGTCCTCCTCACTCGGGTTGACTCTGACATTGCCAAGACCGCGCGGAACTTGCCGCTCGACAAGGAAGCGGGTTTCTCCAAATGACTCCGCGCGCCACGATCAACTTCGTTCGCAGCCGCACCGGGGCGTTTCTGCTCTTTCTCGTGCTCCTCGTCATCGGCTACGTGCTGGTCAACGGATTCAAGGCACCAGACTTTCGTCGGCCCGAGAAGGGCGAGAAAACAACGTCGTCCGCTGGTAAACCGGAGGCGAAGCCACAAGTGGTTGAAACGGTGACTCGCGACATGACGGCCTTCAATCCACCACGGGAGTCTTCGACGCCGCCGAAGGCGACACCGGCGCCTTCGAGCAAGGCTCCCGACAAGGCACCGGAGCTGCCGCCGATCAGCCTTTATGCGGAAACGCCTATCGCGGAGAAATCCCATGAGGAATTGGGAGAGGACTTTGCGCCATTCGGGAGGCTTGTTCAGTGCGAACTCATCATCACCGTGGATTCGTCGGCTATCAGCACGCCGATTGTTGGTCTCGTAACCGATGATGTGTGGCACAACGGCCATCTCATCATCCCCGCTGGCACCGAGATTCACGG
>JBBQVN010000227.1:0-4146 GCA_038211475.1 Terriglobales bacterium | reverse complement strand
CAAAACCGCTCCAACGGGCGGTGATCGCGCCTTCCATGCTTGCCCTGCTTTATCCTCTGGATAGTTCTTAGAAGACTTGTGCAACGAGTCCGAGAAAGACATCCGGGGATGCTTCGCTGCAGGCGCGTCACGTTTTCTATTGCTTGCGCCTCAGCAGCGTATCTAGCTTCCGCTTCCTGCGGCAATTCGATAGTGAGCGTCATACGCACATTTCCTTCTTCCAACGTTACTAGCTCATCCGCCTGCCTCGGCAAATGCTGTCATGTTTTTCCTCCTACTGCTCCAGCGTGAAGCTGCGCTGTCGCCGTCGGCCTGCCGGAATAGAACGGCAGGACCCAACTGGTGCAGAGCTTCTTGCCGCCGCACGCTAAACTCGCATCCGAGCCTTCAGAAATCGCCCGGTGTGGGAAGCTTTGCAAGCGGCGATATCTTCCGGGGTTCCCGTCACAACCACTTCGCCACCCCCATGGCCGCCCTCGGGGCCAAGATCGATTACGTGATCGGCGGTCTTGATGACGTCCAGGTGATGCTCGATTACCAGCACCGTATGGCCGGCGTCCACCAGTTGGTTCAAGCATCCCAACAGACGCTCGACGTCCGCCAGGTGCAGGCCGGTAGTGGGCTCATCGAGGATGTAGACCGTGTGCTTGGATCGCTGCAGCTTGGAAAGCTCCGCCGCGATTTTAATGCGCTGCGCCTCACCTCCGGAAAGCGTCGTGGCCGATTGGCCGAGAGTCAGATATCCCAGCCCCAGATCGTTCAGTACCTGGATTCTCTTGCTCACGGTGGGCTCGCCCGTAAAAAAACTTACCGCCTCCTCCACCGGCATGTTGAGCACGTCGGTGATGGTCTTGCCGCGCCAGGTGACTTCCAGTGTCTCGGCGCCGAAACGCGCGCCTTTGCAAACGCCGCAGGTCACTTCGACATCGGGCATGAAGTAGAGCTGGGTGGTGATGACGCCTTCGCCTTGACACTCCTCGCAGCGGCCGCCCTTGACGTTGAAGCTGAAGCGTCCCGCTTTGTAGCCGCGCTCTACCGAAAGTGGCGCGCGCGTGAATAGCTCGCGGATGCCATCGTAAAAACCGATGTATGTCGCGGGGTTGGAACGGCTGTTGCGTCCGATCGGAGATTGGTCGATGTTGACCACCTTGTGCACGTGGTCGGCTCCGTCGAGTGTGTCGTGATCTCCGGGCAGAGTGCGCGTGTCGACCAGGCGCTTCCACAGAGCTTTGAATAAGATCTCGTTGACAAGCGTGCTCTTGCCCGAACCGGAGGCGCCTGTGATCGCAACCAGCTTGCCCAACGGGAACGCAACATCCACCGCTTTCAAATTATTCTCGCGAGCGCCACGAACCATAAGCGTCTTGCCACTACCTTTGCGGCGCTTTTTCGGGGTAGCGATGGATCGCTTGCCAGAGAGAAATTGCCCCGTCGGCGACGCTTTGCACGCGAGGATATCGGCCAGCGTCCCTTGTGCCACCACGTGGCCGCCGTGCACGCCGGGGCCTGGACCCATCTCGACAATGTGGTCCGCGGCACGTACGGTGTCCTCATCGTGCTCCACCACAATCACGGTGTTGCCGATGTCGCGCAAGCTTTCGAGCGTCGCGATCATTTTCACATTGTCCTTGGGATGGAGTCCGATGCTGGGTTCATCGAGTACGTATAACATCCCCATCAACCCTGAGCCGATCTGCGTAGAGAGCCGAATACGCTGGGATTCGCCTCCCGACAAAGTACCGGCGCGCCGGTTGAGGTTCAGATAATCGAGCCCGATGCCCAGCAGCAGCTCCAGGCGTGCGCGGATCTCGACAAGCACCTGCCGGCCCGCATCAGCACCGCGGCCGCTGGGTTTGAGCGTACCAAGGAAGGTGTGCAGCTCATCGAAATTGAGAGACCCCGCCTGGTGGATGGATTTGCCCGCGATGGTGAAGAGTAGGCGGGTGGCCCGAAGCCGCGCGCCTTTGCAATCGGGGCAAGTACGCTCCACCATCACTTTGTCGAGCCATTCTTCCATGCCCGAGCTGGTTTCACCGCGCTGCCGGTAGCGGCGGTAGTGGCGCTCGATACGGCGGGCGATGCCTCCGAAACCGACCTCATGGCCGTCGAATTCATCGCGTTTGACCTTCGCATCGGGAGGCAGGGACGTACGCAGCTTCTTTCCATCCAGGCCGTAGAGAATTGCATTCCGCACCGCGTCGGGCAGCTTATCCCAAGGAGCCTCCAACGAGAAACCAAGCGTCTTGGCCAGGCTGTACATCATGCGGCCATCCCAGGTGTCCGGATTGTACTTGAAGGCCTCGCGTACGAAGCACCCGCCCAGGATGCTGCGCGCCGGATCGGGTACCAGCAGTTCCGGATGCGTGATCTTATGAATGCAGAGGCCGCCACAGGTGCGGCAGGCGCTCTCGGGGTTGTTGAACATGAAATACTCCGGCTCGATTCCGCCGTAGACAAAGTGATGAGTGGGGCTGCACAGGGCTTTGTAGAAGCGCTCGGTTTCGGCTTTGCCCGCGCCCTTCAGTACCTCTATCCGCATCATGCTGTCGCCCACCAGCAAAGTAGCCGCGATGCCCGCCTTGATGGCCTTTTCGTGCTTCTGGCTGACAATGAAGCGATCCACGACTGCGTCTATGTCATTGACGTTCTCCTCGTCGAGCGCGACCTCGGCGGAGATATCCAGTCGCTTTCCATCGACGATGAGCTCGCGGCAACCCTTTTTGCGGACTTCGGTGAAGACAAAGTCGAGTTCCTCTCCGTAAACCGGGAACACCGGAGCGCGCAGCTCGATCGCGGCGCCTTCCGGCAACGACAAAATAGCATCGAGAATCTGGCTTGCGCTTCTACTTGGCACGCGCTCTCCGCTGCGGGGGCAGTGCGGTTCCGCAATGGTCGCAAACAGCAGGTTCAGGTAACTGGCAATATCGGTCATGGTGCCCACGGTCGAGCGCGGGTTGTTGCCCGTTGTTTTCTGCTCGATCGAGATGACGGGAGAGAGTCCGAAGACGAAATCGACGTCCGGTTTGGCCACCTGAGCGACAAAGCGTTTGGCATAGGTGGAAAGCGACTCCATGTAGCGCCGCTGCCCCTCGGCGTAGATCGTATCGAACGCCAGACTCGACTTGCCTGAGCCGGACAGTCCCGTGACTACGATCATGCTGTCGCGCGGCAGCTCCAGCGAAACGTTCTTGAGGTTGTGGACGCGCGCGCCCTGCACGGCGATGGTAGTGCGCGGAGCTACTTTTGTCGCGGTGGGCTTCGCTTTAAAATTCATGGGGCGGGTCGCCGATGTGGAAGAACGCCAGTTCCTGAACCTCGACATTACTCTTCTTGGTTAGGCGGACCGGTAGAGCCACCTTTCCCAACATCCCCTGGTCGGCCATATACTCGCACACCCCAGTGACGCCGCCGACGCCAAAATTGCGCTTGAAATAGTCTTCAATTTCGGTTGCCGAACGCGCCTCCCCGACTTCCCGAAGGTGATCGATCACCATTCCAAACAGCGTCGGCGCGCGCATCTTTACATAGGCGTCGATGGCCGACAGCGCGGCCTGTACAGCGGTGGTGGTTTTCTTGCAATTGAGCAGGTCGGCGTAGATGATCCTGAAGAAGTCGGGATTCAACTTCATCGCTTGCGGAAGCACTTCGCGATCCACCAGAAGGCGCGCGCTTAACACCTCGATCTTGGCCAGCGGGGTCGCGGCGTAGAGTATCCAGAGAGAAGTGTAGTCGAGATCGCCGCGCGTGATAAACCACTTGTGAGCTTTGTAAATCCCCGCGAGCGCGCCCGCCGTTGCGGCCAGGAGCTGCACTTTGGTGTCGCGATCACCTATGACATGCAGGAGGGAACAAAGCTCGGCGATAGTCTCATCGTGGGTATAAAGCAACTGTCCCTTGGCGAGAAAGGAGTGTCCGACGGAGTTGCGAACAGAGCCTTCCACGGTCTTGCGAAACTCCGTGCGGGACATCAGCAACGCGTGCACGTTGAGCCCATCCGCATATAGCGCAAGGTCCGCGGCGGGAGCCTTTTGTCATCAATGGTCACCAGCACCAGGTCGATATCGGACTTGGCCCAGACCGCATCGTGCGACAAGCTGCCGCACAAGATGGCTGCCAGTATGGAGCGATCGCGCTTCACCTGTTCGA
>JBBQVN010000226.1:0-4172 GCA_038211475.1 Terriglobales bacterium | reverse complement strand
TGCGCGTTGTAAGTGTCGCCAATTCAATGAGTTGCGGTCTAATTCCCTAGAGAGATGAACAGGGATTTTTTTAGGGCGAACAGCGAAGTTTTAACACGTAACAAGGAAATAGTGTGGGAGATCAGGGTTTCGCGGTAAGAGCCCCTGGCGGAACGTCCCCCGGCCGCCGCCCCAGAAGCGGAAGTAAAATCTGGAGAGGAGAAGTGGCGAGTTGCCAGAGCAAGAAAAAAGGGGCCGCAGCCAGGCAGCGGCCCCCTCAGCTTTGCCCTCAATATTTCGGGTCGGAGGGCTTCTGCGGCCCGGAGGGATTCTGTGGCTCGGAGGGCTTCTGTGGCCCGGAGGGATTCTGTGGGTTTTTCGGCTTATCGTCGGATGACATGTTCAACCACCTGTGGTGATGGTTCCCGGACTTGTTTCCGGCCAGACTCCAGTTTCAAACATCGAGCCTCCAGAAACTGTTCACTATTGCTCAATCTGATTGGTCCGTGGAAAGCTCGGTTGGATCTGCATCGTTTCCGGTGCGTTTCTAGTAATGACGAGGGACAGTTTCTTTCCATCCGGACCAGAAGCGAATCGCTACGATCCAAAACAACTTGTCGAGCGGCCCAATTCTCGGCCGCGGATGTTTGCGTTTGAACACGGCAAGTTGCTGGCGCAGGGCGAGGTTCTCCAGCATGAGGCTGCGCCGGGTCCGGAGAGCAGCTGGAAGGAGGAGAAGCAAGAGCCCGAGAAGCTCGCACATGGTGATAAAGTTATAGCAGTCTCCGATTCCTGCTGCTACTCGAAGGTTGTTGATTTCGAAGGCGGACGGAGTTGGTGACGAGGCACAGACTATCCGTGGAATGAATTCCAGCACGCTATTTCGATTTACGGGGTACGCGCCGATAGGGATGCTCAAAGCTGAGGTAGAAAAATATGCCTTTCTCTCCACCACTAGGACCTATCCCGAGTGGTGCGGAAATCCCAGGAACAATTTGCAGACCATCGGAAAAGTTATAAGCCCAGCGAATGCCGGGATTCACTAAAAGTTGTGTGGACCATTGCGTGTGGGCCGGCCCAATTACCGATTCTGATCGGTTGAGAACGGTTTCAATAAGACCGTTGAACCGCGGATACACGGTCCACACGAAGCTCTGACCCAGATTATAAGCATAAGTGGCTGCCTGATGCCCGCTTTCATCCTTCGAATGAGGAACAATCGTTGCTCCGGCATTGAAGTGCGTGCTGAGTTTCTTATTCCACACGAAACTAAGAGCCCAATTCGTCTGGATGCCTACTCCTCCTGCCCCTCTACCTGCGGTTGAATCGCCGGAAGGCATCACCAGGCTGAATCGAGGAGCAACAGCAACGCGGGCGTCACCGTTACCGACGAGTTGGTAGCGGTAATTTATTAGGGCATCGCCAATGCCTGCGCCGGAACCTGCAAAAGCTCCGTTGTGAGTGGCCTGTATAGTGTAGCTAAGCTGGTTTTTGGGAGCAACATCCAACGGCCATTCCTCAGTAAAGCTGTAAACCCACAACTTGTTTTGTGCCAACCATGCAAAATTGTTAATGTGCTGGACTACGCCATAGTCCTGGTTATAAGACTCTTCGACCAGGAAGCTGTTGTCCTGGATGCCTTGCTCGTAGAGTTCTTTTTTCCAGTCATGCCAATATGGATCCTCCGAATCTTTTTCCGCCGCCTTGTCACTAGATGATGATCTCTGGGCGGAAGCGTAACAGGTACACGTCAACACCAAAGCTAGGATGAGGGCGCATTGCATTCTCATGAATTGAAAAAGCCTATCACAATCAAAATATCCTGATGCGGGGACTGTCCTCGTCCCCGAGACACTGTCCCTCGTCATTACTAGAACCGCACTGGAAACGTTGCAGATTCCAACTGAGCTTCCCTCGGATCAATGCGCCGTTTGGCTCAGTTCTGAGTTTCAGATTCCACTGGATGCTTCGCACCGCGGGAATCAGGCGCAACGCCGCAGATATGAGTCCCCGAACTCTGGCGGCCTACCTCGTGCCAATCAGGCAGCTCGGTCGTAGCGGTGGTGCATGCCTCCAACTCGTGGCAACGCAATAACGCGGCCGCGAGGCAAGACTGGAGTCCTGTCGGCGGGCGTCCCTTTCCCCAGCCCGAGATGCGTTCGATCTTCGTGATAGTAGGAGATGTAGTCGGAGAGGAGTCGTTTCAGGTGGCGCTCGTTCAAAGGAATGACGTGGTCGAGCAGGTCGCGGCGGCAACTGCCCACCCAGGTTCGGCAACGCCATTTTGCCAAGGACATCCTACGGAGGTTTGTAGGGGTGAGATCTTCATCGCGCGAATGGCGGAAGGTACTTCGAAGCCGTACTTGGCGTCATGGTCGAAAAGCAGGAAGTGGGGTATTGACTCGTAGGGAAAGGCGTCGCGGATCTGGTTCGCGATCCCAGCGCTGGTGGGATGCTGGACGTTGAAGTGTCTGATGCGGCGTCGGTCGTGGCTGATAACCAAGAAGCAATAGAGCACGTTGAAGGTCAGTGTCGGGACGGTGAAGAAGTCCATTGCGGCAATGACTTCCCGATGATTGCGCAGAAAGGTGAGCCAGCGTTTAGCGAGCTCAGGATTCGTCGGCGCTCGTCGCAGCCAGCGGGAGATGGTTGTTTCGGACACATCGAAGCCGAGCATGAGGAGTTCGCCGTGGATATGGGGTGCACCCCAAGCGGGATTCTCGGCGACCATTTGGAAGATCAACTCCCGAATCTCTTTGGAGATCCTCGATCCACCACCGCCGACTCGTCTTCGCGCTTTACAGAGCATGGTCCAATGGAGTCTGAATCCAGCCTTGTGCCACCGGCTGGCAGTTTCCGGCTGGACCAGAAAGAGCGCTTCTTTCCATCGCATGCCCCCACCGCCCGTCGCGCCCTCTACGCAGCGGCAATGCACTGAGAGTTCGCTTGACTCTTTGGCCAAACAGAGCGGCAATGGACATGCTCAGAGGGGGCGGATCCATGAAGCAGTCTAAGATCAGGAAGCCACTTGCCGGAGTACCTCGCAATCGAAAGTTACCAGGCAGAACCCGTAAAAGAGTGACGGCCGCCGCACGAACAAAGGAGGGTCTACGCATAAAGCATGCAGAAAGGCACAAGCGTAGTTCCAAGCCAGTGGGCGACGGCGGTTATTCCGCTTTCCTTCTGAGTTTGTTTTGCGTGTGCGGGCACGAAATTACGTTGGTCTTCGGAAACGTCGGGCGGTGCGAGAATTCGAAGTGCCCGCAAGAAGGAAGAATTGTCCGCGTGGAAGTTGGGGTGCAACAAGCGAATTCCGACGACGCGGTTACAAAAGAAACGCTGGCGCGAGGTGGGCTAATCCAGTGAAAGCGGCGACTGGGACATCTATCAGCGCTACCTTCACTAGGCAAGGACGGTCGCGACTCTCGTGGGTGCGTCTGGGAATCCTCCTTTGGTGGTTTCGGATTTGAACGGCGACGGAATACCAGACCTTCTCTACACCGATGGTCAGCGGACCACTATGCTGCTTGGGCGGGGAGACGGAACCTTTGCAAAGCCACTGCAACGGGGGGATGTGTGAGCGGTTTAAACAGGCGGGTCTTGAAAACGGCTGTACCTGAAAGCGTACCGGGGGTTCGAATCCCACTCTCTCCGCCATCTAAGTCCATTGTTTTGAACAGATCCGAGACGGGATTCGAACCCTCGAGTCTTTTCCCCGCCAAATGGCTGGATTCGCTTACCTAAGGGAACGGGAGAGCGGTGTCCGGATGGGCGGGCGTGCGCCCAATTTCGCGCCCTTCTCTACTGGCCAATTCCGCAGTTCCCTTTCGCGATGCGGTAGCGGCCGGGAAGACTTGACTTCTGGCGAGCTGCAGGATGTGCACCCTGGCACCTGAGCCAGCCAAGCGTGCAAACAATCAGATAATTCCCATTCGTTCTATGATGGCATAGCGCTTTGGCAAGGCCCAAGACCTCGCCGTTGACGGTATTCAGCGCAGCAAACAGAGTGGTCGTGCCGTGGCGATTACAGACGTGTGTCAGGTGGCGCGGCGTCACACTTTGCGCCCGTTGATAAGGGGCCGATGATAGGTGACAGTGATGTCGCTCACACCGATGCGTTGGGACACCGCTGCCGCCTGGCTCCGTGTGGGCAGGTCCAGAAAGGAAGCCTGGTTGCCGTTCTGAAATTGGGC
>JBBQVN010000225.1:0-4192 GCA_038211475.1 Terriglobales bacterium | reverse complement strand
AAACACTCCCCCCGATAAAACAACCGTATCCAATTCGTGACGGCGAGAGATTACGCGAAGGGCATCGCGCAGACCGTGAGCGATGCCGCTCTGGAAAGCGCGTGCGATTTCACTCACGTCTCGGCCGCGAAGGCGGTCTTCGACCACGCGCTGAAGCAGCGGCCGGAAATCCAATTCTTCACCGGCGAACGGGAAAGGATAGGGATCGCCTAATCGCGAACTACGGGCGAGTTGTTCGAGCCAGATGGCGGCTTGGCCTTCAAAGGTGATCTCACGGGTGAAACCCAAAATCGCTGCGACGGTATCGAAGAGCCGTCCCATCGAGGTGGTCGCGAAAGTACGGACGCCCTTGCGAATCAATTGCAAGGCATTTTGATAGCGCCCAGAAAAATGAAAGCGAGACGAGGTGAAATCGGGCATATCGTCGAGTTGGATGAGGAATCCGGCGGCAGCCTGCACTGGAAATCCCGCAGCGGCATCTCCACCGGCGAGCGCCGCTTGGCGCAGATGAGCCACGCGATCGAACCCCTCCTGTAGGCTTCCAACAAATATTTCGCCACCCCAAATGGTGCCGTCATCCCCGAAGCCAGTGCCATCGAAGCTGACTCCGATGGCGCGCTTCTTCCATTCACTTCGCTCAGCCAGCACGGAGGCAATGTGGGCGCGATGGTGCTGCACCGCCCCACTGTGCTGCGGGGACAACGCGTCGGCGTGGACCGTGGAACGATAGTGCGGATGAAGATCATGCACCACCAGCAATTCGTCCCACGGAACCTCATACATCGAAACTAGATCGTGGATTGTCTCCTCGAAGGCGCGGAACGACTGGTAGTGATCGAGGTCGCCGATGTGCTGGCTGACGAATGCCTGGCCGTCCACCACCAGCGTGATGGTGTTCTTCAGATCGGCGCCCAGGGCTAGCAGGGGACGAGTCATGGGGAAAGTGGTGACGGCGCCAGGGGCGTATCCGCGGGCGCGGCGGAGCACGACGGGTCCGAACGGGCCGACGCGCGCGACGGAATCGTCCACCCGGCGAGCAATGGGGCGTTGTCCAATGAGAAAAGCATCCGCGATTTCGGAAAGACGATCCAGCGCGTCGCGGTCTTCGTACGCGATGGGTTCGCTGGAGCGGTTCGCGCTAGTCATGACCAGGACTTCGGGCGCGCCAGCCGCAAATAGCAAGTGATGCAACGGAGTGTAGGGCAGCATCACGCCCAGTTCGTTGTTTTGCGGCGCGACCCCGGCCAGTTCCACTTGCGCCGGAGCCAGCACGATGGGCCGGGCGGCCGAGGTCAGTAGCGATTCCGACTCCGGTGACAGATCGACTAGACTTCGCGCGACGCTGATGTCACTCGCCATCAGAGCAAACGGTTGTTCTTTCCGGAACTTGCGCTCGCGCAATTCCGCTACCGCGCTTGCATTTCGCGCGTCACACGCGAGGTGATATCCGCCAAGTCCTTTGATGGCGAGAATCTTGCCCGAGGTCAGCAGTGCGGCGGCAGCGCGAATACTGTCGCCGCTGGACGGTTCCGACTGTTCACTCGACTGGAGATAATAACTGGGTCCGCAGGCGGGACACGCGACGGGCTGCGCATGAAAACGCCGGTTGGCGGGGTCGTGATATTCCCGGGAGCAAAAATCATCCAGCGCCCACTCTCGGATCGTCGTGTTCGGCCGGTCGTAAGGGAGACCGAGCACGACGGTATAACGCGGACCGCAATTGGTGCAGTTGATGTAGGGATATAAGTAGCGCGGATTCACCGGGTCGAAAAGGTCTTTGAGACAGTCTTGGCACACGGGAAGATCGGGCGAAATGCACACCGTGGGATGAGTTCGATGATTGCTGCTGCAAATCGTGAACTCACCCAAGCCGGTGAGCTCCGCCGCAGCGACTTCAATTTCGGTGATACTAGCTGCGGGAGGCGGGTGGGAATTGAGTTCGCGGACAAAAGCTTCCAGCCCGGTCTCGGCGCCTTCCAAGTGAATGATGACACCCTCTTGCGCGTTGAGCACCCATCCATTCAGTGTGTTGGCTTGCGCCAAGCGGTAGACGAATGGACGGAAGCCCACTCCCTGCACCACCCCGCGAACTCGAATGGAACACGCGCTTGCCATGTTTACTCCAAATCAACCACACAACTGTGTCCCTGCCAACCGACCTGAATCACTTTGCCGTCTTCCACCAGTAGAGGGACGTTGCGCTGGCCCATCGCCAGGGTGCGCATTCGACTGCGAGCTTCGGAGTCGGTTTCTACGTCGTATTCCACAAAGTCCGAACGCTTCCATTCCAGCCACTCGCGCATTTCGCTGGTGTGCGGACAGCGAGCCGTCCCAAAAAGTTCAAGCTTGGCCACGGTGCAGCGCCTCCAGAAATTCGCAGATGATGTAGTGTAGCGAGAAGCGACGTGCCAACTGTGGGTTTCGCCCCATCGGCGGCTCTTCCACCCGACGGCCGAGTTGATAGGCAGCCGCCATGCGTGTCCTAACAAATCCTCGGCAGGGGATCGCCGACCAGCATATCGACGATCCGGCTGCCACCGTGGAGTGTCGTGACCAGAACTGTGCCAGCGGGCTGTTCCCGGACCTCCCCGATGATTTGCGCCTCACTACCCCCCGGCGCCAGCACAAGCGCATTCAGCGCGGCATCGGCATGCTCGGGCGCGACCACCGCCAGGAATTGACCTTCGTTGGCGATGTGCAGGGGATCGAGGCCCAGGAGTTCGCAGGCGCCACGGACGGCGTCGCGGATTGGAATCTTGTCTTCAAAAAGAATTAAGCCCAGGCCACAGTCGCGAGCCAACTCGTTCAAAGAAGTGGCGACTCCTCCGCGGGTGGGATCGCGCATCCAGCGGACGCCCGGTGCGGCGGCGCTCGCCAGAGTTTCGACCAGCGAAAGCACAGAGCGAGTGTCCGAACGAAGATCAGCTTCGAAATCGAGATCACCCCTCGCCAGAAGAATGCTGATGCCATGGTCGCCTATGGGGCCAGACAGCAAGATCTTGTCGCCCGGGCGAACTGAACTGGAATCGATGGTCAGTCCTCGGATCAGTTGGCCGATTCCAGTGGTGGTGAGATACATCTGGTCGGCCTTACCATGCTCGACCACTTTGGTGTCGCCAGCAACGATGCGAACTCCGGCAGCATGGGCGGCTTTCGCCATGGCGCGAACTTCCGCCTCCAACACTGAAGTGGGAAGCCCAGCTTCGAGCACGTAGGTGACCGCAAGAGCTAGGGCCTTAGCGCCGCTGACTGCCAAGTCGTTCACCGTTCCATTGACGGCAAGCTCGCCAATCGAGCCTCCGGGAAACGTCAGCGGCTTAACCACAAAACTGTCGGTGGTGATGGCCACTGCGGTTCCGCCGATATCCACCAGGGCCGCATCGCCCAACGGTCCCGTAGCATTTGCCAATAGCAAAGGAGCAAACAGTCCTTCGACTAGTCTGCGGCTGGCTTTTCCTCCGGCGCCGTGAGCCATTTCAATTTGAGGATCGCGAAAGCGAATAGCGACAGGCCTGGCATCCGCCTTGTCTTGAGCGCTCACGCGATTGCGCTCAGACTGGTCGGGGCTGCCTTGCGGTGTTCGTAGTTGTAGTAAGCGGCGCATGATCCTTCCGATGACACCATGAGTGCGCCAATCGGGAGCTCTGGCGTGCACTCGCGGCCAAAAAGTCTACACTGATGCGGCTTCAACAAGCCCTTCAGCACGTCCCCGCATTGCGCGGCTTTGGGATCAGTCACCCGGATGCCCGGAACCTCAAAGCGTTTTTCTGCGTCCCATTCGGAATATTTGTCGTTGATCATGAGCGCCGACTGCGAGATGAACCCCAGGCCGCGCCATTCAAAATAAGGACGCAACTCGAAAACCTCGGCCATGGCCCCAAGCGCCGCTCGGTTACCTTCCCAGGGAACCACGCGCTTATATTGATTCTCGACCTTGCACTCGCCCGCGTTCAACTGACGCAGGAGCATGACAATGGATTGCAGCATGTCGAGCGGCTCGAAGCCGGAAACCACGATTGGTTTGCTTTGCTCCTGAGCGATCCACTCGTAGGGGCGGCATCCGATCACAGTCGAAACGTGTCCCGGCCCAATGAAAGCGTCCAGGCACATGTCGGGAGAATCTAGAATGGCCCGAATGGCAGGAATGATCGTCACGTGGTTGCAGAAGACCGAGAAGTTGTGGATGCCTTCC
>JBBQVN010000224.1:0-4219 GCA_038211475.1 Terriglobales bacterium | reverse complement strand
GCGACCTGCGTTTCGAATACCCCGAGCGCACCGGTTCCGGCATGCTGGGCGCAAGAGTGCGGCTCGACCAGAAGCTTAATGTTATTGGCATGAACTTTGGGTCGGCCCAGCAATCGGAGGAAGCCCGCGACTCCCGCTGACCGGCAACTTGACGCAAACCCGTCAACGCGCCACAATCTAGAATCGTGGAAGAGGTGACCATGCTAGCTTTTCTGTTTCTGGTTTTCGCGATTGCTGTCCGGTTTCTGCCCCACCCGCTGGCGTTTACGCCGGTTGCGGCTGCGCTGCTGTTTTTTGGCGCTCGCGCTTCGCGCCGCTACATTTGGGCTCCGCTTGCATTGTTGGCGGTCTCTGACATCGTTCTCACCAAATTTGTTTATGCCTACCCCTTCTCATGGGACCACTTTGTGACTTGGGCGTGGTATGCGGCCATTCTGTGGCTGGGTACCAATCTGCGCCAGAATGCCAGCGTGTTGCGGATAGGGGCGGCGGCGATGGCCAGTTCGGTGTCGTTCTTCCTGCTCAGCAACTTCGCGGTCTGGGCGGCTTGGAACATGTACCCCAAGACATTTGACGGCCTGATGACATCCTACGTGCTCGGCCTGCCCTTCTTCCGTCAGGGCGTGCAAGGCGACCTGCTCTTCACCGGCTTGTTTTTTGCGACACCCATCCTGATGCGGGCACTTTCAGGAAAGCCGGCCGGCAGCGAAGCCGTCTAGTCGCGCAGATAGCAAAGATCCGGGACGGGCGGGCTGGTCAGCTCGCCCGTTTTGCTTTTGTGGCGCGGCGTTCCGATGTTTGATTCGGCTGGGTGCGCCGATTACACTCGAAATACAAATCAAAAAACATAGAAAGACTGTCCGGCGTTCAGAAAAAGCGGCAGAAATCATATCTGTGGAAGCAGGTTGGCATTATGGCGGAAACGATGGACGCGGCGGAAATCATTCATGTGAAGCTGCCCGACGGCAGTGTGAAGGACGTACCCAGAGGCTCCACGGCGCTTGACGTGGCGCGCGGGATCAGTCCGCGGCTGGCGGATGCCGCACTGGCGGCCAAGGCGGACGGAAACTTGATTGACCTGACGCGTCCGCTGGAACAGGATACCGAACTGCGCATCCTCACTGAGAAGGACGCCGAGTCGCTGGAGGTTTATCGACACTCGTCGGCGCACCTGCTGGCGGCCGCGGTGCTAGAGCTGTTTCCCGAAACCAAGCTGGGGCACGGGCCGGCGACCGAGAACGGCTTCTTCTACGATTTCTACCGTCCCACGCCATTCACCCGAGAAGACCTTGAGAAGATCGAGAAGAAAATGCAGGAACTGGCGCAGCAGAACTTGCCCTATGCGCGCGAGTTTTTGCCGCGCGACCAGGGGCTGGAGCGCTTCAAGGGGGAAGGCGACTTCATGAAGTGCCACTTCATTGAACAGTTCACCAAGCCCGATGAAAAGATTTCGATTTATAAAACGGGAAAGTTTTTGGACTTCTGCCGCGGGCCGCACCTGCCTTCGACCGGCAAGATCAAGGCGTTCAAACTGCTGAGTATCGCAGGTGCGTATTGGCTGGGCGATGAGAAAAACCAGCAACTGCAGCGGATTTACGGCACCTCGTTCTATTCAAAGAAAGAAATGGACGCGTATTTGGCGGCAATCGAAGAAGCCAAGAAGCGCGACCATCGCGTTCTGGGGCAGCAGCTGGATTTGTTTTCCATTCAGGAACTGGCGGGGCCGGGGCTTATCTTCTGGCATCCCAAGGGCGGAATCATCCGCAAAGAGATGGAAGACTGGATGCGCGAGGAATACGTGGCGCGGGGCTACTCGCTGGTTTATACGCCGCATGTGGCGCGGCGGCAGTTGTGGCAGACCTCAGGCCACGAAGGCTACTACGCCGAAAACATGTATGACGTGATGGAGCTGGACGATGCGGAATATCGCATGAAGCCGATGAATTGTCCATTCCACATTTTGATTTACAAGGACGCGCTGAAGTCGTACCGCGACTTGCCGCAGCGCTACGGCGAACTGGGTACGGTGTACCGCTACGAGCGTTCGGGCGTGATGCACGGGTTGCTGCGGGTGCGCGGCTTTACCCAGGACGACGCGCACATCTTTTGCACTCCCGAACAGATTGAAGACGAAATTGTGGGCTGCATGGATTTCGCTCTGGCCGTGCTCAAGGCCTTCGGCTTCGACAAGTACCAGGCGGAGCTTTCCACCTGGAATCCGGACGACAAGAAAAGCTTTCAAGGCACGGACGAACAATGGGAGACCGCGAACCACTCGCTGGAAAATGCGTTGAAGCGGCGGAACATTGAGTTCAAGACCATTCCTGGGGAAGCCGCGTTTTACGGCCCCAAGATCGACTTCAAGTTGGTCGATGCCATTGGCCGGCTGTGGCAGCTTTCGACGATTCAATTCGATTTCACTCTGCCCAAGCGCTTTGATCTGGAATACGTGGCCGAAGACGGCAGCCGCAAGCAGCCGGTGATGGTGCATCGCGCGCTGTTCGGTTCGATCGAACGCTTTTTCGGAGTGCTGATTGAGCACTATGCCGGAGCGTTCCCGGTATGGCTGTCGCCGGTGCAGGTGGCCATGATTCCCATCGCCGAGCGCCATGTGGAGTATGCCGAGAAAGTCGCGGCGCAATTGAAGGCAGCGGGGGTGCGGGTACACGTGGATGGGCGCAACGAAAAGATGAATGCGAAAATCCGCGAACATGCCATGCAGAAAGTGCCATTCCTGCTGGTGGTAGGCGACAAGGAAGCGGAGGCGCAGAGAGTAAACGTCCGCACCCGCGGCCAGGAAAAGACTGAGGATATGGCGGCAGGGGATTTCGTGGAGAAGATCAAGAAGCTGATCGCGGAGAAGAGTGCGGGGGTGTAGGGGGGCGGCGACGAAATGTCAGTCGGATCGCGTCTTCGCTGATCCGCCTATTTATCCGGTCACTATCTCCACTCCGGCCGTCGCCGCGGCTCTCTGCAGTTCAGCGTCAATGGTTGCCAATGGCAAATTCAGCCGCATGGCAAGCGCCAAATACGCAGCGTCGTAGTTCGTCAGGTTATGTTCCTGGGCAAGCCTGGGCAATTCCAAAAGTTGGTCTGGTGTTTGGAGTTCAGCTTCTATCGGAAGCGCCTTGAGCCGCGTAAGAAAACCGTCGATCTGGCCAAACGTTATCCGTTTTCGCCGGTTGGCCATCAGAAGGCCGTTCCCCACCTCATAGAACCACAGCGCCGGAACTACAGCTCGCTTTCGCGAAAGACCCGCGAGGATACTGAGACTATAGTGCCGGTTGATCTCATCTTCCAAAAACCACTAGAGCGTCAGCGAGGCATCCAGTACCAGATCACTCACAGACGGCGGCCCGCGCGGATCAGTTCTTTAATTGAGATGCCCTGCAGGGGAGTGTGGTTCATCTCAACGAATTCGAGCATTTCGCGAACGGCCTCTGCCTGGCGACCATTGCGATCAGCAGCGAGCGGAAAGCGAAAGCTAGCCTGTAGAGCCTCGAGCGCCTTGGCGATCACTTCTTCAGCAGACCGAAAGTGGCCCGACTTCAACTCGTCATTGACGATCTGTTCTTGCTCCGGACTCAGATTGATATTCATTCGCGCAATTGCGTCCTAGCATTAAACCATAGCAGTTCCTCACCGACCCAGAGGACCTTCTTGACTCAGGAAAGCTGGCGTGAGGTTGCACCCAATCTGCTATGAAATCCCGGCCGCCACTTGCAATACCTCGGTCAGCGGTTTCTTTTTGATAGCCGGCACTTGCGCGTCCGCTGCTGGGAAGCCTACGGGAATCAGTAGATATGGCTTTTCGTTTTTGGGGCGGGCCAGGATTTCGCACAGGAAACCCATGGGGCTGGGAGTGTGGGTGAGGGTCGCCAGGCCTGCAACGTGCAGCGCGGCCAGCAGAAATCCGCAGGCGATGCCGACTGACTCCATCACGTAATAGTTCTTCGATTTGATTTCTTCGCCGTTTGCGCCGGTCTTCAGTTCGTAGTCTTCGCGGAAAACCACAATCAGGTAGGGCGCGGTTTCGAGGAATTCCTTGCGCCAGTCGGTGCCGAGCGGGGCGAGGGCTTCGAGCCAATCGTCGGGCGCGCGGTGCTCATAGAAGGCGCGTTCTTCTTCTTCGGCAGCAGCGCGGATTTTGGATTTGATGGCGGGATCGGAAACGACCACGAACTTCCAGGGCTGGCGGTTAGCTCCCGAGGGCGCGGTG
>JBBQVN010000223.1:0-4260 GCA_038211475.1 Terriglobales bacterium | reverse complement strand
GTAAACGCGGGGGTCGCGAGATCCAGATAACGGGACCTTTCGAGTGAGGAGTCGATCAGAAGCATGTTGTAGGGCGGCGCGCAGGCAACTACGACGCCGGCAAGGCAAAGAACTACCCGCTTCCGATTCGGACGCGAACCTAGCAGCAGCAAGGTTGCCAACACGCCTGCGCCCAGCCCTGCCATCATCCACCACTCCAGGGGTCGCGACCAGTTTACGGGAAACGCGAGGACTCCCCATATTCGTGCCAGGAATGTTTTGGCTAACGTCACAGCATGAAATTGGAATACCGTGGGAGTGGACCGATCGTGTCCGACGTATCCCCCGATCCCTTGCAGGGCCCACCATCGCCACGCAAACATTGCAGCCGCGACGGCGAAATTAGATCCAATTAGTAACCGGCCAGCGCGGGTGAGAGCGCCCCTGCCCAGAAGCAGCGCCAACATTACAGGGAGCACATACGCGGACTCTTTACTCAGGCAAGCTGCCGTTGTCGCCAGTAGCGAGGTAATCAAACCGAGCCGTCCACCCCGCAAAACAGCCAGAGCCGCGATGAAAGAAAACACCATGACGAGCATATCGAAGCGGGCGGCAGTCCAGGCCACTGCCTCGGGGCGGATGCCGTTCCAGGCAAACAGAATCCCCGCCAGCCAATCGAATGGCGGTGGAGCCCCAAGCTTCCGAGCCAGCAGCAGGAATAGCACGCTTGCCAACCCATGCAGCATGAGGTCGAAGGCATGCCGCGGCATCGCGGCCCTGTTCCACAATTTCCACTCTGCCCAATAGGTTGCGAATCCCAGCGGACGGAAGAACTGCGGTCCTCCGCAGGAGTGGGTCAGACAGTCCAGTGGTTTCGGAGCTTCCCCGGTGCTGATCTGCCGCAAGTGGATATAGTCATCGGTGATCAGCGGCATCGATAGAACTGGTAGGTAGCCGATCAGCGCCGCGAAAAACACTACAGGTATTGCCACCCATGCGGTACGACTCGCATCATGCAGCGTAGGGTCAAGCGGTCCCGCCGTCAATAGCGCTGCGATGACCGAGATCGTCAGTGCACACTCCGCATTGAGAGGGCTGTGCATCCAGGAAAACGGTCCGAGAACGCCCCGGATCATCAGCAATACTGCGCTCGCGGCCGCAACGCCGCGGAGCGTCCACCTGAGAGACTTCACGTATCCGCTATTGTAAATGCGTCCTTGAAGTGCCGCATTCGATGTATGATGACGCAACGGACGGAAACTTATGCAGTCTCACGTCGGTCTTGGATTTCGAGTGCACTCGGGGTGGGCGGCTGTAATTGCGCTGGGCGGCAAGCCAGCTTTTCCGCAGTTGATCCAACGCGCGCGCCTCGCCCTAATTGATCGAGAAGGCGAAGGCACGGCTCAGCCGTATCATGCCGCAGCCGGGATGGAACTGGCAGACGCGGAGGCGTACATCGGGCGGAGCGCCGACGCCTCCACCGCCATTGCCCGCGAAGAGCTGGAGGCTTTGCTATTAAAATTGGGGGCGAAGAACTGTGGGGTGGCGGGCTGTGGAATCTTGTTCGCCTCGGGGCGGCAACCCGGCGCACTCGCTAACACACTGGCTTCGCATGCCATGATCCACACCGCCGAGGGAGTGTTCTTCCGCGAGGCAATTGTGCGCGCTTGCGAACAGCTCAAACTCCCAGTTACACGTATCAAAGAGCGCGAAGTTTTGAACGTGGCGCAGGAAACCGTCGGGTTCCCGTCCGAGCGGCTGCAAGGCCATTTGGCCGTTATGGGCAAGACCGCCGGACCGCCTTGGACGCAGGATCAGAAGCTCGCTGCCTTAGCGTCGTGGATCGCTCTAATCTCTAACATAGGCGGCTCTCAATCCACGTCGATCACGCCGCGACGAAAGGCTTCCGAAACCGCCTGAGCACGATCGCTGCAACCGAGCTTTGCAAACAAATTGCTAGCGTGGACTCGGACCGTCCCTTCGCTGATCAGCAGCGCATTGGCGATCTCTCTGTTGGAGTTGCCCTTTGCGATCAGGGCGAGTATCTCGGTCTCGCGTGGACTTAACGGCGTCCTCGGAACTCCCTCGGCCAAGCGGGAAGCGATTTCCGGGGGAAGCGGCCGCTGACCCGCGTGTACGGCGCGGATTGCCTTCACCAATTCCTGGCCCTTGATGTCTTTCAGGAAATAAGCCCGTGCCCCCGCCTGAAAAGCGCGGAAAATATTTTCGTCTCCGCCGTACGTGGATAGCACGATGATTCGCGCACGTGGGAATTTTCCGATGATCTGGGTGATGGCTTCAATTCCGTTCAGGCCGGGGATTCTCAAATCCATCAGAGTGACGTCGGGCTGGTGTTGCTCATATGCTTCTACCGCTTGTTTGCCATTTCCGGCTTCAGCCACGGTGACCATGTCCGGTTGTCTTTTGATGATGGCCCGCAATCCGACTCGAACTACAAAATGATCTTCGACAATCATTACGCGAATCTGCTCGGAGTGGCTCATGTGACTCAGGCCGGGAACGGCACGATCACCAACAACTCGGTCCCAGCTCCGGGACTGCTTGTCAGAGTTAGGCACCCACCGATTCGTTCGGCCCGCTCGCGCATTCCCGTTAGACCGTAATGCCCGCTTCCCAGTGGAATCGTCCGTTCGGCATCGAAGCCGCGGCCGTCATCGCGAACGAGCAAGGCCAGGCCGTCGCGCTCATACCGCAACTCGATGTTGATCGCTTGGGCATGAGCGTGTTTCAGCGCATTCGCCAGCGCCTCCTGGAAAATACGCAGCAGGTTCTTCTCAGCCACTGGGCTTAGCTTCTGCGGCATGCCTACCACTTGAATGGAAGTCTGAACGCCGGCGCTGGCCACCATTCTCTTCGCGATCTCGGGCAGCGCTGCCGGCAGTTCCGCGCGGTCCAGTTCATCGGATCGCAGGTCCGAAACCGCGCGCCTGGCCTCCGCTAGACTGT
This sequence comes from Terriglobales bacterium, assembly GCA_038211475.1. Classification (GTDB taxonomy): domain Bacteria; phylum Acidobacteriota; class Terriglobia; order Terriglobales; family Acidobacteriaceae; genus JANYBT01. The sequence goes on along the minus strand of JBBQVN010000223.1, from coordinate 1,314 downwards.
AGCGCGTCAGGTTGCACGCTTCGTCGATCTGCTCTCGGAGACCGTGCGGAAATTCTTCGAGTTGCATGGTCAGTGAATCGAGCTGCAACGCGATACCCGCCAGGTTCTGGGCGAAAGTGTCGTGGATATCCTGCGAGATCCGGTTGCGTTCGGCTAGGACCGCTGAGTAGCGGGCCTTCAACTCAAGCATACGGAGCCTGTACACCAACCACGCCAGCAGCACCGCCCCTAAGACTGTGAGCGCCAAAAACCATCGGGTTTGATAAAAATGCGGGGTGAGAGAAAACCGGAACGATGCGCCGCGTTGGTTCCAGGACCCGTCCACATTGCCGGCGATGACCTGGAAACCGTACGTTCCAGGAGGCAGGTTTGCGTAGTATGCGAACCTCCTGCCGCCGGCGTCCACCCAATCTGAGTCGAACCCTTCCAGCCGGTACTTGAATCGAACCTTCTCCGGGTTCAAATATGTGAGCGCCACGTAATTGATCTCTACTTCTCCGGCCCCCAGCGGCAAGTGGGGCTCACGATTGATCTGCTGCGCCTGCTTGTTTACCGTGACGCCCTCAATATGAACCGGCGGAACAAAGTTGCTGGACGCAATGCGGCCGGGCGCCACGATCACAACGCCCCGCATCGAACTGAACAGCAGCGTGCCATCGGAGGTCTTCCAAGCGGCCGGCTGGTTGCCGACGTTGCATGCGATTGTCTTCATGCCATCCCGCACGCCATAGCTCACCGGCGTAAGTTTCTTTACCCGGCCGTCTGCAAAGTCGCGCAGTTCGGATTTGCTCACTTTGAACACGCCTCGCGCGCAACTGAACCAGAAATTGCCACGGCCGTCGTCCAGGATGCTGTAAAGAAAATTCGCTAATAGGCCGGACAAAGACGTATAGGAAAAGAACTTCCCATTTTTCAGCCTGGTTAACCCGCCCCTGGTTGCGAACCAAAGGGCGCCATCTTCATCCTCATGGATTGTGGAGACGCGATTCCCCGCCAAGCCCGCGCTGGTACTGTAGTTGATAAATGTACCTTGGGCATACTTACTCACGCCTCCGCCGAAAGCGCTGATCCAGATGGCGCCTTGACGATCTTGCAGGATGGCACGAATTCGATTGCTTGCCAAGCCGTCCCGATCCCGGTAATTCCGGAAGGTGCCGTCGTGATAGTAGTAGAGTCAGTCTCCATCGGTGCCCACCCACACGCCGCCCGCCGCATCCTTATAAATCACCTCGATTTCGGAGCTGCTTTCCCATCCGGCGAGAGCGCTCAGTCGCCCTGCTTTCATAAGCAGTAGTCTCTTGCCCGCCGCAAGCC
>JBBQVN010000222.1:0-4340 GCA_038211475.1 Terriglobales bacterium | reverse complement strand
CTTCACCCCGGCCTCGTGCTGCTTCAACATCCCGATGATCTGCTCTTCCGTGTACCGGCTCTTCTTCATCCTGCGCCCTCCCGTTCAGATTACGAGAGAACTCCAGCTTCATGTGGTCGAGTTTTCCGGGGGCAGGTCAGTCCCCGCTTGACGGGACCACGCCATCAATGGTCTTGTGCTCAACTTCGGCAGGCACGAGCCTTGAACGGACCATCGTCAGATTGTGGGGCTTGCACAAAATTTCATTTACCGCCAAGCCGCCTGATCCCAAAAAACCTGATGTTGTGGAGGCTGTGACTATTGCGGCGCAGTCCCCGCTCATCGCCAGAACGCGTTCACCACAACCAACTTCACCAGCGTCACAGGCTCGAATCACGGCTTGAAGACACAGCGTAAAACCCCCGCCAAATATCGAGATTGCTTGTCGGATGGTTTTCATCTGCTGATTGTGGAACTCCAAATTTTCTATTTGGTCGAACGGGAGCGGAGCGGGAGATAAAACCTTGATTTCCACTCCAGAGAAGAACTTTAGCAATTTAGGCGGAATGCGTGGAAACATACTGCTTCCATCCTGACGCTTAACGCAGAAATCTATCGGAAAGGTGACAGCAACAATTCTAAGATCAAACCCCGAAAGCTCATTATAAGCAAGCAGAGGTCCCTCGCCGAAAGAAGTAAAAATAACCAGCTTGAGAGAACGAAGGTCTTCTCTTTTTTTCAACGCCTTCTTGACAACGCGGAGAACGGAGGGCAGGTTGTCCCTTCCCTCGCCGTCGAAGTAAACGATTTGTGATCCACGACCTTGCATCATCATTTCCAAGGCAATTGTTTACCGTGCAGATGTTGGTGAGTCCAACCAAATACTTCCATGAAGCCTATGCGGTGCAAAGACAGCCCATTCAACCGGGGATCACCGTCTTCAATCATATCTTGGCCAATATGGATGTGGAGCGGAGCACTGGCTGGATGCAACTTTCCATGATTATCAATTCTGAAAACACATTCATTCTGATTGTTCATAAGGTGGTAAGAAACGGAACGAAGATGCGACTGTCCTTGTTTTTCGTGCAATTCCATAATCGCTAATGAGTCTCCACCATAGAAGGTTATCTTCAGCCTCCAACGAATCACCTCCCAAAAATCAGCGTTTGGCTCGAATGTGGCGGGAAGACCCTCTACTCGAGAGCATTCATTACACGATTGAATGGCGCACATGGCACGGTCAAAATATTCTTTGGCTCTATGAGGCTCGAACATGCTTGCCCCCTAGAAAAGTTAAAGCCCGAGTCACCCTCGGGCTTTGGTTGTGTAGCGCAGGGCTGACAGCCGGGCGGGTCTTCCATGAGTTCTCGAAAGAAGTGTTTGCACAAAAATGCCCACTCGACAAAATCATCATTGTGCGAGTCCAAGTTCCCCTGTGAGAACTCTGCAAAAAATTCGATCCAGTCTTGATTGTAAAGTCGCTCAAAATCACGAACCCGCTCCAAGAAGTATGTTGATTGCACATACTCTACAGTAAGGGCGGAATTGAAAAAGCGGTTTGAGTTTTGCTCGCTCATCTTCTGACCCTTTTCCTTAAACGCTGGTGCAATTTATACCCCAGCGCGCTTGACTTGCCTTCTTAGCGATCTCAACTCGCCGTTCTGCGGTGCCTGCTACGGCACCCAAGGGCCACCTGCTAAGCGCCCTCCTGGATGCCGCCCGCGTGCTTTGGAGATCGGCGATTTCCGATCGCCTGGGCGGTGCGAAGGTGCTCACGTTTACAACCGTGATTCCCCTCTGGTTTCCACCTATTTAGATGCCGCAACAAAAACTTCGTTGCACGAGGCGCAACAAACCTTCGCGCATAATAGTAGCACGCCTTGTCAAGCGTGATCTGTGACACTGGGAGATTTGGGAGCAGAATACCGCTAGTAGCGCGCTGAATCAAAATATCACAGAGAGGTTGGAAGCTGGTCTGTTTGATCGCGCCTGGTCCGTTCGATGAAACGTTTGACCCTGATTTCAAATTGAGCCACTACCCGCTTGGCTGGCCATCATGGAGTTCCCAACCGTCGGTTTTTTGCACCAAGAAGGGGCATTTCCGCGACCTATTCACATCCTGCCTAATAGATTCAACGGTTTCCAGGCAAATTGTGATAAGAGCGGGGTTGGGATCCCGACGAAAGCGCCTTCGGAGGCGAAAATCAGACTACCGGAAGGCGTCCGGGTAGTTGACTCCAGGCGCAGGATGCCATTTGTTCGCGTTCTAAGGCACCTAGGACGAAGATTGAGGGTCTGGGTGACCCCAAAGGCCACCCCGGACGAAGGCGGCCCTTAAATCGCCCTTAAACCGGTAACTCGGACTCTTAGGTCGTATATTACCATTCAGTCAATAGCTGGTTGATATTTCTGGCCGCCCATCCCGAAACTTGTGGCCACCGAACACTAGGACCTTCAACCGGAACCTCCCGCTCCCTCCCGGAAACTTGTATGCCGCCGCCCCGGCAACGGACGGACGCGAGTTCGCGCCGACGCCGCTTCCCTTCTGGCTCGTGATAGCTAACTTTGGCTTTCAACGCTTGCCGTTGGCTGCGGTCGCTAACTGCCACTGCTAGCCGACCAAAATCTTCACCGCTGTCACCGAGGCGGCTGGGATCTCCAACACCAGATTGTTGCCGGAGATTCTTAGGTCGCCTGTCTTGGGCGTGACCGCGTCGCGATGGTCGAAGGTATTGTGGGCGTGCATGTCTGCGTTGCTCATGGTGGTAACGCTGCCAGATTTTGCAGCGGCGCCGCGCAACACGATCTCCGTATTGCGGGCTTCGGTCAGGTGCGGGTTCACCACGGTGACGGTCAACTCGTTGCCTTTGCGTGAGGAGGAACCGCGCATCCCCCAGAAGGACGCGCTCTTGCCATCGCGGTCGTAGTGGACAGACGGCGCGCTGAAGATGGCCCGCAGCGCTTCGCCTCCCTGGTGAGCCGCGTACATTTCAAAAACGTGGCCGACAGGCGTGACCACGAACTTGTCTTCGTGCGCCAGGTACAGGCTGTTGAGGCAATTGATCAACTGGGCGCAGTTGGCCATGGCCACTTTCTCGGAATTGCGATTGAAGATGTCGAGGGTCATGCCGCTGAAGATGGCGTCTCGCAGGGTCGGCGTCTGTTCGAGAATGTCTCCGGGTGTCGCCTCGCTGCCCGGCTTGTACCAGGGGCCCCACTCGTCCACGATCAACTTCACGTGGTGCTGGCGGTCGATCTCACCCATGACCTGCCAGTGGCCGTTGATCAAACCTTCCATGCGGTCGCCTTCGCGCAAGAGTTCGTACCAGTCGGGTGCTTCGAACTGCAGTGCGTCGCCTTTTCCTGCGACCCAGTCCTGAGTGCGGCCGCGGCTGAGGTTCCAGGCGTAGTGATGCAGGGCCAAGCCATAGATCCGCCCCAGTTGCCACGGCCCTTTGCGGACAATCTCTTCAAAGAAGCCGCGGGTCCAGTCCCATTCGTCGGTGTTGGGGCCGGAGGCAATGAGCGAGAGCGGGGTGGGAGTAGGCGGCAGCCATTCGGAATAGCGCCGGAACTCAGTGGCGTATTCCTGCGCCGTGAAACTTCCGCCGCAACCCCAGGATTCGTTTCCGACGCCCCAGAACTTGACTCCAAAGGGTTCGGTGCTACCCCCGGCGGCGCGCAAATCGGCGAGCGTGGTGCTGCCAGCGGGAGAGTTGCAATACTCAACCCACTGATAGAACGACTGCGCCGGAAGGCTGCGGACATTGGCGGCGAGATAGGGTTCGGCGCCAATCAGTTTGCAGAAATGGACGAATTCATCCGTGCCCACCTGGTTGGGATCGTACTTGTGAGCGGCGGCGCCGTTTTTTACTTCTCCGGCCCAGAAGTTGGTGCGGCGCGGACGCTTATCCACGGGGCCGACGCCGTCGCGCCAGTCGTAGCTATCCGCGAAGCAGCCGCCCGGGAAGCGGATGACAGGAGCTTTGATCTTGCGCATCTGGTCGATCAATTCTTTGCGCAGGCCGTTGATGTTTGGAATCTTCGACTGCGTGCCCACCCAAACCCCATCGTAGAGAACGCCGCCGAGGTTTTCGGTGAAGTGTCCGTAGATGTTGGGGGAGATCGCGCCCAGAGGCTCGTCGAACAGAACCTCAATGCGAGAGTCCGCGAGCCGCGAGTCACTGGAGGCGGCAAATACAAAGCGGCGGCTCAATAGAAGTGCGGCGGTGCCGAGAGCGGTACCGCGAAGAAAATTCCGGCGATCAAGCATGGATGCCTCCAGTCAAGTTGCGGCGGTTTCTACACCGCCGTACAAAGCTACGCGTCGGGCGTGCTGTCTGAGCGCGCCGCGCGGG
>JBBQVN010000221.1:0-4367 GCA_038211475.1 Terriglobales bacterium | reverse complement strand
CAAATCTTTGACGCTGATGCCTTCGGTGATGGTGATGCTGCGGGTGATGGGCTGCGGTTCATTGGAGAGCGACAACCGCGGCGGCGGAGTGTAGCCCTTCATGGGGCCTTCCTTCACCCCGCGAGGTACGTAACGTTGTCCAGGACGACGCGAAGGCGCGCCGGGACGGCTGGCGGGACGAGTAGATCCCGGCGGCGGTGCGCTCGAGGGACCGGGGCCGACACCGAGTGGACGTGCGCCGGTAGGAGACTGGCGCGTCGGGTGCATGGGGCGGCGCTCCCCGGGACGAATGGGGGGACGCGAGCCGGGAGCTTGGGGCCGGGCACGCTGAAAGATAGGTTGTCCCGGAACTGGGCGGCCAGGACTGGGCCGCAGCGGCGCTCCCGAGGCATCGGTCGCAGCAGCAGGCTGGATCGGCTTAATTGGCGCCTTATAGACGGGGCGCGGGCCGGTTTGCGGCATGATGACGCGGGGAGGCGGCGGGCCGGTTCGAACTGGGGCGGCGGCCGGAGGAGCGGGCTTGGCAGCGGCAGCGGACGCCTCGGGAGAAACCGCGGGCGGTGCGACCGCAGCAGCCTCTTGCGCCACGGGCGCGGGAGTAGGGGCAACTGCCCCCGCGGGAGTGGCCTCGACTACTGGCACTGGCGCCGCCGCAAGGGGCGGAATCTTTACCGGCGGAGTCAACACGGGCGGAACCGGCGCGGGCGGAACCGGTCGAGAAATGATGGGCGGAGCCACGCGCGGCTGGGGAGTAATGAATCGGGGCGCGGGCGGTACCGCGGGAACAGGGGCGGCTTTGGCCGCTGGCGCCGCAACCACGGGGGGCTTGGGCGCGGTCGGCGGCACGGCAGCGGGAAGCGGGGATGTAACCGGGGTGGTGGCAGCGGGATGAGCGGCTGCCTGATCGCGCTCAGTGATGGCGCGCAATACGTCGCCCGGGCGGGAAATATGAGACAAGTCGATCTTGGTCTTGATCTCGTCGTTGTCAGCGCGAGCAGCGCGCGTGGCACGGGAGGATGCCGAGGAAGAAGCGCGCGCCTGAAAATGGGCGCGGACTTTGTCCGCCTCAAAGTTTTCCAGTGAACTGGAATGGGTCTTCTTCTCGGTTACCCCGACTTCCGTCAGGACGTCGAGAATGGCCCTGCTTTTGACTTCCAGCTCGCGGGCCAAATCGTTGATTCGAGTCTTACTCATCCGCCGTTTCGTTCCTCCACCGTGTTCCCGCTACGTTTTCATATCAACCTCACGAAGTGGGTATTGCTGCTGACACTCTGACCGATCTACATCGCGCACGCCGGTTACCGGGAAGGCTCGTGGCCTTCGGGGCTTTCTGGGGCATGGCCTGCAGAGGCGTCACTTTCACCGGAAGCTTGCTCGATCTCCGGGACGACTTCTTTGCCAGAAACTTTTATATCTTCGGACTCGGCGTCGACGCCAGAGGCTGGCTCGATTTCCGCGATGGGCTCAGTGGCCGCCTTAAGCTCTGATTCCCTGTCGTTCTTAGTGTCAGGCTCAGCGTCGACTTCGGTCTGCACCGCGGCTTCGGCGTCGGGCTCAGTCACAGCCGCCGAAGCGGAAGCTTCGTCTGCATCAGGTTCATCTGCACCGGATTCATTTGCATCAAGTTCAGCTGTATCAGTTTCAGCAGGAACATCGTCTGGCACTTCGGCAGACGCCTCGGCTCCGGCCGCTTCCAGGCTGGAAAAATAATCATTCACGGCAATGCTGATTTTCTCCACCGTCTTGGGACCGATGCCCTCAATGGCTTCGAGCTGCTCGGGAGTCATGTCGGCGAGCGCTTCGACCGTAGTGACGCCAGCCGCAGCCAACTTTTCCACCAAGCCATCTCCGAGGCCGGAAACATCAGTAAGAGGGGTCGCGGTATTGGGAACCAGTTCGGCCATTTGCCGTTCCACTTCCTGACGCTTCTCTTCTTCGCTCTTGATGTCGATTTTCCATCCCAGAAGCTTGGCGGCGAGTCGGACGTTTTGGCCTTTTTTGCCGATGGCCAGCGAGAGTTGACTGTCATCCACCACGACTTCCAGCTGCTTGTCGGCGGAATCGACGATGGTGACCCGGCTGACTTTGGCCGGTTGCAGTGCTTTCTCGGCGAAGGTCACGGCGTCTTCGTGGAACTCGATGATGTCAATTTTCTCGTCGCGCAGTTCGCGGATGATGGACTGCACCCGCATGCCCTTCATTCCGACGCAAGCGCCCACCGCATCCACATCTTTGTCTTTGGAGAGAACTGCGATCTTGGTGCGCTCGCCGGCCTCGCGGGCAATGGCGCGAATCACCACGGTGCCGTCATAAATTTCAGGCACTTCGGTTTGAAACAGATGCTGCACCAACTCCGGCGCGGCGCGAGACACGATCACTCCGGGGCCCTTGGAAGCGCGCTCCACCCGCACGATGACGACCCGGATGCGCTCGCCGACCGCGAAAGATTCCAGGCGCGACTGTTCCTTGCGGGGCATGCGAGCTTCCGCCTTGCCCATATCGAAGATCACATCGGGGCCTTCGACGCGCTTCACGCTGGCGCTGACCACTTCGTTGATGCGGGGGCTGTAATCGTTGAAAACCGTATCGCGCTCAGCCTCACGCACTTTCTGGAAAATGACTTGCTTGGCGAGCTGGGCGGCAATGCGGCCAAGAATTCCTTCCGTCACCTTGGGAATGCGCAGTTCGCCGCCGACCTCAAGGCTGGGATTGCTCTTGCGAGCTTCTTCCAACGAGACCTGCTGCAACGGATCTTCGACCTGCTCGGGCGTTTCGACCACAAGCTTCACCGCGAAAGCGTTGATCTTGCCGGTGTCTTTGTCGAGCTCGGCGCGCAGAGTTTCCTGGGTCTTGTAGTACTTCCGAGTGGCCACCACGATGGCGTCTTCGACCGCGCTGACCACGATCTGCGGGTCGATGCCCTTTTCCTTGCTCAGGGCATCAATCGTGTTGTAGAGCTCGCTTGCCATAAGGAATCCGGGTGGCGCCTAAATCTCTGGTACTAAGTTCGCCTTCTCTACATTTGCCAATTCAATGTCCACGGTCTGAGGCTGGTCGGCCTGGGGGCGGTTCTTCTTGCGCGCCACCGTCAAGTCCAATGTCAGCCTGCCTTCGCGAACGGCTTGCAGCCTGCCCTCGTAATGCCGATTGCCGTTGACCGGCTGAAACGTTTGCACTTTCACCCTGCTGCCGGTGAAGCGTTCAAAATCCGCCGGACGCACCAGCTTCCGGTCTAACCCGGGCGACGAAACCTCCAGCGTATAAGCTCCGCTGGGTGCAGCGTCTTCCACTTCAATGATGGTGCCAAACTCGCGACTGAAGCTGGCGCAGTCTTCGTGCGTTACGCCGGGCGGGACCGCGCCACTTGCCGCAGTCCAACCCGCCGGTATCGGCTTATCCAGAAACACTCGCAGCATGCGGTGCTTGCCGCCACCGAGGAGTTCGATTTCCACCAATTCCAGCCCGCTCGAAGCTGCCACGCGCTCCGCGATTTCCCGCAACCCGTCTGCATCAAACGGCATAGTTTCAGTAACTTACGCTGTTGTAGGTTAACGGATATTGGCGTAAATAAAAAATGGGCTTTCGCCCACTGGTGTGTCTCGCCAAAACCGGTAAAACCACAACAGTATCCAACAACGAATATACGCCTCAGGGAGGCAAAAGACAAACCTCGGCTCTTCGCCGCTCGGACCCGGAAAAATCGCTCCGAATCCCGATGGCGGAACTTGGAATCCAGCTTAATCGAGGCTATTTGACGGTCCCTATTTGATTGCCCCCCGCAGTACCGTGATGGAGGATTTAGGCAAGGTGTAGGTCACGTTCTGCCCGCCGCCCTGGGAGGAGGTGGTCGCCGGGCCATCCGGACTCGCGTACCCGTTCGCTCCCGCGGCGTGCCAAGTGTAGTTGGCGGCCCCGAAACTGATCTGCGTCACCGAGCCATTGAAGTAGTGGTTGCCCGAACCGGCTTGGTCGTTGAAAGTCACGGAAAGAGTGTGCGCGGTGTTTTGGTCTTTGTTTACCAGCAACACCGACCACTGCCCGTCAGGACGCTGGATGGCGTAAACCGTTACCAGCACGTTGCCCTTGCTGTCTTTGATGTTGCTGGATGCCGGATAGATGTTGTGGGTCTGGTCCACCGGTTGCGCCCACTGCTGCGTCAGCATCTGGGCGGAGAAGTATTGCGCCGCATCCTGCTTCACGTTGTAGTTGTTGTCAGGAACGAACATTCCAAAGGTTCCCCAGCCTCCACAACCCTGATACATGGGAATGGGCTCATCCTGATAATAGTAGGCCGCCTGCCCGCCGGCGGTGAGAAAGGTTCCCACAAAATCCGCGTTCCAAAGTGCGGCGAAGGGTTGCATGTATTT
>JBBQVN010000220.1:0-4433 GCA_038211475.1 Terriglobales bacterium | reverse complement strand
CTAGTGTCGCGTCCCGGAAATAACTGAACAAAGTCGAGAGATCTTTCCGAGGATGGAATCGGCCGTAGCGGTCCATACGAAGGGTCGATGGGACCGATTATAGTGCTGGACAAAGGTGTCGATCTTTTCGACCAAATCCTTGACGCTGCTGAAAGAGCCTCGGCGAATGGCCCGCTGGGTGATCAGGCCAAACCAGCGCTCCACCTGATTCAGCCACGAAGAGTACGTTGGCGTGTAGTGAATGTGATAGCGGGGCCGCTGGGCCAGCCAGGTGCGTACCTTGCGATGTTTGTGCGTGGAGTAGTTGTCCACAATCAGGTGCACGTCGAGTTGTTCCGGAATACAGGCGTCCAGCTGGCGCAGAAACGAGAGAAACTCCTGGTGCCGGTGGCGAGGCTTGCATTCGGTGAAGACCGCACCGGTGGCGATGTCGAGCGCCGCGAATAATGTAGTCGTGCCGTGCCGAACATAGTCGTGGGTCACGCCTTCAACATAGCCCAGTCCCATGGGCAAGACCGGCTGGGTGGAATTCAGGGCCTGGATCTGGCTCTTTTCATCGACACACAACACCAGTGCGTGGTCCGGCGGATTTAGGTATAAACCGACGATGTCCCGCACCTTCTCTACAAAGAATGGATCGGTGGAAAGCTTGAAACTGCGCGTGCGATGGGGCTGCAGGGCGAAGGCCTGAAATAGTCGATGCACGGTGGATTTGGAAATGCCGCTGGCGCGGGCCGCTTCGCGGACAGTCCAGTGCGTGCCGGAGGTGGGCTTGCGCGACAGCGTGCGCTTCAGCAGCGCAGCAACCTGCTCGTCTTCGATGGTGCGTGGGCGTCCGGGGCGCAACTCGTCATACAGGCCGGGCAGCCGGTATTGCAAAAAACGTTGCCGCCATTTGCCAACCGTGGCTTTGGACCAATGAAGCCTCGCGGCGACCTGCGAGTTGCTCTCGCCCTCGGAAGACCACAACATCAGCTTGGCGCGGGCGACCAAGGCATGTGGGAGAGTGCGGGAGCGAGCCAGACTTCTCAGCTGAATGCGCTCGTCGTCGGTGAGAGTAAGAGGAGTTTTGGGGCGCCCGGTGGCCATTCCTGAGCGTAATCCAAAATTTCCTATTATGCAAGTTATTTATGGGACACTATACTAGCAACGAGGGATTCCAGCGATGCGTCAGCTTGTTTGGGTGCCCATGTCGGAATTCGGAGGAGCGCCGGGCCTTGCGCCGGGCCCGGGTGCGCTCGCTTGGGCCCCCACGGCATTCATAAATTTCAGCGCAGGGTAGCTCTGGCGAGTCCCTGACCCTTGACACGCGTCCGCCTTAGCTCGACGACCACCAATATGCCCCCGTACTCCTTGGGAGCCTCAAGGTCACATGTCCGCTTGAACCAATGCGGATCGGCTGATGGCCTTCTTCGTCCGCAGCTGGCCGCGCTCCACGCGGCACGCCAAGTGCACTTCTCCTTCACGCGTGAGCAGCGGCACGGCACCCATCTCGCGCAGGTACACTCGTACCGGGTCGTCCGCGTAAATCGACACTTCTACCGCCGGCTGCGGGTGTAGAAAGTCCTCTTGCGCCGCTTCCGGCTCGAAGAACTTAGTTCCTCGTCGAAATTGACCGCGAGGGGGCTATCTGACATCCATCCAATGGCTGAGATCCTCCTGCTCGCCTGCTGCTCCCAGGAGGGCGGTGCCCTCTGTCACCTTTAGGCCCATCGAGGAATTCGAAGGACGAACCATCCTCGTCTTCGATTGGGGTTGCGGTACACTCGATATCACTCTAGTCGCTGAACTCAAGAGCGGAGATTTGCCGGCTCAGCCCGTTTTATTTCGGGTCGTCGGAACAGTCCTGGCGCCCCAGTACGGCTCTCATTGCTTGTCGTAAACGACGACGGCATCGACGGGTTTGTCTTGCGCGCTGGTCCCCTTCACGTGGACGGTCAGGGTTTTTCCATCCTCGGAGAGTTTGTTGTGCGTGGTCAGTATGACCTTGCCGCCTTTGCTGTAGCTGACCTCCCGCTCGTAAGGCCCGATGCGCTTGCCGGAGACGGCTTCATAGGGCGATTGGATGATCTTGCCCTCGCCGCCCTGCGCGGGTACGGTGTAGTGCGACATCATCGCGCTGTCGTCCGCCGCCATACCGCTGATCGTCACATCAAGGTTGCCGTCCGCTTCCACGATCGTCGCCGTTTGTTCCTTGGGAGGTGTGCCGGTTTTGTACTTCGATTTGTCGATGTTGAGTTTCCACGTTCCTTCGAAGGGCTCGGCCGCAATGAGAATTGAGGCCAGCCCAAAGAGAGCGAACGCGAGTTTTGCGTATCGCATAATGTCCTCCTTGCGTGCAGGGATTATACCGCACGAGCAGGGAACGGTGAAGCCGGAGTCTTGTCTCAATGCAAGATGAGCCTGAAGCCGGACCTTGTTTCATTAAAACCCGGCATCCCGATTACACTCGCATCCCCGCCAGGCCTCGACGACCTGCCGCGCTTCTTAAAGGCTGGCGGGCAATGGGCTTCGGGTTTGAATGGGGGATGGATTCGTACACGGGCAACCGGGAGCCAAAGAGTGGCCAAGCATCGCGCTGGGAAGTGTGGCCACCCGGAACTGCTCGGCTCGATGAGTAATCGGCTATTCTCAAGAACCAGCAGTCCTGCCGGATGCTGAATCATGTACATCAGCCCCATGATCTCGGATGGCCAATCGCGCTGATTCCCGCTTCTGTCTGGCATTGGCAACTGCCGCAGCGAGCTTGTCATCGCAACGCTTACCGCGCCTCTTCACGGCTGTTGGGTTTTCCATCAACAGTTTTAAATGTTCGGCAGCCGCATGGGCATACTCCCGCCACAACACGTCGCATGTGGGGCAACTTTCCTCGGGTATGGGCTTCAGTGATTTTTCTTTCTGATGATCAAAGGCTGCAAGAAAAACATTGCTTACCCGCTTGATGCGGAGGCTCTTGGATCGGGTGCGCCTATGTTCCCACACTTCTGGGCAGTTTAACAATCGATCGAAGCAGGCTAGCCTTCAATTCTGTTGCGTCGTTCCCCCGCAAGGGGGTACGCAACCGACTGAGCTAACACCAATGCGTAGCCGTTAATTCGAGAAGCACAGCGAGTGCTCGCGCAACTGGAAGTGGGTGTCGCCCACGCCGAAACTGCTCGCTGCACCCCGGAGCTGAGCGGTTTCGTCGCCAGTCTTTCGACGGTGTGGCGCGATGGTGAAGTGCGTCCTACCCATCGCAAGAGAACCAGCGGGCCACGAAGCTATCACACTCGCGTGGACCCATTTGAATTTCCAAAGATGGTTTGCCGCTGCTAAACGTCGATGGTCGAGAGATCAGCTGGCAAGAGTTCGGCCGCATGTTGATGAGCTTTGAGGGGTGGCAATTCAGACTGGAAATCCAAGACAAGAGCGAGGATCTGTAACGGGGCTCGCACGGATCGGGAACCTCGGTGATCACCCAAAACCGGCCATCAATGATCACCTGAAAAGCGGCCAACGATAACCACCACCCAGAACGTTAATTCCGACCCGAGGGCATTTACCCTCGCCGATGTGAGTAACGTCTTGTCTCCGTCACGCCAAGCTGTCGACAGGTTGCCGACGAAACGGCTCAGGTCTTGATTGGCCGCCGCGGCCTTGTCGTTCCCAGTGCCCACCTCGTGCTGAGCCAGTTTCCGCTGCGCCTCACGAATCCGATTCAACAGGTGGACCGGATCCAAGGCGGCAAAAACCAGCTGAAGTTGCTCTTTGCATTCGCTCTTGACCCTGTCACTGGTGAGGAGGCGCTCGTATGGTGTTGCCGGAAGGTGGTACTTTTTCGTCACCTTCGCGCCATCGCGACTCTTCGATTGCAGCTTGAACGACGGCTGAAAAAAATTCACGTACAAACGGGCTACGTCATGCAAGTCCCTCAGGTCTGCCGCGGCCGCCGTACCTTCAAGTCGTCCGTATCCCACCAAGCGTCTCACTACGGAACCGTTCTTTTGCTCGATCCATGCCTGATCGTTTTTCTTGTAGGCGCGGGATCTCGTCAGCTCAATGTTCCGTTGCTTGCAGTAGGCCACAACCGTTTCGTTGATGAAGGCACTGTCGTTGTCCACGTCCAGCCCAAGCATCGGAAACGGCAGTTTCGCCCGGACCTCCTCGACGGTCACGGTGACCAGCGTCTGCTCGCGCACCACCATAGCCGCGGCTTCTATCCACCCGGATGCGATGTCGGTCAGGACCAAGCTGTGAGCATGGCTACCGGCGACTGACTTGCCGCAGTGCGCCACCATGTCCATCTCGAAGAAGCCCGGCGGCGGGTCGTTCCAATCGCTGAAAGTTCGAACGGCGATGCTTCTCCTCAAAGCAGTAGTAACTCCTGATCGCCGCCGTCCCTGCCGGCCCGCCTCTCGAACCGGCTTCAACAGACGATCTATGGTGGCAGCGCT
>JBBQVN010000219.1:0-4553 GCA_038211475.1 Terriglobales bacterium | reverse complement strand
AAAAAAATATGGGTTGTGGTTGCATGTGGATGCGGCCATGGCCGGTTCCGCGATGGTCCTGCCCGAGTGCCGCTGGATGTGGCAAGGAATTGAAGCGGCCGACTCGCTAGTGTTGAACGCTCACAAGTGGCTTGGTGCGGCGTTCGATTGTTCTCTGTATTACGTGCGCGATTCCGAACATCTGGTGCGGGTGATGTCCACCAATCCCAGCTATTTGCGCTCGGCCGCCGATAGTCAAGTGAAAAACTTGCGGGACTGGGGCTTGCCGCTGGGGAGGCGGTTCCGCGCGCTGAAGCTGTGGTTTTTGATTCGAGAGCAAGGGGTCGAGGGCCTGCAAACGCGCCTGCGCCGCGATTTGGCAAACGCGCTATGGTTCGCCGAGCAAGTTCGCGCGCAACCCGACTGGCGGGTGTTGGCGCCGGTACCGCTGCAAACCGTCTGCGTTCGCCATCAGCCTGCAGGATTGGGAGGCGACGCGTTAGACCGCCACACTTTGGCATGGGCGGACCGAATTAACAAGTCTGGCCGAGCCTACCTGACGCCCGCGATTCTGGACGGGCGATGGATGGTAAGGGTTTCGGTCGGCGCTGCGTCCACCGAGCGCGCGCACGTGGAAGCGCTGTGGGCACTGATGCGGGAAGAGACTGAAGGCTCGCAACCGTAGAATGAGTCGGGCCAGCATTTGCCTGAGGAATGATCAGAGGATTAGAGGGAGAAATGTCAGGGGGATGCCAGTGAAGGTTTCGCGCAATACTATTATTTTCGCTCTTCTCTTGTCCGCGATGGTCTTCGCTGGCACCGCATCGGTTGCTCAACCATCTCCATCGTCGGAGGCTCTGGCGCGGACTCCTCCCATGGGCTGGAACAGTTGGAATAAATTTGGCTGTGACGTCAGTGAGCGCTTGATCCGCGAAACGGCCGACGCGATGGTGAGCAGCGGTTTGCAGGCAGCGGGCTATCAGTATGTCAACATCGATGATTGCTGGCAGGTGAGCCGCGATGCAGGCGGCGCCATCGTCGCAGATTCTTCTCGCTTCCCTTCTGGAATCAAAGCCCTCGCGGATTATGTTCACCGCAAAGGGCTGAAGCTCGGCATCTACACCGATGCCGGCACGCTGACTTGCGAAAAACGTCCGGGCAGCTTGAATCACGAAACGCAAGACATGAAGACCTATGCGGCGTGGGGAGTGGACTACGTCAAGGTGGATTGGTGTAATGCTGAAGGGCTGGATCCCGAAATCCAGTATCCGAAATTCCGAGACGCAATCGCCGCAGCGGGCCGCCCAATCGTTTTCAGCATCTGCAATTGGGGAGTGAAGGCGCCCTGGCGATGGGGCGCGACCACCGGTAATTCGTGGCGGACGACGGGAGACATCAAGGACACCTTCGACCGCATGTCGGTAATTGGGTTCAGTCAAAACGGCTTGGAAAAGTTTTCCAGGCCCGGCCACTGGAACGATCCGGACATGCTGGAAGTCGGCAATGGCGGCATGAATCGCGATGAATACCGCACCCACATGGGATTGTGGGCGCTACTGGCGGCCCCGCTGCTGGCGGGTAATGACCTGCGCACCATGACCGCCGAAACCAAAGAGATTCTCACCAACCCTGAGGTCATCGCCGTGGACCAGGACAAGCGCGGCGTGCAGGGACACCGGGTAGAGCAGGAAGGCCCGCTTGAGATCTGGGTAAGACCGCTCGCAGACGGAAGCCAGGCGGTCGGTTTGTTTAACCGCGGGGAAGGCGCGGCCAACATCACCCTCGAGTTCAAAGCCATCGGGCTATCGTCTCCGGTAAAGTTGCGCGATCTTTGGGAGCACAAGGATCTGGGAGCTTTCCAAGGCTTATACACCGGTGAGGTGCCTCAACACGGAGTGTTGCTGCTGAAGGTGTCGCAGTAGAACTGCGAAAGTTTTTCCGCCGCCGCAAGAACTGTGCAGAGTGAACACAGAACGATAGAAGTCCAGGAGAGGCGATGACGCAGGAGGAAATACGGCTGGCGGCATCGGACGCCCGCCAGGAGCACTGGAAACGGTGGGGGCCTTATGTCGCCGAGCGTGCATGGGGCACGGTGCGCGAGGACTACAGCGCCAATGGCGATGCCTGGAATTACCTTCCGCATGATCAGGCTCGTTCGCGCGCTTATCGTTGGAATGAGGATGGCTTGGCCGGGATTTGCGACCGCCACCAGTTCCTCTGCTTCGCGCTGGCACTGTGGAACGAACGCGATCCAATTTTGAAGGAACGTCCGTTCGGCCTCGGCGGCACCGAGGGAAATCACGGCGAAGACGTCAAGGAATACTACTTCTACCTCGACAACACTCCCACCCATTCCTACATGAAGTATCTGTACAAGTATCCGCAGGCGGAGTTCCCCTACCTGAACTTGCTGCAGGAAAACCGCAGCCGTAACAAGTTTCAACCTGAATACGAATTGCTGGATACCGGCATCTTTAACGAAGACCGCTACTTTGATGTCGGGGTGGAGTATGCCAAAGCTGGGGTCGAGGACATCCTGGTTAAGGTCACGGTAAGCAATCGCGGTCCGGAGGCGGCGAGCCTGCGCCTGTTGCCGACGGTGTGGTTCCGTAATACCTGGTCGTGGGGCAGGGACTCCTCTCGCCCCCAATTGCGCCAGAGCAACGCTGCTCCCAATCCGGTCATTGAACTCGACCACAGCCAACTGGGCAAGCTCTGGCTGCATTGTGAAGGCTCGCCGGAGTTGCTGTTCACCGAAAACGAAACTAATAGCGAACGCTTGTTTGCAACGAAGAATCGCACGCCTTATGTGAAAGATGCAATCAACAACTATGTGGTGAATGGGAGTCAGGCGGCAGTCAATCCGGAACGCTCGGGCACCAAGGCGGCCGCGCACTACAAGTTGACTGTGGGAGCAGGCGAGACGATTGTGGTGCGGCTTCGGCTGACCAACAGTGAAACGAAAATCGGCAACGCGTTCGACGGCTTTGATTCCATCTTCTCTCTGCGCCAGCAGGAAGCTGACGAGTACTACCGCACTGTTATCCCGCAAGACTTGTCGGCGGATGCGCAGAGCGTAATGCGTCAGGGACTTGCCGGCATGTTGTGGTCGAAGCAGTTCTATCACTACGTCGTCAAAGACTGGCTGGAAGGCGACCCAGGGAATCCGCCGCCACCGGTGGATCGGTTGCAAGGCCGCAACCACGAATGGACCCATCTTTTTAATTCCGACGTCATTTCCATGCCCGACAAGTGGGAATACCCGTGGTATGCCGCTTGGGATCTGGCATTCCACTGCATCCCGCTGGCGCTGGTAGATTCCAACTTCGCCAAAGATCAACTGGTGCTGATGCTGCGCGAGTGGTACATGCGTCCCAACGGACAGACCCCCGCTTATGAGTGGTCACTGGGCGACGTAAATCCTCCGGTGCACGCCTGGGCAGCCTGGCGAGTGTACCAGATCGACCGGAAGCTGCACGGCAAAGGCGATCGCGAGTTCCTGCAACGCGTGTTCCACAAACTGATGCTGAATTTCACCTGGTGGGTAAACCGCAAAGATGCCGACGGGATGAACATTTTCGAGGGCGGGTTCCTGGGGCTTGACAACATTGGAGTTTTCGACCGGAGCAAGCCGATGCCGACCGGAGGATTCATCGAGCAGTCAGACGGCACTAGTTGGATGGCGATGTACTCGCTAAATCTGCTGGCCATTGCGCTCGAGTTGGCGCGGGAAGATCCCGCCTACGAAGATGTGGCCAGTAAATTCTGGGAGCACTTTGTGTTCATCGCAAACGCCATGAGCCACCGCGGCCAGGACGGCGTGGGCTTGTGGAACGAAGAAGACGGCTTCTTCTATGACGTGCTGAAGATGCCGGACGGCTCTCAGTTTCCCATCAAGCTGCGCTCCATGGTCGGATTGATTCCGCTGTTTGCCGTGGAAACCCTGGAGCCGGATTTATTGGACAAATTGCCCGGCTTCAAGAGCCGCCTGGAGTGGTTCGTGGACAACCGCCCCGATCTGACTGGCAACGTAGCTTGCATGCGCACTCCGGGCACGGGGGCGCGCAGGTTGCTGTCGATTGCGACTGCAGACCAGCTGCGCAGGATCCTCAGCGTCATGCTGGATGAGAAGGAATTTCTGTCGCCTTGCGGCATCCGCGCGCTCTCGCAGTATCACCGCGTCCATCCCTTCATTGTTTCGGTGGATGGGACGGAGCACCGTGTGGACTACGAGCCCGCCGAATCCACGACCGGGATGTTCGGAGGCAACTCGAACTGGCGCGGGCCGGTGTGGTTTCCGCTCAACTACCTTCTGATCGAGTCCCTGCAGAAATTTCATTACTATCTGGGCGACGACTTTAAAGTTGAGTTCCCTACCGGATCGGGTGCGACCTACAATTTGTGGGACGTAGCGGGCGAACTATCTCGCCGCTTGGCCACCACGTTCTTGCGCGACGAAAACGGCCGCCGCCCGGTTTTTGGCAATGTGGAGAAATTCCAAACCGACCCGCATTGGCGGGACTACATCCTGTTCCACGAATACTTCCACGGCGACAATGGGGCGGGACTCGGCG
>JBBQVN010000218.1:0-4743 GCA_038211475.1 Terriglobales bacterium | reverse complement strand
CAGATTTGCACGTGGTCAGATTTGCACGTGGTCAGATTTGCACCTTGCAGGACTTGCACCTGATTGTGCGTCCTAGGTGTCGCGTTTCTCGGCGCGCTCAATCCGTTCATCGATCGGTTTGCGCCCGGCAAAGCCTTCGCTGGTATTGTGCCAGTGCGTAATCTTGGCCTCACCCATCTTCCAGCACAGCAGGATGACTTCGCCTTCCACTTCGCAGGGAAAGTCCAGCAACCCGATGTCGAGGTCCTTCACCTGCACCCCGATCGCATCGATTTCGGCGACCGCGTCTCGCGCCCGCTGGATGGCATGCTCCCGCTCCGCCTTCCGTCGCGCCAAGTGCTTACTGTCGAGCAACATGCCCCCATTCATCAGCACACGGTAGGCAGTTTTCTCGAACAGACGGTCTACTTCCTCGATCAGCTTCTTGCTCTGGATGGCGCTACGCAAGAGCGACTCCAGGGTCTGCAGCAAGCCTTGCGCCTCCGCCAGGGTAAAGGTTCGTTCCGACATTATTCTTCTCTCTTCATCAAACTCCTATTCTATCGGAGTTGCGTCCCTACACAGTTCGCACACGCTGAAAAAAGGCCTTCTTGCGAAGGCCCGTCCAGTATGAATAGATACCCGTACGAATGAATAAGGTTATGAATCGAATCGAATAATTGCCGTGTTTTCTAATACTTGCCGCTTATTTGGCTGCACCCGCCGCGACCCGCGTCTCAGGTTCCAGCATCCGGTTAAGCAGAAGTTGGGTTCCCTCCCGGTCGCCGCGGTCGGCGATTTGGCTCACTTCGCGAGTCACTTCCGCCGCTGCTTTCTGCGCGACCCTCCAGGAAACTTGTTTCAACAGCCGTTCTTGATCCTCGGCCAGCGGCCCATATTGCCGCGCGAAGATCTCTAACTCTTTGCGGCAAAATTCGCTAATGCAGTGGCGCAGCTTGAAGGTGAACGCCGCCCCGTGACCCGCCAACAATTCTTTCTGGAACCCGCGAGCCTCCCTGCGAAAGACCTCGTCTTCGCCAATGCTGTTAGCGCTTTGCGCCACCAATAGCGCTTTCTGCAGCACCGCGGCCAGCACAGTGCCGCAAGCCCCCAAGCTCTGCGCTTGCTGTAGCGCTGTCTCCAGTTCGGAAGCCCCTTGCGGACCAGCGGCGGTGCGGAAAAGGTGCTCCAGCGCGGATTCGTCCAGCCGCCGGAAAAACATTTTCCATTCGCACAAGGTCAGCCCAAACTCTGCGGTCAGAAATCGCAGCACCGAATTGGCGGCCAGACTTGCATCGGCGGTCCAGAGCAGGAACTCGGTCCGTTCGTGGTTAGCCACCACCACCAATTCCTCCACTCCCTCTGCCCGTGACAACTCCCCCAGGGCTTCGTAAGTCCGGCTATCGCTGATCCAAAACCGCTCCCACACCGACGCCGGTGCGGTGTCTTGTGTCAGCCCGATGATCATGAAGTTCGGTTGCATTGGCTTGTTCCAGCTTGCCCTGCCTCATCTAAGGCAAAGCAATAGCCAAACCCGAAGCCAGATCGGAATTGAATCAGCCCTATTAGTCTCAACGACTTACAAGCCGCTGCGCTTCTCGCCTCACAAGTTTTGGACGCTGCCCTGCGGGATATCACCCGTTGTGAGAGTTATTTTGCGCGAAAGCGCATGACGCGGTACGCCCCAAAGGCCAAATTCGCATCAGCGGCTAGCTGTTGCAAATCGCAACAAATTTGCAAACTTGTGATGCAAAACACATCGTTTCGCCTTCCGTTTCTGCTATGTTGACTTGCCGTCTACTCTGCGCCCAGCGGGACATGCGGCAATTGCACTCATTCAATTAACGAGGAGACGCTGAAAATGAAAAACACTTTTCGAGGCTTTCTGGTTCTGTTGGCGGTTACTGTTGTATTTTCCACCTGGTCCTTTGCCGATGGCGGCGAGACCTTCAAAGCCAAGTGCGCTTTGTGCCACGGCGCGGATGGTAAGGGCGAAACCGGGATGGGCAAGAGCCTGAAACTGCGCGACTTGGGCTCGGCAGATGTCCAGAAGCAGTCGGACGCCGAGCTGAACGCGCTCATCACCAAGGGCAAAGGCAAGATGCCCGCCTACGACGGCAAACTGAGCGCGGACCAGATCAACGAGCTCGTGAAATACGTCCGCGGCCTGAAGAAGTAGCTTCGGCTTGCGTAAACCGCTTCAGCGCCACGGCGTGAGAGTCGGTGGAAGGCGGTGGAAGAGCGGTCCCTTTAGGGCCGCGTTCTCCCCATGAGATCCCCGGGGCTTTTCAGCCCCGGGCCTCCGCTCTTTCTCCTCAGGAAAAAACTGCGCAATCTCCTATCCCACCGAGCTCCCTCCCGCCGGATGTCTCGCAAGTGCGACAATCTAGTCAGGCTGCGCCGAATCCAATAATTTCTGATTCGTTCAATTCTGGTCGTCGAAATTCTAATCGCCAAATTTCAGATCGCTCCAAGCTTTCCATGACCGAGATCAATCCGAATCCAAATTACGATGCCATCCTGCTGGTTTCCTTTGGCGGCCCCGAGGCCCCAGAGGAAGTCATGCCCTTTCTGGAAAACGTGTTGCGCGGCAAAAACGTACCTCGCGAGCGCATGATGGCCGTCGCCGAGCACTACCAGCATTTTGGCGGACGCAGTCCCATCAACCAGCAGAACCGCCAGTGGATCACGGCGCTCGACGCCGAACTGGCCCAGAACGGGCCCCACCTGCCGATCTACTGGGGCAATCGGAACTGGCATCCCCTGCTGGCCGACACTCTGCGCCAGATGAGGGCGGACGGCATCCGCCGCTCTCTTGGCTTCTTTACTTCCGCCTACAGTTCTTACTCCGGCTGCCGCCAGTATCGCGAGAACATCGCCGCCGCCCAGGCCGAAGTAGGAGAAGGCGCGCCCCAGGTGGATAAGCTGCGTGTGTTCTTCAACCATCCCGGATTTGTGCTGCCCATGGCGGAACGAGTGCGCGCCGCCATCGCCCAACTCCCCGAGCCTTTGCGCGACCAGGCTCACATCATCTTCACCGCCCACAGCATTCCGCTTTCCATGGCCCAGGGATGCAACTACCTCAAGCAACTGGAGGAGGCTTGCCGCCTGGTCTCTGCGGAAGTGGGCCGCTCCGGTAATCGCTCAGTCTCTAACGAACTGCCCAGACCGACGCATCGCTTGGTGTTCCAGAGTCGCAGCGGACCCGCCGCTCAACCCTGGCTTGAGCCCGATATCCTCGACTACCTGCGCCAAGTGAAGCAGCAGCAGGCGCCGCCCGCAGTAGTAATCGTGCCCATCGGCTTCATCTCAGACCACATGGAGGTTCTCTACGATCTCGATACAGAAGCGCGTGACCTCTGCCGGCACCTTGACCTGCCCATGGCTCGCGCCGCCACAGTGGGAGCGCATCCGGCATTCATCACCATGATTCGCGAGTTGATTGTGGAACGCATGTCGGCGGCTCCGGTGCGACTCGCTCTAGGCACGTTCGGCCCCAGCCATGATGTTTGTCCTTTGGATTGCTGCCTGATGCCGCGACGGCCAGCGTAATCACATTCCCAGTCGTGGGGGGTGGCCGACCCAAGCCGCTCAATGTTCAAATACCGACCTGTCCCGGTTCCGGCCCTATCCCCCGACTATCACTATCAAGGAAGTCGCAAATCAGGACGGTGACATCGTCGTCTTGCCGCGGGGACCACGCCCGCACTGCCGCCACAATGTGGTCCACTGCTTCCGATGCCGGGAGCCCAGCCGTCTGGATTAGCAGTGAGCCTAACCGCTCTCGCCCGAAGAACTCATCGCTGGCATCCGCGGCTTCGATCACTCCGTCTGTGTACATCAGAAAGCGGTCGCCGTTTTCCACTGTGCGCTGAGTTTCCGTGTAAGCCGCAAAATCGAAAGCCGCCAACATCAATCCATTTTCCTCGATTTCAATCACTTTCCCCGCTCTGGCAAGCAGCACGGGTGGATGTCCAGCCGCGGAGTATCGCAACTCTCGCGACTCCGCATTTAAATACAAATACGCCGCCGTCACAAATTGATTTTGGGTATTGCCGCAGAGTGCCGCATTCATCCCCAGCAGAAACGCCCCAGGTTCAGCGCCGTTGCTGCGTTGGGATGCCGCGGCCAGCTTCACCATGGAAGCGATCAATGCCGCCGGAACTCCGTGTCCCGACACATCGGCCACCAGCAGACCAGCCTGTTGCCCGTCGGCGATCACATAATCGTAGAAGTCGCCCGCCACCGAAGTCATCGGCACATATCTCGCGGCGACTCGAAAATGCGCGGAATCGGGAAACTCGCGCGGAAGAATCGAAAGTTGGATACGCCGGGCAATGTCCAGTTCCTTCTGAATCTCCTGCAGTTCATGATCCCTGGCCAGCGTCCGGTTTGCGGCCACGTATCCCATCGCTCCCAGAAACCCCAGGAAGCCGATGGGTTCGAGTTTCGGCAAAGCCATGGCGAACTGCTCGGTCAGATTGTCGAAGAGCGCGAAAATACCGAAGCCGACGACTCCTCGTCGAACCACCACCATCTCAGGACTTCCTCCCGCACCTTTGCGGCTGAGTTCGGCCACCAGCGCCAAAACCGCTGCAATCGAAGCTGCTCTGCTGATCGAGTCATACCTGCTCGAAGGACCGAAGAGGAAGACCGCCGCTGTCAACCCGATTCCCACCGCCGCGAATACGTAAAAGGCGGTGCTGACCCACTTGCGGATCAAGCCCATTGAGTTGAAGAAAAGCAGAGCCGGAATCGGCATCA
>JBBQVN010000217.1:0-4779 GCA_038211475.1 Terriglobales bacterium | reverse complement strand
GGATAATCCAGACGTGGCACTGGTGACCTGGAAAATTGCGGAAGATGGGCGCGGTACAATTCTTCGTCTGGAAGAACTCGGCGGAAAGACTAGTAGAGTGAAGATTGCCAGCCCTTACTTGCAAATACGGGACGCATGGCTCTGCTCGGGACTCGAAGATAACGAAACCCATCTGGATTCCAGTGCCGAAGGCGTCGAGCTTGAGGTCCGGCCTTTCGAAATAATTACGCTGCGCTTGGTCACGCAATCGAAGCTGGCTGAGTCGTCGTCCGGGCGGCCGTAACCATCCGCACAGGGGGGAAACAACATGAGCATTAGCTTCAAAGGAAAAGTTGCGGTCATCACCGGCGGGGCAATGGGAATTGGCGAGGCCACGGCCAGGCGTTTCGCCGATCTGGGCGCAGACATTGCCATCCTTGACCGTGACCGGGCCGCGGGAGAAAACGCTGCGCAAGACTTGGGCGCGAACGGCAAGAGCGTCAAGTTCTACGAGTGCGACGTCGCCGTGCCCGCCCAGGTGGAGAGCGCCATGAACTCTGCTGCAGCGGCGTTCGGCGGCATTGATGTACTGGTCAGCAATGCCGGCATCCAGCGCTACGGCGATGTGGTCGGTACCAGCGAAGACCTGTGGGACGAGGTGATGGCGGTAAACCTGAAGGGTTGTTTCCACGCTGCGAAATATGCGGTTCCTCACCTGAAGAAGCGCGCGTCTGGCGCGATCGTAGTGGTCGGCTCAGTGCAATGCTTCAGTGCGGTGGGCAACTCGGCGGCTTATGTGACCGCGAAACATGCGCTGCTGGGATTGGTGCGCGCCATGTCGCTCGACTATGCCAGCCACAATATTCGCGTAAATTGCGTGTGTCCGGGTGCGATCGATACCCCTATGCTGCGCTGGGCTGCCAGTTTAGGTCCGAATCCAGAAAAGGTGTTGGCGACTTGCGACCGGATGCACCCGCTGGGCCGAGTGGGACAACCCGAAGAGGTGGCGAATGCAATTGCATTTCTGGCCAGCGATTGGGCTTCGTTCATCACTGGGACGGCTTTGATGGTAGACGGCGGTATGCTGGTGCCAACTGGCGGCATGGGTTTCCAGGAAAGCGGCACCGGAGCAGCAGCCAAGAAATGAATCGCCTCGAGGGGAAAGTCGCGATCATTACCGGAGCAGCGGCTGGGATTGGCCGAGCGTCCGCGCTGTTGTTCGCACGCGAAGGAGCAAGAGTGGCCGCTGTGGATCTGGATGCTAATGGCATTCAGGCGGTCGTCCAGGAAATTAGTGCTGCGGGAGGCGAAGCTCTTGCCCTGCCCGCCGATGTCGCGACCGCAGACGCGGTGCAGCAGGTTGTTCACGCCGTGCTGGAACGCTTCGGCCGAGTAGACATCCTGTTTAACAATGCGGGCATTGTTCCCCACGGCAAAATCCACATGACCACCGAGGCCGATTGGGACCGCACCATGACGGTCAACCTGAAGAGCATGTATCTGCTGTGTCACGAAGTGGTGCCGGTATTTCTGCGGCAAGGCGGCGGAGTCATCTTGAACACTGCATCCGCGACCGCGTTGCGCAGCGTACCCGACCGCGCCGCGTACAGTACTTCCAAAGGCGCGGTGCTCGCGCTCACGCGGAGTATGGCGCTGGATTATGTTCGCGACCACATTCGCGTGAATTGTTTGTGTCCGGGAACCGTGGACACTCCGTCGTTCCGTCAGCGCATGGCCGTCTTTCCCGACCCGGAGGAAGCGTTGCATCAATTTGTTGCGCGGCAACCGATGGGGCGTTTAGGCACCGCCGACGAAGTCGCCAAGGCAGCACTTTATCTGGTCTCCGACGACGCGCAGTTCGTGACCGGCGTCGCTTTCCCGATTGATGGTGGTATGGCGATATGAAAACCGCTGTCACATCGCTTCCCACATGTGCCAAGACCAAATGGAAAGGCCGGCCGGCATTGCGCATGGCCAGCGGCGCCCTCGAATTAGTCAGTCTGACCGGGGGCGGCGCGATTGCAGATCTGCGCTTAAGCACCGGCCCTCAGAACCAGCGGCAAAACGTCCTTTGGGAGGCGCCCTGGCCCTCGGTGGATCCGAAGCGTTACCAAGCCCGCCTGCACAACCGCACTTATGGTCCCGCGTTCGTCGGCAAGTTTTTGGCGGGCTTCACCGGACACGCTCTGTGCCTCGACTATTTCGGCGCTCCTTCGGAAGCTGAGGCTCGCGAAGGTCTGTGCCTTCACGGCGAGGCGGGAGTCAACCAGTGGAGAGTGCTGCGACAGTCGCAATCGAATGCGTCCGCCAGCCTGGTGATGGAAGCAAAACTTCCCCACGCCGGCTTGAAGTTTCAGCGCGAGCTCAGCATGCGGCGTGACGAAACGGTGGTGTATGTATCGGAAATGATCTTCAACCTGCGGCCGATGGATCACTTCTTTCATTGGACCCAGCACGTGACCCTGGGGCCGCCGTTCTTGCAGGCGGATGAGAGCCAGGTATGCGTTCCCGCCGAGCGCGGCATCACTTGGCCCCATGGCTACGAAGGAAAAAGTCTGCTGGCGAATTCCAAAGAATTTTCCTGGCCACACGCGCCTGCGGAAGATGGTGGTCTGGCGGATCTTTCCCGCCCTTTCTCACGTTCGGGAACCGGCTTCGTCGCGTCAGCCTTGTTGAACCCGGAGCGGGAATGGAGCTTTGTGGCGGCTCTGAATTTCCGGCTGGGCCTGGTGTTGGGATATTGTTTCCCCCGCAAGACATTTCCATGGGTTGCGATATGGGAGGAGAATTGCGCGCGCCAGGGGACCCCGTGGAAAGGCAAGACTCAGGCTCGCGGCGTGGAATTCGGAACCACTCCGATGCCGGTCGGCAAACGGGAGGCATTCGAGACTGGGACATTATTTGGCGCGCCCACCTTCCAGAGCATTCCCGCGCGGGGCAAGTTGCAGGTCGCGTACGCCATTTTTCTTACCCCAGTGAATCCGAGTTGGCGTGAGATCCTCGACATCGAACTCGACAAGCAGTCAATCACAGTTGTTGGAAATAACCACGAGCGCGCGCAGGTGCCGGCGCGAAACCTGAAAATGATGGGAGTGTCATGATGGGCGATACCACTGCAGGTTTACTGCTGCTGCTTCTGGCGGGGGTCACCAATGCCAGCTTTACGCTCCCGATGAAGTTCACCCGCCGCTGGGCTTGGGAAAATACCTGGATGGTGTGGACGGTCTTTGCCCTGCTTGTTCTGCCGTTCGTGATGACGTTGTTGACAGTTCCGCACTTGGGCGAGGTTTATGCGGAAGCCGGCCCCGGGTTAATTCTGACGGTCGCAGCATTCGGCGCGGGTTGGGGAATTGCGCAAGTGTTGTTTGGATTGGCGGTCGAGGCGATTGGCATCGCGTTGACCTTCTCCATCGTCTTGGGCATGTCGGCCGCCATCGGCAGCATGATTCCACTTCTCCGCCTGCATCCAGAAAAAATCTTCAGCAAGGGCGGGCTCGGCTTGATGCTCGGAGTGCTGCTGGTGCTTGTCGGAGTAGTGATTTGTGCGATCGCCGGCCGGCTCAGGGAAGCAGCTCACGCGCAGTCAGCGCCACAGCAGGGTAAGCGCTCTTATACCGAAGGGTTGCTGTTGGCCATTGGCTGCGGCCTGGGAGCCGCTATGGTGAATCTCGGCCTGGTCTTCGGAGCGCCGCTGCTGGCCTCGGCTCAGCGACTGGGCGCTGCACCGTTGTGGGCTCCCAACGCTGCCTGGCTTCCCGTTATGCTGGCTGGCGCCATTCCTAACCTTGCTTACTGCGTGTACCTGCTAAACAAGAATCGGACGTCGAGCCGCTTTTCCGATTCCGGAACTGGACAATATTGGTTATATGCCTTCGTCATGGCTTTGTTCTGGTTCGGCAGCACGTCGCTCTACGGGATTGCCAGCGGAAAGCTGGGAAGTTGGGGAACCATCCTGGGCTGGCCGCTTTTCATGTCGCTGATTGTCATCACGGCTAGCGTGTTGGGCGTCATCACCGGAGAGTGGAAGGGCAGTGGCAAACGGCCGTTGCAGGTTCAGATGGCCGCCGTCGCTGTGTTGGTGTTGGCCGTGTTTGTTCTTTCGGCGGCTAGCCGCTGGGTTTAAATCTTTGGAGGATCTGTGCAAGCTTTAGCCATTGATCTGGGAGGGTCGCATGCCACCTGTGCGATTGTGGATGAACGCTCCATACTTGCGTCCGAAGTCGTTACCACCGACGGGACTGTCGGCCTGCGGCCCGTTCTTCCGGAGATCGTTCGCGCTTTTCATCGGCTGCTCGAACAAACTCACTTGAAGGCGAGCGATTGCCTTGGGCTGGGGTTCAGCTTCTGCGGACTGGTTGACTTCCGGACTTCACAGATAGTCTCCACTAACCAGAAGTACGACGACGCTCAGGGTTTCGACCTGCAAGCTTGGGCGAAAAGCGAACTCGGAGTGCGCTTGCGCCTGGAAAACGACGCTCGCATGGCCCTGCTGGGCGAGCGCTATGCAGGCGCTGGCCGCGGCTTTGACGACATCGTGATGACCACGCTGGGCACGGGGATTGGCGGTGCGGCCATGATCAGCGGAAAATTGCTGCGCGGCAAGCATGCCCAGGCGGGCTGCCTCGGCGGACACATCCCGGTACTTTTTGGAGGGCGGCAGTGTACTTGCGGCGCGATCGGATGTGCCGAGGCGGAAGCTTCAGGATGGTCGCTCCCGCTGATTGCTCGTGAGTGGCCCGGTTTCGCCCAGAGCCGGTTGGCGCAGGGAAAAGTTGTCAACTTCGAATCCCTGTTCCGCCT
>JBBQVN010000216.1:0-4843 GCA_038211475.1 Terriglobales bacterium | reverse complement strand
TCTACCAACGGCGCCCAACCCACCACTCCCCGGATGAACGGGTTCGCGGCCGCGAGTCCGAGTAGCCAGGTAGTCTCTTCAACAGTCTGACGAGCCTGGACAGAAACGACCGCCTCGATACCTACTGCGTCAATCTCACGTTTGAGATCCTGCGGCAGGAAGTCGCGGCGGATCACTTTCATTGAATCGTTGATCCAGCCGTACTCTTTGGGATCGTACTTCCAGAAGTGATGGTGGCTGTCGACTTTCATTCTTAGCTAGTTGCAATGATCGACCCAGTGTAACATCGGGTAATGCGTCTTACGATCCTGCTGGCCTGCGCCACGAGTCTATTTTCCCAAACCGCTTCACTAACCGTGCAACAAGGCTCAGCCAGCCGGAATCCAACTGCGGGCGCGATTGCCCACGTCTGGGCCAATCCAAATACTGCCACGACGGTCTTCAGCGGCTGGTCCGGGGACACCCAATATCTGCTCGACCCGGCGGCGTGGCACACTACGCTCATCATGCCTGCCGCCGGCGTGAATCTTCGGGCTACCTATCGAACTGTGCCTGCCTGGACGCCTGTGGTCGCCACATTCAACAACATCAGCGTCACCTATTACATCCCGCCAAATCCGATTGGCCTTATTTTTCTGTTTCATGGCACTGGAGGAACCGGGGCCAGCCAGTTTACCGGTACGGATTATTTGGCCCTGGACCGCGAAGCTGTCGCGGCAGGCTTCGGCGTGGCCGCCTTCGATTCTCTTGATCGCACCACCACCGTGACTGGCAGCGCAAATCCTGGACAATGGAATATCGCCATCGTCGGCGCTGCTAATCCCGATATCGTGCGGCTAAACGGAATTCTCCAGGCTATGCGCAGCCAAGGTCTGATTTCGGCCCAGCTTCCCTTACTCGCCTTCGGGCACTCCAATGGTGGTTCGTTTGCCCACTTTTCAACCACGGGGGTTCCGTGGGCCGCGGTCTCAAGCTCCTGTGCTTCTGCAACCGCTGCGGTTGCCTCCGTTTATGTCGGTCCGGCATACTGGCAGCTAGCCAGGAACGACGATCATCCGCTGGTAGGCGCTAAGGGCAATTCGGATGCCCTGGCCGTTTATCAAAGTCACGCCAACAGGTTCCATCCCGGTCGTCTGGTGACCTTGGAACCGCAGCCGCTCTACCCCGCGCGCTTCGCCAGGGCGCCCGGTTTCACGCTTGCGGACTCGCAGGAAATCTTCGACATCTTCCGCACCAAAGGCTGGCTTGATGCGAATGACATGCTAATTCAGAATCCCTCGACCCTGCCCTGGCCAGCCGCTGTACCGGCGCGCTTTAGCGCCACCCAGCAACTCTCGATCGATAACCAGCTCAAAGTCACGTACACGACGCACCAGTATTCGGACGAAGGGACTAACATCACTCTAGACGTCTTTCTGCGCGCGGTCGGTAGCCGCGGCCCCTTGGCGCCCGTCAACGGAGCCAGTTTTCTTCCGGGCAGCATCGCCCCGGGCTCGATCGATAGTTTATTTGTGGCCGGTCTTGCCCCACAACTACTAGTGGGTGCTGCTGGTCCCGAGACCGGGCTGGGCGGAGTTGCTTCGTTCATCCGGGGCAGTAACGATGTCGAAAACCCCACGCCGTGGTTCTTCGTCTCTCCCGGCCAGGGAAGCTTTCTCACGCCCGCCAATACCGCTATCGGACCGGGCATTCTAAAGATCGTATCCGGCTCCCGGCTCTGGGCGATACCTGCCACTGTGGCCCGCACGGCGCCTGGCATCTTCACCGTCAACCCCGACGGACACGGAGCGCCCGCCGCGACCATACTCCGCGTGACGGCCGATAACACACGGACCAACGAATTTCCATTCCTCGCCAGTCTTGACTCCACCGGGCGCTACCCCGCGGCCCCGCTCACCTTCGGCGGAGACCGCCTGTTTCTCAATCTCTACGCCACCGGCATCCATCTTGCGGATTTGTCGCAGGTGCAGGTCCTCATCGGCGGCGAAACAGTAGTGCCGCTGTTTGCCGGTGACCAGGGCCAATTCCCGGGTCTGGACCAAGTCACTCTCGAGCTGCCCGGGAGCTTTGCCGGCCGCGGCCAGGTTGACGTTGTCGTAGTCGCCAACGGAGTTCGCTCGAATCCGGTGAATCTGCTCTTCAACTGACGCTACGGCATCCACGTCGCTAAGTAGACTTTCCATCGTTACTGATTACCGTTTGGACGCTGGAAAGTTACCAGGGTGTCATAGCTTTTTCGTTTCCAAAGAAACGTTTCGTGGAATAAACTCACTTACTGGTTTGAGCAGCAATAAACCGTCCCCGGAGAGCTAGCATGCCACGCTATCGCATCACCATATCGAGCAAAGACAGAGAAGCGATGTTGGACTTAGTCCGCAAACACAAAATCCAAATTGACGATCACACCAGCCGCTCCACCGAATCCGGTGGCTACAGCGTCGACGCCATTTTGGAGCCTGCGGATATTCAAAAGTTAGAACAAGCCGGTTACCAGGTCCAGCGCCACGAGGACGTGGACAAGACCGGGAAGGCGCGCCAAAAAGAAGTGGGTCGCGGCGACCGATATAAGGATCCCGATAAGCAGTATGGCCCCCGCTGATTCCCGGGTCATCAAGCAAGAAAAGGAGCTCCCATGCCTTATCTAAATGTCATCGAAGTGGAGTCGGCCCTCTCGGTTGCGACCTCCGCCCCTTACACCGCTTTCACTCAACTCATAACTTTGCCAAACCTCACCTGGGAAGGCCGCCAGTGTCACGCCATCAAGATTGGCAATGGCGGCGGCAACCGGCCGGGCGTCTATTTTCTGGGTTGCGTCCACGCACGCGAGTGGGGCAGCGCCGATATCCTCATCAACTTTGTAGAACAACTGGAGCAGGCTTATCACAACGGAACCAGCCTGACCTTCGGAAGCAGAACATTTTCGGTAGCCGACATTCAGACTATCGTGAATACGCTCGACATCGTGGTGTTCCCGCAAGCTAACCCGGACGGCCGGGCCCACAGCATGAACACGGAGGCGCTGTGGCGCAAAAACCGCCGGACTACCGCACCGAATTCCGCCGCGTGCATTGGTGTCGATATCAATCGCAATTACGATTTCCTCTGGAACTTCCCGGTTTACTTCAGCCCCGCTTCAGGTATCTCGGACTCCACCAATCCCTGCGATCCTCCCGATCCCGAAAACGGCACTTACCACGGTCCCAGCGCCTTCTCCGAGCCCGAGACCCAGAACTCGAAATGGATTTTCGATACCTTCCCGAACGTCGGGTTCTTCGTAGATCTTCACAGCTACAGCGAAGACATCCTCTATAGCTGGGGCGATGACGAAGATCAGACTACCGATCCGAACATGAACTTCCGGAATCCCGCTTTCGACGGCCAGCGGGGCGTGAAGGGCGACACCTACAAGGAATACATTCCAGCGAACGATCTATCCACCGCCATCAGTCTTGCCAATACGTTCCACGACGGGATCAAAGCGGTTCGCGGAAAGAATTATACCGTCAAATCGTCGTATGACCTCTATCCAACTGCTGGCACCTCCCAGGATTACGCGTACAGCCGTCATGCCATCGATCCGGGCAAACAAAATATCCTCTCTTACACGCTCGAGTGGGGGATAGAATTTCAGCCCCCCTATTCCGAAATGCAGAACATCATCCAGGAGATTACCTGCGGACTGCTCGAGTTTTGCCTGCAGGCTCGCAAGGGCCTCACGGACTGCGTTGTCATTACGGACCGCAGCACCTTTGGGAAAGACGAGATCGATGCGATGTTGCGTCAGGCGAATCCGGCGAGGGTCAGCGCGGCGTTCTACGTAATGGTCGACGGCTTCTCCGCCAACGAATTGGGCATCACAGCCGCGACCTTTACCGGGACGCCGAATGTAGCGCCGTCCATCGTCTTCAATCCTCCGTTGATTGGATTGACGGTTCAGGCCACCGCTTGCAGCGCCGCGGACGAGGCCAATCTCAACATCGCTCAGCGATTCACCTGGACGTATGATGCGATCTTCTCGAACGATAGCGACTTTACAGGCGAGAACGTCCCGGTCACGATGACCGCCTCGATCACCAGCACCGCTACCATCAAAGCCAGCGGCCAGGCGGTGATCACGTTGACCACCCAGCCCAACCCCTACGAGATCGATGGTCCGACGTCATGGCTGTCGGTGGACTTGCAAGTGTTCCTCGTGTTTGATGGCGGGCATCTTCCGAGTTCGCCGGGGGTCGTGCTGAACGCTGGTCCGAACAACTTCATTCACCGGCTGCTCGCCAACACTGGGGGCGGGTACAATGATCCCGCATTGGCGCGCGCGCCGAACCATCCGTTTGATCTCGATCTGGTGGCCAACCAAGACACCAACGCCGTGGAGATTGCAGAGGCCGTGGGCGCCATTCCGCCCTTCTTCCCCGGAATCAAAGTCTACAATTTTGCGGTGGCGCGGGTGCGGTACCGGGCGCTATCGAGTCCCGCGCCGAACGTGCGCGCGTTCTTCCGGATGTTTCCGGCCTCAACGACATCGACGGAGTTTCAGCCCACCACCACTTACACTACCGGAGGCTTGGGTGGGACCAAAGTCCCGCTGCTGGGCGTGAGCAACGGCGAGGTAGTCACCGTTCCGTTTTTCGCCGCGGCGCGCGTGAATCCGTCCAATCCCAATGGTCTGAATGCTCAAACCGATCCGGACAACGTGGGCCCGGTGGGCGAAGCAATTCCGCCAGACGCTAGCGGTAACGAAGTCCAGGTGTACTTTGGCTGCTGGCTGGACATCAACCAGACCACGCCGGTGCTGCCGAATCCGAGCACCCTCGCTTCAGCGGCAGGTCCCTACACGCCCGCG
>JBBQVN010000215.1:0-4932 GCA_038211475.1 Terriglobales bacterium | reverse complement strand
AGAACTGTTCCAGCGCGAGCCGCACATCGATCTGAATCCTGATGAAGTGGTCGCACTGGGCGCGGCGGTGCAAGCGAACATTCTGAGCGGCGGGTCGGTGGCGACAGAGAACATGCTGTTGCTGGATGTGACCCCTCTGTCGCTGGGCATTGAGGTAGCGGGCGGGGTGACAGACAAAATCATTCTGCGCAATTCGACCATCCCGGCATCGGCCACGCAGCACTATACGACCCAGGTGGACGGCCAGGCGAACGTCGCGATTCACGTATTGCAGGGCGAGCGCGAACTGGCAAAAGACTGCCGGTCGCTAGCGCGGTTTGATCTGAAGGGCATTCCGCCGATGTCGGCAGGGATGCCGCGGATTGAAGTGAAGTTTCTGATTGATGCCAACGGGATTCTGCATGTTTCAGCGCGGGAGCAGCGCAGCGGCAAAGAAGCGGAGATCGAGGTGCAACCCAGCTACGGGCTCACTGACGATCAGGTCGAGAGCATGATACTGGATTCGTTCGATTACGCGGAGGAAGACTTTCGCCAGCGCCAGGTGATTGAAGCGCAGCGCGAAGCCGATACGATTCTGGCGGCACTCGAAAAAGCCAAGGCGAATACCGCGTGGGCGCAATTGCGTACCGACGAGCGGAAGCAGATCGGCAAGCTGGAAAAAGCGCTGACTGCGGTGAAGGCGGGCAGCGATTATCAGGCGATTCTGAAGGGCATTGAAACGTTGAACCAGGCGACCATGCGTCTAGCGGAGCTGATGATGGATGGCGCGGTCACCACGGCATTGAAGGGCAAGAATATGAACGATACGGGCGTGGGCGAGGGGCCCACCGCGCCGCATCCAATGGCCGAAGCCGAGTTTGACTAGAAGCCGGGATCCCGGTGGCGATGCCCCGAGGTTTGAAAATGAATTCAGGAGTCACTATGGCTGACGAAAAAATGCAAGGCGCGGGGACCGCGACGGTGGATGCGCCGGGGGAAAATACGATCGAAGTAACTTTCCAGCCTGAGGGCAAGACGGTCTGTTTCGAGCATGGCAAGATGCCGTATGAATATCACGGCAAAGAGCAGTCGGTGCTGGATGTGGCGCTTAACCACCACATCAAACTGGACCACGCTTGCGGCGGCAATAATGCGTGCACGACTTGCCACATCTGGGTAAAGGAAGGCGCGGAAAATCTCTCGCCGATGGAAGATGATGAAGCGGACCGGCTCGACACCGCGGCCGATCTGCAGCTCAACTCGCGATTGGGATGCCAGGCGGTGATTACCAAGCCGGGGAAAGTGGTAGTGGAGATTCCGGCGTGGAACCGAAATTATGTTTCGGAAGAGCATTAAAAACAGTTGCCAGTTGTCAGTTTTCGGTTGCCAGTTCGGCTGTTGAATCGAGGAACCGGTATCTGACAACCGGCTATTGACTGGAGAGACCGGCAACTACGAACGTCAACCGTTTTTCTGGTTTACTGGCGACTGGCAGCGGCTTTTACTGACAACTGGCAACTGGTTTCTACTGCCAACTGGTTTCTACTGGCAACTGACAACTGGCAACTGATTACTTGGAGACCTTATGCCCAAACTGCTCACCTGGGAAGATGCTGAAGACCTTGGCATTCAGCTCTTAGAAGCCCATCCAGGCCTGGATCCGCTAACGGTTCGCTTCACTGACCTGCATCGGTATGTCACGGAACTGCCCGACTTCAAGGACGACCCGTCGAAGTCTAACGAAGGCAAGCTGGAAGCTATCCAGATGGCGTGGCACGAAGAATTTCAGGACCAGTAACGTCCTCCCGGCACTGTTCCCATGCTCTAGCGCAGCGTGCTTTGCCCCGTCTCTGTTCAATCGTGCGGCCGCTGGTGATTCGCCCCCGGATATGGCAACACTCGGATTGCGCAGATCTACACTTCCGCCGTGACCACCAATCATTTGACAAAACTCTGACAACTTTCTCCGCCTTGGCTCTTATCCTGCTTCGATAGGCGCCACCGTCATCGGGAGCAAAGCGCCCAAGGAGGAGAAGAAATGCACAATATAAACCCGATTCAATTGGTCCTGGTTGCGTCACTCGTGCTCGCTTCGAGCGTGGTTTCCGCGCAAACCTACACCATCACCGACTTGGGCACGCTGGGAGGCGACAGCAGCAGTGCGCATTCTATCAACCGCGCGGGCGTGGTAGTTGGGGATTCGGCGATCAAGAAGACTGGCAACGCCGACCACGCGTTCACCTACAGCGCCGGAAAATTGACCGACCTGGGCACGTTGGGCGGCGAATACAGCGTCGGCTATGGGAGCAACGCATCGGGCAGCCTGGTTGGCTACAGCACGCTGGCGGACGGCACGTACCGGGCATTCCAATACAGCAATGGCGTGATGAGCGCATTGCCCACGCTGGGCGCGAACTATGGCGCTGCCACGGCCATCAATGCCAGCGGACAGATTGTGGGACAGTCGGACACCAGCGGGAACGTTCAGGCTGGTTTCATCTACAGCAATGGGGTAATTACCGACCTGGGGAATCTGGGCGGGACGTGGGGAACCAGCGGCTACGGCATCAACAGGGCAGGCCAGGTCGTCGGCTATTCCTACAATGCGCAGGGCAACTTCCTTGCCTTTCTCTGGCAGAACGGGACCATGAGCAGTCTGGGTACGTTGGGCGGAGATTGGTCCAAGGCATTCGCCATCAATGACGCTGGCCAGATCACCGGGCAGGCGTACCTGGGGAAGAACGTCAAGGCCCACGCATTCCTATACAGCAACGGCATATTGCACGACATTGACACCAACAACAGCACCTACAGCGACGGCGATGCCATCAATTCCAGCGGCGTCGTAGTGGGAGAGATGACAGTGAATGGCGGCTTCTACCTCAACTATCACGCGTTTGTTTATCGCGGGGGCAAGATGCAGGATCTGAATAGGCTGATCCCGGCCCAGTCGGGATGGGTGCTGACCCAGGCCACGGGCATCAACGATGCCGGGCAGATCGTGGGCTATGGCACCATCAACAAAAAGCAGCACGGCTTCCTACTAACCCCAGCGAAATAAATTGCCAAACCGAAAGGGCACGGGGTTTGTGCCGTGCCCTTCTTTTTCCTTCTTTCCGTCCAGCCAATCGATTTAGCCCACTGCCACTGCGGTGGCTGGAGTGGTAGTTTGCTCTACGTCGGCTTCCCGCAGGAAGCGCGCGGCTTCTTCAGGCGGAGTTGGGTTGATGTAGAAGCCGGTACCCCACTCGAATCCCGCCGTCTTGGTCAACTTGGGCATGAACTCGATGTGCCAGTGGTAATGGTCGTTGGTCGGGTCTTGCACCGGAGAGCTGTGAACCACCAGGTTGTAGGGCGGGTTGTCGAGCACCCGGTCGGCTTTCATGAGGAGGGTCTTGAGGGCCTTGGCCAGGTTTTCAAACATGCGCGAGGACGAGTTTTCAAAAGCGGATTCATGCTGCTTGGGTAAAATCCAAGTCTCGAAAGGGAAGCGCGGAGCATAGGGAGCGAGGGTGACGAAGTGCTCGTTTTGGGCGACGACGCGAGAGGTATCGTCAATCTCCTGCTGAATGAGATCGCAGAAAACGCAGCGCTCTTTGAAGATGTAGTAGTTCTTGGCGCCCTCTAATTCCTCGGCCACATAGATGGGGATAATGGGCAGCGCGATGAGTTGGGAGTGCGCGTGTTCGAGCGACGCGCCCGCGGCCTCGCCGTGGTTCTTGAAGATCAGGATGTATTTGAAGCGGCGGTCTTTCTTCAGGTCGAGGATACGGTCGCGGAAGGCCCAAAGGACATCTTCGATCTTCTTAGAAGTGAGGGTGGCCAGAGTGGCATTATGGTCAGAGGTTTCAATGATGACCTCATGAGCGCCGATGCCGTTCATCTTGTCGAACATGCCCTCAGCCTGGCGATTTAGCGTGCCCTCGATGCCCAAGGCAGGGACCTTGTTGGGGACCACGCGCATGGTCCAGCCGGGAGTGTCGCGCTGGGAGGTGACCCCATTCACAGTCGGGCGATAGGCCAGGATTTCCTGCGGCGTCTTGTTCTCGTTGCCGTAGCAGAAGGGACAGTATCCTCCCTTGATTTTTACCCCTTCCCGGAAGAAGTCGGTGGGGCGTTTGGCGCGATCCGTGGAAATAATCACCCATCGTCCGACGATCGGGTCTTTTCTTAATTCAGGCACAGCCAATTCCTTTCAGTTCGAAACCTCAATATAGCTTTTGCTCGCCGGGGAAGGCATTCTGGAACAGATCGAACTGTGGAGAATGATCGTTTTCCAAATAATATACGCTCAACACATCAAAGCGC
Organism: Terriglobales bacterium; assembly: GCA_038211475.1. Classification (GTDB taxonomy): domain Bacteria; phylum Acidobacteriota; class Terriglobia; order Terriglobales; family Acidobacteriaceae; genus JANYBT01. The sequence goes on along the minus strand of JBBQVN010000215.1, from coordinate 645 downwards.
CACTGGCAAGGCCCAGCCAAGTGGCGAAGAAAATCCCGCGCAAGCGAATGTAGCTGGCGCTGCTTGGCATGGTCAACTGCGGCCTCGGCGGAAGCGACGCTGCGGCTGGTACGAGTTTTCACCTCGATGAAGCAAAGCATCTGATCGCGCCAGCCAATTAAATCAATGTCGCCCCGGTGTAAAGGGGAGCGGTAACCTCGGGCCACGATGACGTAGCCCTGCTCACGCAAATAAAAATAGGCGGCTTGCTCACCTCTGCGCCCGGTTTGCAGATGAGGGGGAAGAGAGTGGGCGTCGCGGCGTCGCGGAATGTGGTCGAGGAGCGAGATCAGACCGTGGGTGAGCCCGCCAGGCTTCATCCAGAGTGATGCCAATTTAGAGTTCAAGTATCTAGTATGAAGAAAGAGCAAAGCTCCGGGCTGTGATGCGACTCACGGCGGGATGTTCAATGCGGAGGCGGCGACGGAATAAAAACCGCCGGTCCCGAAGAGGCCGACTTAGGGGTTTAGTCGGGCATCTCGGCCAAGGCAGTCGGGACGGCCGCAGCATGGCCCCAGATATTCACCATCAGAACTCCGGTGAGCGCGATCGCGCCGCCGAAGAGGGAAATCCAGCGCGGCACTTCTCCCAGCCAAACCCAGGCGA
>JBBQVN010000214.1:0-4952 GCA_038211475.1 Terriglobales bacterium | reverse complement strand
TTGTGGACTCAAGTACGATGAGTTGGCCAGCACGAAGGGTGCGACCGATGTCGCGACCGGAACCTACGACGTAGGAAAGATCAGGCTCGCGGTGCGCTCCGAGTGGTGTGGGCACGCAGATGATGATGGCGTCGGGCTCGGTGAGCCTTGAGAAGTCTGCGGTTGCCGCAAAGCGGGCACTGTTGGAAAGGCTGGTGACCATCTCGCCACCAAGATGCTTAAGATAGTTCTCACCTTTGGCCAGCGCGGTGATTTTCGAGGGATCAATATCAAACCCGAGCACGCGCATTCCCGCTTGATGAAAGGCGTGGGCGAGGGGGAGACCTACGTAGCCGAGGCCGATGATGCCGACGACGAAGGAGTTATCGGCGAGTTTGGATTTGAGAGAGTCAGCAATAGTCATGACGGTTCCAGAAGACGAGGACTTGGGCGGAAACTTTGATCGTGCTCAGGACAATTCAGGTGGCTGCGGACCGGGTATCCAGACCGCGGCCTGACGGGCGGAGGCGCGCTCCGCAGCGCGGGCTTTGCCGATGACCAGAGCCTCCCACTGATAGCGGCGGAGGAAGCGACGGAATTTCAGATCGTCATATCGCGGTTTACGTGTGATCCAGGACTGCACAAAGCCCCACCAGATTGCAACAGCGCCCAGCACAATCGGTGGGTGTGGCAGGCGATAGAGCGAGCTCGCGGTGATGTACGCGAGGCTGGTGCCCATAAAATACTGCCCGTAACCATGCCGCTTGCGCCCGGTCCAGATGCCCTTGTGGCTAGAGCCCATAGGACGGAGATGGATGAAGCGGATAGCCGGATCATCCCAGCTTGCGGTGACCCAGCCAAGAAGACGGCAGCGGTGGCAATCAATACCGTCCCACATGACCTGGCGAATGAAGCCGCCGATTTGGCGGAAGCACTCGACGCGATAGAACTTACTTGCACCGACAGAAACCTCATCACCGATGCCTTCGCTAATCAGCGCGCCTGAGAAATCCTCAGCTGTATTGGTGGGGCCGGGGTAGTACGCCTTTCCGGAGCATGTTCCGAGGCGCGGCTCGGTGTTCATTCGGGCGATGAGCAGCTCGAAATAGCGATCGGGCAGCACCAGATCAAGATCGAGCTTGCAGATAAAATCGAAATCGTCGATAGTGACGGTGTCCAGCCCTGCGTAGAACGCTTCTATGACGCCAGGTCCAACCGACCGCACACCACGATCCTTGCGTGTGACGATGCGGATCCAACTGTGCTTGGCGGCATACTCGGCGAGGATTGCTGGGGTAGAGTCAGTCGAGCCGTCATCAACAACGACAACCAACGCCGGGCGGACAGATTGAGTGATGAGGCTGTCAAGCGTGCGACGGACGTATTTTTCCTCGTTACGGCAGGGAGCGATGATGAGGTAGCGAGGGACGGATTGAAGCCCGGCAAGAGGAAGACTTTGGCCCATTTGGTTACGAGTGATTGTGATGGGAGTAATCGTGCGTTCTAAAGCTGTACGTTGGCGAAGAGGCGACTAAACAGCGGCGGAGCGGCGATGATCGAGCGAGCGCTGTCTCAACTCTCGACACTTAAATTGTGTGATCTACACCAGTGCAGAAGCACAAAGATCGTCCAGATGCGCGACCAATAAATACCTTGGTTGCCCCGCAGAAACTCCTCCCAAAGCAGCTTCACCGTTGCAGGATTCAGTCCGGCCGCTCGGCACAGTGACGGATCGCATAAAGCATCATCGACGAGGTGTTTTAATGTGCCGCGCATCCACGTGGCAAGTGGGAGTTCAAATCCGGCTTTCGGGCGATCAAAGATTGAACTTGGGACACCTGCGAGGGCCAATTGTCTCAAAGTCGACTTCGTCCCCGGCGTCCCAAACCGCACGTTGTCGCTGGCGAGGAAACACTCTTCGATCAAGCGATGATCTAGCAGGGGTACGCGGACCTCCAGTGATACTGCCATGCTTGCCGCATCGGTATCTCGGAGGAGTCGTTGTCCAAGGAACAGAGACAGTTCAAGCACTGATACGGCGGCCAAACTAGAGCGCCCTCGAATCAACTCCTTGAGTTCCTGTGCGAGTTGGAGTGGTAGCCCATCGGGCAGCGCACCCTCAGCAGAAGGAGAGCCCCGCAGCCGAGATTGCATTTGGGAAGTGAACAGCGCGTACTGCACTTGATAGAGCTCGAACAGACTGTCTCCCCGCTGGAGAGTGTCAAAGAGCTTTCCGCTGCCACGCTGGGAAGGGACGCCGCCTTGCACCGCCGAGACGATACTCGAAACTTCTCGGCAAAGGTGCGCCAGAGGTCGGCGAAACCCGCCCATCCGCGCGAGCTTCCGGTGCAATGAAGGGAGGCGGCTGAAGGAGGCATACCCACCAAAGAGCTCATCGCCCCCTGTTCCCGCGAGCGCAACCGTGACGCCAGCATTCCGTGCCGCCTTGCTGACGATGTACGTGTTTAGACCATCGAACGTGGGCTGGTCTAGTGAAGCTAAGGCTTCAGTAAGTTGGGCGAGCATCATGTCGCCGGTCATTCGCAGTTCGCAGTGGTCGGACCCGATCGCCTCAGCCACGGCTCGGGCGTGTGGAGCCTCATCGAGGGTTTGCTCTGCGAAGCCGATGCAGAACGTCTTGATCCGGCTTGAGGAGCGGCGGGATGCGATCGCGGCAATGGCCGAGGAGTCGATTCCTCCGGATAGGAACACTCCCAGAGGCACATCACTGACAAGCTGATTAACGACCGCATTTTCAAGCTCCGCGCCGATGGAATCTGATGTTGGATTCCCGACACCGATCGGGTGTGGAATCGTCCAGTATCGGATAGCTTTTACTTCACAATCAACCGGGCTGACCTCGGCGTATGTTCCGGCGGGGAGCAAGCTAACGCCATCGAGGATGGTGCCCGGACCACAAACAACTCCGTTGTGCAAATAGCTTTGAAGCCCGATGGAGCTGAGCCGGGGTGTGGAGAGCCCGGCGTGAAGTACAGCTCTAAGCTCCGAAGCGGCTACCAGCATTGGTCGGGGGCCCGCGATCCTCTGAAAGTAAAGCGGTTTGACGCCAACGTGGTCCCGGGCGAGGGTGAGCGTATGAGAACGGCCATCCCAGATCGCAATTCCAAAGATTCCGCGGAACCGGCGGAACGCATCGGTCCGCCAGTGGATCCACGACCGAAGGACAACCTCTGTATCCCCGGTCGTCCCGAAACGATGTCCCGCACTGATCAACTCTTCGCGAAGCTCGCGAAAATTGTAAATCTCACCGTTGAACGATACCGTCGTGTCCGTCGCGTCATCTCTCATCGGTTGGCCCGCCGCCGCCGAGAGATCCAAGATAGAAAGCCGGGTGTGGCCCAGCGCGACGCCGGGCTGGGGCGGCCCATCCGGCGGATGAGAACACCAACTGCCAGAGCCATCAGGGCCGCGGTGTCGCTGAGTGGCATTCATGCGTTTGGCCGCGGCCAAGTGGCTGGCGTCAATGGTTCCTAGGATTGCGGCGATACCGCACATTATTACTTGTACCTCTCGAACGGTCGGTCAGAGCGGGTGAACTTGCATCCGGATAATTAGCGCAATGACTAACCCACTAGGTCGGGGAGAGATGCTTGGGGGAGCTTCCGCCGAGAATCGGACTTCAGAGCGTGGCGGGCTGACCGATTCCATTGTCCGATGCCGTCAGCTCGCTGCTGGACTTTGCACGCGGGCTTGTTGCCGCCATAAACAACGCAATCAGCCGATCGACCTCGACAGTGGTAGAGTGCATCCGTGACACATCGCTGCGAGCTTGTCCGGCAAACGCACTCAGGTCATCCACCGACGCAGCGGCAACCTGCGCAAGTGCGGCGGCCAGCAGATCCGCCCGACCCGACGGCACCAACCATCCGTTCCGGCCGGGGACTACAAGCTCAGGAATTCCGGCAATGTACGTGCTGATGACGGGGCGACCAAGCGCCATTGCTTCCATGATCGCCACAGGCAGACCCTCAGCGAAACTGGGTAGCACCATGGCGCGAGATGCCAAAATGTGTTCACGCACCTGCTTGCCGCCGATCCAGCCGGTGATGGAGATGTGCCCGGTTAAATCACGGTCGCGGATCTCACACTCGATGGCCTGCCGCAGTTCACCATCGCCGGCGAGGGTGACATGAATGTCTACTCCAGCGAGCTTGAGCCGGTGGACGGCATCAACCAAGACCAATTGCCCCTTTTGCGGAGCGAGCCGACCGATGCAAACAAAGCGGGGCGCGGCGGGAATGGGTGTCAACCCGCCGGTGATAAAGCCCTCATCGACAGTGCAGCGAACTACATGGACCTTTGACCATTGATCCAGCGAGAGCCACCGTTTTAACTGAGCCGCGCCAAAATCACTGATGCCGACAACGAACGATGCATCAGCGATTTTTCCGGCGAGGTCCAATCCAATAACGGCATCGAACTCGTCGGGGCCGTGGCACGTCATGCTGTAGCTGGGGCCACCCATGCGGCGGACAAGCCGGCCGACCGCCGCGGCGTTGGTACCAAAGTGAACATGCACATGCTCGATGCCATCTGCCCGTAGCTGGGCCATAAGACCCGCGGCCTCAATCCAGTAAGCTACATGTTTAATAAGTCCGCGATCGCTTTTGGCGCTCATGCCACCGGCCAGCAATCCTCCGCGGCAAAATGCCAGCGGAGAGCCCGCGGCAAAGCGAAATGCACGCAGCAACATCGCGACTTTAGAACCGCCTAGGACAGCCACTGTCTTTTCGCGCTCAGCGCGGTCGAGCGGGTCTGGCAAGTCGGGCTTGCTCGGCCGGATCGACAGCCGCCTGATCGTGTGACCGCGGCGTTCCAACTCCAGCAACTCACGGCGTATGAAGGTGTGGCTGACGGCGGGGTATTCGGTTGTGAGGTAGGCCAGCCGCATCCGGGTTCGCTGCGACGGCTGGGCGGCTGGGTCGGATGAGTCAACTGCTGTAGCGTACGCG
>JBBQVN010000213.1:0-5014 GCA_038211475.1 Terriglobales bacterium | reverse complement strand
CGCTCCAATATGCCGCTGCTCGAATTAAATTGCGCTTCCCTGCCGGAGAACCTGCTGGAGAGCGAACTGTTTGGCTTTGAGCCTGGCGCCTTCACTGATGCGCGCCGCCGCAAAGAGGGCTTACTCGAGCGCACTCACGGGGGCACCCTCTTTCTCGACGAAATCGGCAACATGGCGCCCTCCGTGCAAGCTAAATTATTGCGCGTGCTGGAGGACGGCTCCTTCATGCGATTGGGCGGCACCCGGGCTATCACCGTCAACGTACGCATCATCACCGCCACCAACGCGGACTTGAAACAGCAAGTGGCGCAAGGACGCTTCCGCGAAGACTTGTACTACCGCTTGAACGTGGTTCCGCTGTACATTCCGCCGCTGCGCAAGCGCCGCGAAGACGTGGTTCCCCTCGCACTCGAGTTGTTGCAGCAATTCAATCGCGAGCTCAACAAGAAGTTCACCGGCCTCACGCCGGCTGCGGCCGAGTTGCTGCAAAACTATGCCTGGCCCGGTAACATTCGCGAACTCAAGAACGTGATGGAGCGGACCATGATCCTCTCCCCCGAGGGCGACATCGACGCGGACTACCTGCCCGAAGAAATTCGCGATCACACTCCGCCGGCCGCCAATTCTGAACCCCCATCCTCCTTCGACGTGTCGCCTACCGGAAACCAATTGCCCAGCCTGCGCGAGCATGAGGACCAATACATTCATGAAGTTCTGGCTGCCACCGGCAACAACAAAACGCAAGCCTCTCGCATTCTCGGCATCCACCCCACTTCCCTGCTCCGGAGGCTAAAGAAAGAACTCGCGGATTAGCGACGCAGCCGGTAGCCTAGGCGCAACCTACCCGCAGCTTAGTAATGTCCGATTCGGCGTGAGAAAATCAAAGCGTGCCGTTAGGCGAAGATCTCACTCGCGAACCGTCCGTCCCCAAACCGCCCCGACGCGTGTTCTTGTTTGTTGCAGCAGCCGCGGCTGCAAGCGGCGCCGTATGGTGGATGCGCCGGCCCCACCTGCTGGCGTCTGGGTTGCACAACCAACCCAGTGGACCACCCGAAGTAGTCGCCATCGTTCGCTTTTCTGACGCAGGCGAGCGGCTGCAAACTGAGCGTCTTCCCCAGATCGTTAAGACCGACGCGGAGTGGAGCCAGCAGCTAGGCCCCAACGCTTTCGACATCGCCCGTCGCGCCGACACTGAGTTTGCCTATTCCGGCCAGTACTGGAACCTGCATGAACCGGGCCTGTACCGCTGCATTTGTTGCGACAATGCGCTTTTCAGTTCCGCCACCAAGTTTGAGTCCGGAACTGGCTGGCCAAGCTTCTGGCAGCCGATTGCGCCTGAAAATGTTCGCACCGCCACCGACTTGAGCATGGGAATTCCGCGCAACGAAGTGAAGTGCACCCTCTGCAATGCCCATCTCGGCCACGTATTCAACGACGGGCCTCCGCCAACCGGGCTTCGCTATTGCTTAAATTCCGCCGCGCTGAAGTTCGTCAAGAGCGTTTGAAGCAGGGTGAACGAAGGGTGGAATGAACGTCGGGACACTCGTTTGAATCCAGCTGCATGCCTCGGCGGAAACGCGCTCGCAGCCCCGCCTCCCCTTCACCGCCCCTAGCGCTCACTCGGCGGCTTGCTTGGATCCGGCTTGGGGTCCGCGCTCGGCGCAGGTTGGTTCGCATCCGGTTTCGCAGGTGCACTCGCATCCGGCTTCGCAGGCGCACTCGTGTCCGGCTTGGCCGGAGCAGCGCCCTCGGGTTTCTTGGCATCCGGCTTGATCGGCTCAAACTTAGTATCCGGACGGTCGTACAGCGAATACTGCCCTTGCGGCCGCTTCAGTTTGATGGTCAGGTAGAGCTCGGGCTTGCCGATGTCGAAGTCCCCGCCGTAGGTCTGGAAACCGGGCACCAGCACCTGAATCCGCAGCGCTCCATAGGGAATTCCGTCGAAACTGGTTTGGCCTTCGTGATTGGTCTTGAGCTCGTAGCCGCCTCGCGCCTGTTTCCCTTTGCTGTTCACGGAATGCAGAACCACCGCAGCATTGGCCACCGGTTTGCCGTTGTCTTCCTTCACCACCAGCACGTGCAGCGAACCCTGCTCGCCGGCCAGAGCCGATCCCGACAGCGGACCGGCCGTCGCCAGCGCTGCGAAAAGAAGTTGGCACACCACTACTCGCCAATGCTTGCCTATGCTTTTCATCGTCATCCCGTCCTGACCTTGGCTGTAACACTAACAATGTAAAGGGTTTATCTAATACTTGACAAGCATACACTAAACCCCTTAGAATTAGCACTCGTAGGAGCTGAGTGCTAACAGGTACCCTCGATTCAACCGCACTGCTCTCAACCCAATTTTTAACTCTCGAAAGGAGTCTGCATCCATGTCCACCAAGTTTACCCCATTGCACGACCGCATTTTGGTTCGTCGCGTGGAAGAAGCTACCACCAGCCGTGGCGGAATTCTTATCCCTGACTCGGCCAAAGAAAAGAACACTGAGGCCGAAGTCGTTGCGGTCGGTACCGGACGCATCAACGAAAAGGGCGATGTTCGTCCCCTCGCCGTCAAGACTGGCGACCACATTCTCATGGGCAAGTACTCGGGCAACGATATCACCATTGATGGCGAAGACTTCGTGATTGTTCGCGAAGAAGAAGTTCTCGGCGTCCTGGTGACCTCCGGCAAGAAGGAACTGGCCGGATCCCGCAAGTAATCAGCAACCTCGCAGGGATTCCCTGCCTACAACTTTATTTCTCTCATAGGAGATTCCAATTATGGCAAAACAGATTGTGCACGGAGAAGAGTCGCGTCAGGCCATCCTCCGCGGCGTCAACATTTTGGCGGACGCGGTGAAAGTCACCCTCGGCCCCAAGGGCCGCAACGTCGTCATCGACAAGAAATTCGGTTCGCCGACCATCACCAAGGACGGCGTCACCGTAGCCAAGGAAATTGACCTCAAAGATCCGCTCGAAAACATGGGCGCGCAGATGGTTCGCGAAGTGGCTTCCAAGACCAGCGATGTGGCTGGCGACGGCACCACCACCGCTACCGTCCTGGCCCAGGCCATTTATCGCGAAGGCGTCAAGACTGTTGCCGCCGGCGCAAATCCGATGGCACTCAAGCGCGGCATCGAGAAGGCTGTTGCTCTGATCTGCGGTTCCATCGACAAGAACGGCGAGCGCGGCAAAGGCAAGCTGGACGAATTCAGCAAGCCTGTCACCGGCGACATGATCGCCCAAGTCGGCACCATCTCTGCGAACAACGACGAGACCATCGGCAAGATCATCGCCGAGGCCATGAAGAAAGTCGGCAAAGACGGCGTCATCACCGTTGAAGAATCCAAGACTCTGGAAACCCAGCTCGAAGTGGTCGAAGGCATGCAGTTCGACCGCGGCTACCTGTCGCCCTATTTCGTTACCGATCCCGAGCGCATGGAAGCCATCATTGAGAACGGCTACATCCTGATCCACGAAAAGAAAATCAGCTCGATGAAAGACCTGCTCCCGCTGCTGGAACAGATCGCCAAGAGCGGTAAACCGCTGTTGATCATCGCTGAAGACGTGGAAGGCGAAGCACTGGCCACCCTGGTGGTCAACAAGCTGCGTGGCACGCTGCAAGTTTGCGCAGTCAAGGCCCCTGGCTTCGGCGATCGTCGCAAAGCCATGTTGCAGGACATCGCCATTTTGACCGGCGGCAAAGCCATTACCGAAGATCTCGGCATTAAGCTCGAGAACGTCCAGATGGCCGACCTCGGACAGGCCAAGAAGCTGACCATCGACAAAGACAACACCACCATCGTCGAAGGCAAAGGCAAGCACAGCGAAATCGAAGGCCGGGTAAAGGAAATCCGCAGCCAGGTCGAAAAAACCACCAGCGACTACGATCGCGAGAAGTTGCAGGAGCGGTTGGCGAAGTTGGTCGGCGGCGTAGCTGTCATCAAGGTGGGCGCGGCGACCGAGACGGAAATGAAAGAAAAGAAAGCCCGTGTCGAAGACGCCATGCATGCCACTCGTGCAGCCGTCGAAGAAGGCATTGTCCCGGGCGGCGGCGTAGCGCTGGCGCGCTGCATCCCCTCACTCGACAAGCTGAAGGTCGATGGCGAAGAGCAGATTGGCGTCAACATCGTGAAGCGCGCCTTGCAGGAGCCGTTGCGTCAGATCGCCGAGAATGCCGGCGAAGAAGGCGCCATCGTTCTGGGCAAGATCAACGACTCGAAGGACATCAACTACGGCTACAACGCATTGACCGGCGATTATGAAGATCTGGTCAAGGCGGGCGTGCTCGACCCGACCAAGGTTGTGCGCACAGCTCTAACGAACGCTGGTTCCATCGCAGGCATGATGCTGACCACCGAAGCTCTGATCTCCGAAATGCCGGAAGAGAAGAAGGCCGGTCCGATGCATGGCGGCGGTGGTGGCGGCGGCGGTATGGAAGGCATGTACTAAAACACTTTCCCCGCGCTCCGGCGTTGGGATTCAGAAAAGCCCCGCTCGCAAGAGCGGGGCTTTTATTTTGGGCTTCACCAGCAGCGTAGCGGCTTCCCTTAGCCGTGGGCGGTGAGTTAGAAAACAAGAGCCGGGTGAGCGCGTAGCAGCGGAACGCTTTCCTAGCCCAGCACGATGCTGCTAGGTCAACGCGTAGCGGGCGGAACGCTTTCCTAGCCAGCACGTGAGTGCTAATTGAGTTAGTAGCGGCGGGACGCTATTCTAGCCCAGCACGTGAGTGCTGAGTAAGCGAACAAGAGATTCAAGAGTCCCGACAAGGGACGCGACGCCCCGAATCTAGCCCGGAAGGTGTGTCCCCCAACTTAGCCCCGCAAGGCCGTCCCAAATCTAGACCCGAAGGGCCGTACGGAATCCAGGCCCGAAGGGCCGTACGGAATCCAGGCCCGAAGGGCCGCCCCAATTTAGCCCAGCGCTTCAGCGCTGGGAACAGCGATATGAACGACCGAGTCCCGGAGGGACGACCCAGCCGTAAGCGCCCAAATCCCAAGGCCCGGCCGCCACTTCTGCCGACTCCGAT
>JBBQVN010000212.1:0-5088 GCA_038211475.1 Terriglobales bacterium | reverse complement strand
CCCTGGCTCTCGGTCCGAGATGGTGCGAAAGCTGTCGAGTTCTACAAATCTGCCTTCGGAGCGACGGAGGCCTTTCGTCTAGAAGATCCCGACGGTGGCGTGGTGGCCCGGCTCTCCGTGGACGGAGCGGAGTTCTGGCTGGGCGACGAATCTCCGGAGCACGCTAACTTCAGCCCAGAGTCCCTCGGCGGCGGTTCGGTACGAATGGTCTTAACGGTTGCGGATCCCGACGCTGTCTTCGCGCGTGCGCTCGCAGCCGGCGCATCCCAGGTCGTCGCCGTACATGAGGACCACGGTTGGAGAGTGGGTCGCGTGAAGGATCCCTTTGGGCATCATTGGGAGATCGCGCGTCCACTTGACTCTTAGTCCGCTTGCATCCAAGGCATGTCGGCGGCGTCTTCCGGGGGCATCTCTGAGCGGGCACTCGGCGCCAACCTCGACCGGTGTGCCCCGCTTGGACGGGCCTAGAATAAGTCGACAACACCCGGAGGATTCCATGCTGCACCCAATTGCTTGCTCTCGCGTATTCCTCGCAATCTGTTTGCTCACTTGCGTCGCCACTCTTGCCAGCCAAACCACGCCTCATTCCTCGCAGTCAAAGCGTTCAACGCCAACTCAAACAGCGGTCCAACCTCCGTCGTCGACCCCGGACGCGAGCACCACTGCCCTCAACGCGGAGCGAACCGCGACACAAGCCGACATTGCCCGTATGCGCGCGATCCTCAACCAGATGCGCAACAACCTGGGCTTCGTGACCAATTCGACCAACCCACTGAAACATCAATTCGAACTCGAAATCGACATGTGGCAGGTACTGCTGGACCGGATGGAGCGCCGTAACCAAGCCTCACAAGCGGCTACACAACCGGCTACGAAACCAGTCACGGAACCAGCCAAGTGAATCCGTTGCCGGCCCGGTTACTTGACGGCGAGAGTGCCGCAGCGTATCTAGAGTCATGCCGGAAAAGCGAAGATCCGCTTCACTGACAGTGCGATCCTTCACAGTTCCATCCGTGATTGTTCGATCCGTGATACTTCGGTCCGTGATGGCGCGATCCGTCCTGCTCGCAGCCTTCGCGCTCTGCTGCCTGCCGTCCGTCGCTGCTCCGCCGCCGGCCGTCGCTGCACCTCACCTTCCATTCGGCGCGTGGCAGCGTGCTTCTGATACCCCTATCGTCTCCCCGAGCGGCGACGGTTGGGAGTCTGCCGGCACCTTCAACCCCGCGGTGATTCTTCATCACGGCAAGTTCGTCATGCTCTATCGCGCCCAAGACAAGCAGGGCACCTCGCGTCTGGGATATGCGGAAAGCGCGGACGGCATCCACTTCACCCGCCGGCCTGAACCCGTCCTCTCTCCCGAAGCCGAGTATGAGAAAGATGGAGGCGTGGAAGATCCGCGCCTAGTGAAGATCAAAGGCATTTACTACCTGACTTATACTGGCTACAACAAGAAAGATGCGCAACTCTGCCTGGCCACCTCGCGCGATCTTATCCACTGGGAGCGGAAGGGCGTGATTCTGCCCGCCTACAAGGGCAACTGGAACGTCGCCTGGACCAAGTCAGGAGCGATCATTCCGAAGAAAATTCAGGGCAAGTACTGGATGTATTTTTTGGGCACTTCCGCCGACAAGACGGACCAGACCGGAATCGCTACTTCCACCGACTTGATTCACTGGACCGAAGCCAGCGCAGTGCCGGTACTGCCGCGGCGTCCCGGAGAATTCGATTCGCGCGTGGTCGAACCAGGACCCGCGCCCACCGTTACTCACGATGGCATCGTGCTAATCTACAACGCCGCGGACGACCAACTCGTCTATCGCACCAGCGTTGCGGTCTTTGATCGCCGCGACCCGCGCAAGCTCCTATGGCGCAGCGACCAGCCCATCTTCATGCCTGAAAAAGATTGGGAAAAGGTGGGCCAGGTCCCCAACGTCATTTTTGTTGAAGGCATGGTGCGGCAAGGCAGCCGGTACCTTTTCTACTACGGAGGAGCGGATTCTTACGTCGGAGTTGCCGAAGCTCCCGCCCTGAAATGATCCCAATGGCCCGGGTCTGCTAGAATTAGGCTTCGGCAAAATGCTTGCCTGGTGCAGTCGTTGCCTGCCGTTTTATCACGAAATTTCTATTAGGAGCTTAATTATGTCGTCACCCAGTCGCCGGCCTGAGATTCGCCGCCGCCGCACTCGCGCAGAGAAAGTTGCCAAGCTGCAGAAGCGCCTCAAGCGCACATCCGATCAGGCAGTGAAAGACCACCTGGTGACCAAACTTCACCGCATGGAACTAGGCTCGCCGGGCATCCCGCTCATCCCGCTCATCAAGAGTTAGTCTCGACTGGCAGCGCATTCTCATCCTGGAGCAGCGCAACAGCGCTTGAAAAGCCCACCTGCTCGCGATTGCCGCCACCACCTGCTCGACAATTGCCACCAAAAATAAAGGCGGCCGTATGGCCGCCCAAAAGAGTCATAAGTAAGTTAAGCCTTACGCTGGCGCTGGTCCGGGCGCGATTCCCGGCTGACGCCCCGGCTCCGGCCTTAAAATCTGCTGCACCCCGTCGTCTGGCTTGGTGGGTTTCGCCTTCATCGGCGGGAGGTCTTTGCCGTCCACCAAAAGGGCGATTTCGTTGGCGTCCAGCACTTCGCGTTCAATCAGAGCCTGAGCGATTTTGCCAAGCAATTCGCGGTTTTCAGCCAAGACTCGCTGCGCCCGATTGTAGCCGTCGTCCACAATACGTCGTACTTCCTGGTCGATCTTGATCGCCGTGTCTTCACTGTAGTCGCGATGTTGCGAAATCTCCCGGCCCAGAAAAATCTGTTCTTCCTTCTTGCCGAAAGTCAGCGGCCCCAGCGAGCTCATGCCCCATTCGCAGACCATCTTGCGAGCCAACGCTGTGGCCCTCTCAATGTCGTTGCCGGCGCCTGTGCTCATTTGGTTCAGAAAAATCTCTTCTGCAATACGACCGCCCATGAAGATTGCGATGTTGGTTTCGAGATATTCTTTGGTCACGTTGTAGCGATCATCCACTGGTAGCTGCATGGTCAAGCCCAGGGCCATACCACGCGGGATAATCGTAACTTTGTGCACCGGGTCTGCATTTGGCAGCTTTGCCGCGACCAATGCGTGTCCGGCTTCGTGGTAGGCCGTGACCTTCTTTTGATCGTCGGTAAGGATCATTGACTTGCGTTCGACGCCCATCAAGACCTTGTCTTTGGCGACTTCGAAGTCGGAATGGAAGACGGCCTTGCGGTTCTGCCGCGCCGCCGCCAGAGCAGCTTCGTTCACCATGTTGGCCAGGTCAGCGCCAGAGAATCCCGGTGTGCCGCGTGCCAGCACAGATAGAACAACGTCATCCGCCATGGGAATCTTGCGGGTGTGGACGCTGAGAATTTCTTCGCGCCCCCGAACATCGGGCAAGCCCACCACCACTCGTCGATCAAAGCGCCCCGGCCGCAAAAGCGCCGGATCCAGCACGTCTGGCCGGTTGGTGGCCGCCATCAGGATCACGCCGTCATTCGATTCGAAGCCGTCCATCTCTACCAGTAACTGGTTGAGGGTCTGCTCGCGTTCGTCGTGACCGCCGCCCAAGCCCGCGCCGCGGTGACGACCCACCGCATCAATTTCGTCAATGAAAATGATGCACGGTGCATTCTTCTTGCCCTGCTCAAACAGATCGCGAACCCGGCTGGCGCCGACTCCCACGAACATCTCCACAAAATCCGAGCCGGAAATCGAGAAGAATGGCACGTTGGCTTCGCCCGCCACTGCCCGCGCCAACAGCGTCTTACCGGTTCCCGGAGGCCCCACCAGCAATACGCCCTTGGGAATGCGTCCACCCAGTTTCTGGAACTTTTGGGCTTCGCGCAGAAACTCGATGATTTCCTTCAACTCTTCTTTCGCTTCATCCACGCCCGCAACGTCTTTAAACGTGATCTTCTTCTGCTGCATCGAGAGCAACCGAGCCCGGCTCTTGCCGAAGGAAAGTGCTTTATTTCCGCCAGTTTGCATCTGCCGGATCATGAAAAACCACAGCGCTGCCAGCAACACCAGCGGAGCGAAATTGATCAGCCACGTCCAACTACCCCCATTCACATCGCGGTAGGTGACGTTGATGCCCTTGGCTAGCAGCGTCTTGGTCATGTCGGGAAAGTTCACCGGCACCGTGGTGTGGAAGTTGGAATTGTCGCTCTGATACTTTCCGCGGCCTTCCTGGCCGTTGATGGTGACTTCCTTAACCATGCCCTGATCCACTTCGGACATGAATTGCGAGAAATTGATTTCTTTGTCTTTTTGGCTGCCGGTGCCGGTCTTGACCGCTTGCCAAAGCAGAACTCCCGCCACTGCGATGACTGCCCAGAAGAGAATGGTTTTAACTGTCGAATTCACTAAGAACTCCCGCCTTACGGATTGCGCTCCTATTTAGATGCCGCGCCCCCAAATTCGATTTACGCAGCTTTAATAATCCCAATTGTAATCTTTCCGCGAGGAAAAGAGATGGCCAGATGGCAGTTTCAGGGCTGCTCGCGAAGCGCCGTCATACCCCCCAGAATCAGAACTCCCTCCTTCGCACCCTCCCCGGGTTGGTAATCACCGGGCACGGGAAACCCACGCGCCCACACGATGCCTCTGCCCTCGACTTCCACTACCGGCCACAGCTTTTTCTCCAGGCCGGAAATCTGACGCTGGCTCAGCAGGTCCTTCACCTTCCGCGCGCCCAGGCGATCCCCCGGTCGCCAATTTCGCAGTATCGCCTTTGTTTCCATCACACTACGACACAGAAGGGTACCCGGACCGGCGCTATCCAAAGGGACCAAAACCACCTCGAACCGCGTACCCGTGGCTGCGATCTCGACAAATCCTGGAACCGGAAGCGGATATTCGTACTCTTCGACGTGCTCGCCTCGTTCGCGGCCAAAACACAGTTGGTCTCGGCTGTGCCGCACTGTGATTCCGCCGGGCAGTTCCACGTTCCCTCCACCTTGCTTCGGATCCGGACGAGCCAAATTGAGCACATCTTCGATTTGGCGGAACGATGGGGCGGCGCAGCCTTGGGCCTTCAGCGTGCCCATAACCAAGCGGCGTTGCGTAGCCAAA
>JBBQVN010000211.1:0-5192 GCA_038211475.1 Terriglobales bacterium | reverse complement strand
GAAAGCACTATTCGGCTGGACTGGCTCGCAAGTCCGACACGGGGCCCGCTTGGTCCAATTCCTGCCCGAGAAGTGACCCAAAGAGCATAGCAGCTTCGAAGGGGCGAGCGCTCGGGCTCCCGATTTTTTTCGGGGGGGGCGTTTGGGGGGATGGGCCTGGTGAAGAGATATCCGGACGGTAGGTGGGAGACGTCCGTGAGCATCAGACTCGTATCTGGCAGTCCACCCCTTTGGATTCGGTTCGGCGGCCTTCCACTCTGCAATACAAAGTACTTGACATCGCACTCTCCGCGGAGTATTTTCGCTTCATGCAGCCACATCGGCCAAGACGGTTTCGCATGCAGGTGGCTCCGGCGCTACCGCCGCGGGCGGCCGAAGATTTGGAGTTCATCCGCGACACCATGCGGCGCTCGGCGTGGTTTACGGCGGTGCCGGGATGGGGATTGGTGGGCATCGGCGCAACGGCGTTGCTGGCGGCCTTGTTGGCGAAGCGCGAGGCAAGCCCATTGGGCTGGATTGAAGTGTGGATGGGCGAAGCAGTGCTGGCGGTGAGCATCGCCGCGGTGGGAATGGTGATCAAGGCGCGCCGCAGCGGACTGCCGCTGACCAGCGGACCCGGACGCAAGGTGGCGCTTGGCCTGCTGCCCCCGTTTGTCGCCGCGGCGTTGCTCACATTTCTGCTGTACTGGCAAGGATTTCCGGCGGCTCTGCCCGCGCTCTGGCTGCTGCTTTATGGCGCCGGAGTGACGACGGGCGGCGCGTTCGCGGTCCGGTCGGTTCCGGTGATGGGGATTTGCTTCATGGCGATGGGAGTGCCTGCGTTGTTCCTTCCGGCTCACGGCGATGCGCTGATGGCGGCGGGCTTCGGCGGACTGCACATTTTGTTCGGAGCGTGGATCGCGAGGAACCATGGTGGATAGGTCCAGAAAGCGGAAACACAATCCGAGCGAGAGCGCGGGAGTGGCGAAGGCGGCGCAGGCGCGAGCTGTAGCGCAGCGGGAGTTCCCCCAACTCGACCGCTTGATTCACGAACGTCTTCGGCTGGGCATTGTCAGCGCGCTGGCGGTAAACGACTCGCTCAGCTTCAGCGACCTGAAGCGACTGCTGAAGACCAGCGACGGGAATCTGAGCGTCCATGCCCGCAAGCTGGAGGATGCCGGCTACATCAGCTGCGTGAAGCATTTCGAGGGTCGGGTGCCGCGCAGCGATTATCGGCTGACCACTGCGGGCCGCCGCGAACTGGAACAGTATTTGCAGGACATGGAGCGGGTGATCCGTTTAACTCGCGAGCAGTAACTCGGGAGCAGCGGCTCGTGAGCAGCGACCCCGCGAACGGATTTTTTGGCTCTACGACTTTGTTGTACAAAGTACATTACACGGAGGATCTATGTTGAGTCCTGATTTTCATGCCAATATGAATTTTCCCGCGCCGCTGGCGGTGATGGGGTTTCTGGGAGGGCTGGGCGGTCTGTTCCTGGCTGGGGTAGGCGCGCTAGTCGCGTGGTTTGCGAAGCAGCCCCGGTACCTGCCCTGGATTGGACGAGCGGTTGCGGTGTGCGCCGCCATTTATCTGGGACTGTTCGCGACGTTCTCCCTAGCCAGCAAAGACCTTATCCTGGCGCGCGGGGAAGAGAAATACTTCTGCGAGATTGATTGCCATCTGGCCTATGCGGTGACGGACGTCCAGCGCACGACCGAGGGGGACAAGCAGCGCTATGTGGTGACGCTGCGAACGCGCTTCGACGAAAAGACCACATCCCCAACGCGCCCCAAGGATGCGCCGTTCCATCCGTGGGACCGCAGAGTGGAACTGCACGACGATCGGGGCCGCGTGTTTCCGATGGAGGCGTTGTCGGGCACGCCGATGACCAAGACGCTGATCCCGGCGGAGGCTTATACCACGCAACTGACCTTCGAGGCGCCACGCGATGCCACCGGCCTGCGCCTGCTGGTGACCACGCCCGATCCGGTCAGCTGGTTCTTGATTGGGGACGAGAACACGCTGGGGCATGGCAAGACGTATTTTGCGATTTAGAAGGGCGGCAGCCATTCGTCCGCAGAAAAAAGTGAGGAAGCGGAGCGCTAGCGGCGGGATGCTAGAATTCCCGACATGAAGATGCGCACTGCGCTGCTGTTCACTCTGTCCACACTATTCGCGGCGATTCTGCTTGCGGCGCAAACGGCGCCTGAAGTGGCTATCACGGCCGAGCCTTCGCATCACCTGGTGCTCAGCAACGAATACGTGCGCGCGTTCCGGGTAGAGGTCGCCCCACATGCGTCGACCTTGCTGCACCGCCATAGCCACGATTACTTATTCGTCACCCTGGGCGCTTCGCAAGTGGAGAATGATGTGGCGGGCAAGGCCGCGGTCAGCCTGAAACTGCAAGACGGCGAGACCCGTTTTGTGCCGGGCGACTTTGCGCACGTGGCGAAAAATCTTGCCGACACGCCGTTTCGCAACGTCACCATTGAATTGTTGCAGGATGCCGAGGCCCGCAAGAACCCGCCGAAGTGGGACGAGGAGCGCGGAGTCCAGGTACTCGAAGGCGGTACCCGCGACATAATGTTCGTCAAAGACGGCGCGCGAGTCAGCCAAATTGACCTGCAGCCTGGCGCCAGCATTCCCAGCCATCACCACACCGGGCCCCACCTGGTGGTAGCCCTCAGCGACCTGGACCTGCGCAATGACGTCGAAGGCAAGCCTTCCATCCACGCCCAGATTGGCGCGGGTGATGTGAAGTGGGTGCCCGGGGGCTTCACCCACACTGTCACGAACGTAGGCAAACAGCCGGCCAGATTCATCACGGTCGAGTTCCCTTGAGTAAGCGGGTGAGCCAGCGGGCTTATGGCAGAAGTCGAAACCGCTGGCTGCGTCCGTAGCGATAAGCCGAAAAGTCGCGCCGGTCGAGTGTGAAGATGGTGTCAATCTTCTCGCGGTTGGCCAACGCCACCAACGTCGCGTCCGCAAGTTGAGGTGCGAGAGATTGGTACTTCTGCATGACCGCGGCAATGGACGCCGCATCCCCTGCTGCCAGCGGCAACAATTCAATCGCGCCCTCCCCGATTGCTGTCATCAAGCGCCGGACTGCTTGCGGGTATCGCCGCAATAGCCAGGCCGCTTCCGCGATCACCGGCCAACAGGTAAGCGGTGGGCCAACCAGACCGCGCAACACTTCAAGGCACGCCTGATGGTGTTCGTCCTTGGCGGAGAGGATCGCCACCAGGGGCCCGGTGTCCAGCAACACGCGAATCATTGGACGCCATTCATTGGACGCGAATCACTGGGATGTGCCGAAGCCCTCGAACCGGGCGGTATTGGTGCTGAGATCGGAGGGAGCATCGCGAACCGTTCCGATCAGACCGGAGTGGAAGAACAGATCGTAAGCGGACTTGCCCTGGGGAACGACAGTAAGCAGCGACTCGGCCGCTTCGCGGAGCAGTTGGGATTCGGACTTGCCGGAAGCCAGCGAGGCGCGGTGGAGGCGCTCGGCGACATCGCGAGGAATTCGAAACGTGATCCGTGTGGAGGGGCTGGCCATGTCTGACATAATAGCATTCTGTCGGACGTGTTGCGCCGAGAAAATATAATTTCATTTCCCCCTTGCGTTGCGGAGGTTGCTCTGCTATAAATAAAAAGGTCGAGAGCAGTGAGTGGCTTCGCCGGTTGTGGTGCATGCAACTCTCGTCGAGCATCCGGCATCAGATACAGTAGACCGAAAAGTCTAAAAAATGTCCCGGCCACGGGATAAACATTCGGGGACAAGGTTCCTCGAAGGGTTTTAGCGGTATTCGCAAGAACCTCCAAGCGATCTTTTATCAAGTTTCTTCAAACTTCCGACTCGTCGCGTGCTGTAAAAAGAGCGCGCGAGGAAGGAAGGTGTGGTGATACGCGCACAGAAGCTCCAGCGAGAGACAAGCTGTAGAGTTCCCCAGCATAAAGCGCGGGTGAAAACCTGCGGATAGAGCGGGGTGAAAGTGCAGGCGGTACCACGCCGAGTTTGAACAAGTTTCGAGGACAGACGGTCTGCACTTGTGCAGGCGGCTGATCCGGAAAGCGACCCGCTCAGGCGGGAAACGATCCGGTCTTTGACAATCAGGTTGAACGTGCCAGTCGTGAGAAGGAATTGTTCGGGTTAAAGTCCGAGCATTCTCACAAGATAGGCCACCGCGCCTTTCGAGCGCGACGGTGGCAGTCCACCTTCTACCCGTCGGTGGACGACAGGTTTCAAACGAGAGTTTGATCCTGGCTCAGAATCAACGCTGGCGGCGTGCCTAACACATGCAAGTCGAACGAGAAAGGGGAGCAATCCCTGAGTAAAGTGGCGACCGGGTGAGTAACACGTGACCAACCTACCTTTCAGTGGGGGATAACCTCGGGAAACCGGGACTAATACCGCATAACATCTTTGAGTTGGAATACTCGAAAATCAAAGGAGCAATTCGCTGAAAGAGGGGGTCGCGGCCGATTAGCTAGTTGGCGGGGTAATGGCCCACCAAGGCGATGATCGGTAGCCGGCCTGAGAGGGCGCACGGCCACACTGGAACTGAAACACGGTCCAGACTCCTACGGGAGGCAGCAGTGGGGAATTTTGCGCAATGGAGGAAACTCTGACGCAGCAACGCCGCGTGAAGGATGAAGCCCCTTGGGGTGTAAACTTCTTTCGATCGGGAAGATGATGACGGTACCGGTTGTAGAAGCACCGGCTAACTCTGTTCCAGGAGCCGCGGTAATACAGAGGGTGCAAGCGTTGTTCGGAATTATTGGGCGTAAAGGGCGCGTAGGCGGTGCGGTAAGTCACCTGTGAAACCTCCAGGCTTAACCTGGAGCCTGCAGGCGAAACTGCCGTGCTGGAGTATGGGAGAGGTGCGTGGAATTCCCGGTGTAGCGGTGAAATGCGTAGATATCGGGAGGAACACCTGTGGCGAAAGCGGCGCACTGGACCATAACTGACGCTGAGGCGCGAAAGCTAGGGGAGCAAACAGGATTAGATACCCTGGTAGTCCTAGCCCTAAACGATGATTGCTTGGTGTAGCAGGTACCCAATCCTGCTGTGCCGTAGCTAACGCGATAAGCAATCCGCCTGGGGAGTACGGTCGCAAGGCTGAAACTCAAAGGAATTGACGGGGGCCCGCACAAGCGGTGGAGCATGTGGTTCAATTCGACGCAACGCGAAGAACCTTACCTGGGCTCG
>JBBQVN010000210.1:0-5251 GCA_038211475.1 Terriglobales bacterium | reverse complement strand
ATCAACCGAAAAAGCCTTGCCATCGGCGCCGGCCCCGCCCGTCCGCCATCGTCCGCCCACCCGCAGGTCGATCTCGCATTCAGTAATACGATACATTCCGCTCTGGCCCCACCACTGCAACATCTGGCGGGGGTCTGTAATAGCTGTGAACACGCGCTCGCGGGGAGCGGCGATAAAGGCTTCGGCCAGGATTGTGTCCTGGTCGGGAGTGATTGCAACGGTTGCCATTGTGTTTCCTTTCGGCGGCCAGGCCGCTCAGTTGGTTTCGGTAAAATTCTTCAGGTTTTGCAAAACGCCCACCCGTTCGCGGCGGTGATCTTCACCAGCACGGCATCGGTGGCCAAGATCGAGTGGGAGACCCCGACTGACGACCCCGCTGCCGAGGCCGCCAGGTCCAAGCGCACCACGTCGGGCTGCCTCTCGCCACGGCTTATGAGTTTCCCGCGCTGCGCTGCAGGTCGAAGTGCTCGTGCATTTCCTTGTCGCCAGCTTTGAACGTCCAGTCCTCCGTATGATGGTTCGCATCCACCACGGTGAACACTGCTTTCACCATGTGGCCGGGTTGCGATGGCGTTATGTTGGTGGCGTCGAGAAAGTTGAAGGTGAAGGTCTTGCCGTCGGGCGATACGCTGGCGACCATCCGGGGCTGGTTTCCCGCGCTGCAGTAATGCGTCATCAGCAGACGGTCGTTGTCCAGATTGAACATCGTGACCATATTTTCCGGACCCTGGCCATGGATCTCGTTGAGCAAAGCCGAACCTCCGGCGGTGTCGCGGAAATCGACGGTCAAAACGTTCCCTGCCGCGTTCTTCCCCGTCCAGGTCCCTTGCAGAGCGCGGAGTTGGTCGAAGGACTTCTTGGCGTCAGACTGCGCGACCGCAACTGAAGCGGCGAGCAGAACTAGGGTGAGAGCAATACGCGATGTCTTCATGGTAGTTTTCTCCTTTTGATTTGTGGTTTGTGAGTTTTGTTTGAAACTGGATCAAGTGTTTTCTTGGCTGTTGAGACAGAGGTTGCCGCGCTAGTTTCCTTGGCGTACTCGGACTCCACAAAGGTTTTGAGGCTGGCCAGATTGCCGGTCCAGAACGCGCGATATTGTTCCAGCCAGGAATCAATCGCGCGCAGTGGAGAAGGATTCAGTTGGTACACCCGGTGGCGTCCCTCCCGGCGCTCCTCTACCAGATGAGCGCGGCGCAGCAGCGCGAGATGCTTGGAAATCGCTGGCCGCGAAATCGGGAACCTCCGCGCGATGCCGCCCGCGGGCTGGCTTCCCCCTCGCAGCAGGTCGAGCACAGCGCGGCGAGTGGGATCGGCAAGCGCGCTGAAAGTCGCTTCCGCTGAATACGTAACTGAACGGTGACGCATAATGCGTAACTGTACGGTTACGGAATGGAAGTTGTCAAGGGAAAAATGCAGGAATTTTTCACAGCCGCGGCCACACTGCCGGAACCCGCCGCCGATACTCGCGGTACTCGTTTCCGAATCGCGCTTCCAGTTCGGCGTCTTCGCTCCGGACCATCACCGCGCCCGTGACTAGGGCGAACAAGCTTAAGGCGTAGCAAACCACCAGGCCGGTGCCTACACTCCACGCCAACATTTCCAGCAAGTGCGCCAGGTACAACGGATGTCTTACCCGCGCGCGGATGCCGCTGGTCACCAGGCGCTGGCCGCGGTCCGATGGTTGCAGTTCCGGCAGGCCACCCAGTTGGCGCAGGCTGAAGCCTCGGCCGCCGCGAATGTAAATCCAGATCCCGACCCCAAACAACAATGCCGCCGGAATCAAAGCCGCGCGATTGTGGTACAGAAGGACCCTCCGCCACGGAGATGTAACCAGGGCTGCGGCAATCCACATCGCGAGCCACACCGGGACCAGCACAAGGTAAGGCGAGCGCCTCTGCCCGCGCCAGTAATCCGCCCGAGGATGGATCAGCAGCCAGAACGAGGGGATGGTCGAATATACCGCCGAGGCCAACCACGCAAGGGTGAGGATGAGGTCCAAAATGCCGGCTAGAATTCACTACTCGTTGAAATTTAGCGTCAACCGTTGTTATCTATTTGAAAATACAGCACTTAGCATGAAAATCATGGCGCGAGCTCTGAGGCGAGCGTTTCGACTGGCCTCATTCTCCAGCAGCGCCGTAGAGAGAAATGCCATTTGCTGAGGCGCCATGGCACCTACATTCAACGACAGAGGTCCAGGGTACCCCAGAGTACCCCTGATAATCAAACGGGCGTGGCGAGGCTCCCAGGCCCACTAGCGTCGATTTTAGAAAAGTGTTGCATTTTGCAACAGCTTGAAGCGAATCAATTGGATTTTGCGACCGTTTCCGAAGCCGGGCCTAAAGGCCCGATGTTGTGGAGTACGTGACGTGGCCCTTAAGGGCCACTCTTCCACCAACAACGCTGCCCTTAAGGGCCGCTCTTCCACCAACTACGCTGCCCTTAAGGGCCGCTCTTCCACCAAGGGACCCTTCAGCGCCGCAGCCGTCCAGTGGAAGAGCGGCGCTTCAGCAGCGGTGACGAGCGGCGCTTCGGCGCCGCGTTCCCCAGATGAACATGATCGTGGGCGTCAACGAAACAAAACTTCCACCGAACCTACCTACCTATTTGCCGCGGACCAAAATCCGCGCCGTCGCCATATTCTCAAACGTGTCATAAACGCGAACCACCACCGCGTGGTCAATGGGTCCCTTCGCCGCGTCGGCTTTTGCCTTGGTCACCAGGTTGCGAGCAGAGCCATCCGAGGATGGAATCGGATCGCCCGCTGCGCGGAAATCGTAATTCTCGGTCCTGGAGTCTGAGAGTTGCCCCACCGGTTCAATCAACTGCCAGTCGCCCGCGTCCACTGAGAACTCGGCGCGCTTGATGGGCGAAAATCCATCGACCGCGCGGAAACTGATGTGGAGCTTGTCGCCGTCCTCGGCCGCAGCCAGTGCTTGAATCTGCGGCGGCGTGTTGTCCACTTCGAAGAGAGCGCTTTCTCGTTCCGCGGTCAGGGCCTCGCCGGGTGAGTGCGACAACTCGTCGGAAGCCACTACCTTCACCTGGTAGCCTCCGTCGGGCAAAAGGCTTGCGTCAAATGAGAGATAGTGATCGGTCACGTCTTCTCGCAGCAGCAGCCAACGCGATTCTGTGTCCCCGCGGTAATACACGGAAAAGGAAAGCTGGTCGTCGTTGTCGTCGCGAGCGCTCCACTTCACCCCGATGGACCCGCGATCGCGAATGCTGGCGGCGGGCACCTCGAAGCGCGGCTGGCCCGGGGTCGAGTTGACGTCGCCTTGCGACTTGCTCGTTTGCGGATAGCGGGAACCCACTTGTACAGTCACGTCCTCAACCACCGGCGGGACATTCTTGGGCAGATAGTACAACAACATGCTCTGCACCCGAGGCGCGGGATTGCCCGCGTGCAACACGGCTTTCCATTGGGCAAAGCGGGCGGGAGGCACGCCCAGGGTTGCGCCATCTTTCAACTCGACGCGAGTCCACGGGCTCCAATTGCGGTCGGGATTGTCCACGTTGCCGCTGCGGGCAAAGATCTCGACCTTGCCGGAGCCGCGAAATTCGGCGCGTCCCCAGCGCGAGAAGTTGTGAGCATCAAATACGTCGCTCTCATAGCTGCCTTCGGCGTCGGGCGCCGAGGACAGCACGAACAGTTTGCCCAGGTTGCTGGTGGCGGCATACAAACCGCCCTTGGGGGCGACGGCGAAAGCAGTCACCTGACTGGCGCTGGCCTTCAGCAAATCGGTGTACTGGTCTTGCCCGGTGAGGGTGAAGATGCGGCCGCGATTGCCGGTGCCCGCAAGCAATCGTCCTTGAGGGTCAAAAGCGAGAGCGTAAATGATGTCTTCGTGCGCCGACCAGTAACGCAAGGGCGCGCCATCAGGTGCGATGCGATAGATATCCGATCCTCCGGAAGTGCCTACACCGGGGAGCGGGAGCGCGACCGCATTCTGTCCCGGGATGGGGCCGGGTCCACCGATGATGGTAATGCTTGCACCGCCCGAAGTTGCGGCATTGGGCTGCGGCGCGGCGACGTTCAGCCCGGGAGAGCCGCCGCCGCGCTTCTCTCCCACACCGGCAGCATAGATGTTGCCCGCGCGGTCCACTGCGAGCGCGGTGATTTCTTTCTTGGGCGCGCTATAGAGAACGAAGCCCTCGCCCTTGGGCGTGATGCGGTAGATCAGGCCCGAGCCATCCGAACCCGCAACCAGGTTGCCGTTGGGATCGAGGGCGAGAGCGCGAATATGAACTTCGTCACTCTTGAAAAAACGTGCGCCTTCGCCGTGTGAGTTGACGCGAAAAATTTCCCCTTGATCGCCGGTCGCGACATACAGGTTGCCGTTGCCGTCGAGCAGCATCGCCCAGATGTATTTGGTCTTGGGATCAAAGAAGACGCTGGAGTTGCGCAAGCCGTCGCCCTTGGCGGCTTTGGGCTCGATGCGATAGACCTTGCCATCGGGCGCGGTCGCGGCATAGAGTTCGCCGTGGTTGCCAGCCACCAAAGCCTGCACCTGCAGTTCCTGAGCTTCAAAGATGGTGGTGGATTTTCCATCCGGCGTGATGCGATAGACGCGAGCCGGCGAGCCGGCGGCGGCATACACATTGCCCGCGCCGTCGGACGCAATGGCCCAGATGTAAGTGGAGGGGGTGGTGTTCAGCGCCTTGAATGCGGGCGCGAGCTCCAGACCATCCTGGCTGCGAATGGCCACGCCGTGGGTGGTTCCCTTGATGAGTTCGTCAAACTTGGATTGCTCCCAGGTGCGGGTGCCCTCGCCCCAAGCGGCGCCCAGAAGGAGAAAAAGAAGCGGAAGAAGAGCGAAACCACGGAGTGAACGCAGCGAACGAAGTGACAAGTCAGACCTCGGCAAAAAACTCGGTTGGGAAAAAGGTATCGCGCGCAAACGCGGGTGCATGCTCGTAGCGAGTGAAGCGCGGGCTAGACGTTGGTCAGGGCCCGATCACTGCCCCATTCCCAGGGGCCGCCTCACTTAATCGTAATGGTCAACAAACGGCCGCCTGAGACGACAAAAGCCAGTGGCGGCGTGGAGGCTTCGCCCACTGAGGACTCGCCTTGCACCACCATCTCCTGCGTACCCTTCATGCCTTCCATCACGTTCATTACCGACAGCGGCAGAGTGGGCATCACTTTATCGGCGACCACGGCTTCGGGATCGGATTGCAGTAACGACGCGTACACGCGGTTGTTGACGTGTTCGCGGTTGAGCATCGCGATGGTCGAGGCCAGGCCCAG
>JBBQVN010000209.1:0-5254 GCA_038211475.1 Terriglobales bacterium | reverse complement strand
GGCTTTGTCCGGAAACGCTCTTGTGCCCGTGACCCTGACCACCGTCACCTTCGGATTCACCACGGTCGGCACCACTAGTCCCT
Source organism: Terriglobales bacterium (assembly GCA_038211475.1). Classification (GTDB taxonomy): domain Bacteria; phylum Acidobacteriota; class Terriglobia; order Terriglobales; family Acidobacteriaceae; genus JANYBT01. The sequence continues at coordinate 5,171 of JBBQVN010000209.1, read as the reverse complement.
CACAGAATATGGTGTTGACCAATAATCAAAGTGCTTCAATAAATCCGGCGATCTCGGTAAGCGGCGATTACGGCCTGATGACGGCGGCCTCGAATCCTTGTGGCGCAACCCTGGCCGCCAATTCGACCTGCAATCTGGCCGTGACCTTCAGCCCGACCTATACAGGAACGATTAAGGGCGCTGTAACTGCGGTCTACACAGGGGGCGGATCTCCCGCGGTCGGCGGGCTCTCGGGCAGCGGTTCGGGTGGCGGAGTTGTGCCGCTTTCCTTTTCTCCGGTATCGGCAAGCTTTGGCAATGTTGTGCTGAACACCACCAGTGCCAGCAAGACGGTGTCGATTAAGAACGTGAGTGCCAGCACCATCACCTTTACTGGGGTTTCGGCCTCCGGGCAATATACCGTGACCAACACTGGCAGTGGTTCCTGCAACGGCACGCTGGCCCCAAATGCGAAGTGTACCGTCACCGTTACTTTTACGCCCGCGGTATTGGGTTCTGTCACCGGTGGGTTGACCGTGACTTTGACCGGTGCCAGCGTAGGAACGCAAATTGTGAACTTGAGCGGTACTGGAGTATTGGCTGTGACTCTTTCCCCCGCTTCTTTGGGCTTTGGCACCGTTGCGGTCGGAACCACCAGCGCGATTCAAGTGATCACCGTCACCAACAATCAGACGAGCGCGGTGCCCATCACCAGTGTGGCCGCCAGTGGTCAGTATCTCTCCGTCGCCGGCGGTTCTCTGCCGTGCGGAACATCGGTACCAGCCAACGGCACCTGCACTCTCGGAGTGCAATTCAATCCTGCGACTGCCGGTGCGGTCGGCGGTGCTCTGACCTTCAGTTACAACGCGGGTTCATCTCCGCAGGAAGTGGCTTTATCCGGGACGGGGCAATAGTTGGCGGTGTTCGCGTAGCGATCTAGTTGTTGGGCTGATTTCGGCGCCCGTCTAGGTACTCCAACACAGGCCGCTGTGGCACCATCAGGCGCTGTCGTAATTCCTCCAGCGTGACCCACTCCAACAGCCCCTCCCACGATCCGCGTTCCTCACCGCTCGCGACCACTTCATACACGTTGGTATTACATGGAATGTCGTCGTTGGAGAAGTACTCTAGCCTCCACTCGGCGGCCTCGACCTTGAGCCCGGTCTCTTCCACTATCTCCCGCCGCAGTGTTTCAAGCGGATCTTCCTTGCGCAATGCCAGCCCTCCAGGAAAACATAGTCCCCGCCCATCCGCGCGATTCACCACCAGTAGAAACCCGTCTCGTTCAATAATTGCAATCGATGCGTCGAGGGGTCCCAGAAAAGGGAAGTGCCGATAGAGGAAGAAGCAGGTCCGAGCGATGAGGCCAAAAATTCGCCGCTGCAGTTTCCCGGTGACTGATTGCGGGCCAGACAAGGCCAAAGTGTAGCACGAAGCTTTACCCTCGCCGGCACGTGAGCGCCGCAGATCTCTCGGTTGCCGTCTGGTCGAACCGAAAGCGCCATGTAAACTGAGACCCGTGGCTCCCCCGCATACTGTCCGGCGCATTGTCAGCTTGCAGCCTAGCGCAACCGTGATTCTTGCCGCATTGGGCGAACTCGAACGCCTTGTGGCCTGCACCAAGTATTGCGCCGACGTGGTCCCGGAAGTGCGCGATGGTGAGCGGCTGATTCTGCACGACTCTTGGACGGCGGATGCAGTCCAAATCGTCGCTGCAAAACCTGACCTCGTGATCGCCGCCGTTCCCTACCAGGAAAAGGCAGTAGGTGAGATTCTCAAGGCGGGTTCGCGCTTTCTGGGTCTCGCACCTAAAACGCTGGCCGACATCTATACCGATATTGCGACCATCGCTGGAGTCGTTAGCGCGCGCGCGCGCGGAGAAGAAATCATCCAGAACATGGAGCGGGAAATTACAGGGATGCGCGAAGCTACCACAAGCCTGCTCAGGCCGCGCGTTTTTTGTGAAGAATGGGGCAAGCCGATCATCGCGTCTCAACCTTGGGTGGCGGAATTGGTGGAAGCTGCGGGCGGGAAATTTCTGAGTGAGCCAGGCAAGCAGATCAGCCCGGCAGACGTGCTCTCCTTCGACCCCGGGGTCTTTATTGCCGCTTGGTGTGGCGCAGGAATTCGCGTACCGCTGGAGAAAATCGTCGCGGAGCGAGGATGGAGCGGAATGGCGGCGGCTCAGCAAGGCCGGGTGTTCTGCATCAGCGATGAATTATTGAATACTCCGGCTCCCACATTGATAGATGGGCTTCGCGCCTTGGCGGCTGCGATTCACCCCGAGCGCTTCGCGGCCGTGCCTGGCCTGAAGCAGTGGGAGAACAACCCACTGTCGAACAGCTCCGACTAATGCGACGCCGTTTACAATGCCGTTATGTATTCCGAGCAAGTCCTCGATCACTTCCAGCATCCTCGAAACACCGGAGAGGTTTCCAGCCCGGACGCGGAAGTGCAACTTGAGAATTCCGCTTGCGGCGATGTGCTTAAGCTCACCGTCAAGATGGCCGGGGACATTATCGGCGACATCCGCTTTCTCGCTAAGGGATGCGTGCCAGCCATCGCCTGCGCCAGTGCGATTACCGAACTGGTGAAGGGAAAGCCGGTGGCCTCTGCGCGCAGCTTGCGCCGTCAGGAGCTATTGGATGCACTCGGCGGCGTCCCCCCAGCCTCCACTCACGCTGCTGACTTGGCGTTGGACGCCCTCAACGGTCTGCTGGTTCGTCTCCCTCAATCCCCGTGTTTGGGCGGGACCGGATGATACACCGTCCAGCCTCGATCTCGCGCCATTCTCTCCAGGTCGGGGTTTGGGTTGACCGCGAAGCCCTGCCTTGCCATCGCCAGCATTTCGGCGTCGAAGCGGGAATTCCCGAAGGCAACGTCAGGAGCCTTGCTGCCCGCCGCTCGAAGGGCGCGTGGCTTGCCCTCACCCGAGGGGACGCTCACCAGTCGATCACTAACGATTCCGTTGTCGACTTCTACGGTCGAAGCCAGCACGCGCTCTGGCGCAATTCCGAAATGCCGCATCGCCGCTTCAATGATCCAGCGGTTGCTTGCGGACACCACCCAGATCTCGCACCCGTTCGCTTGCAGTCGCTGAACCAGTTCGCGCATTTCTAAAAAAATTCCGCTGGCCAGATTCGCTTCGAAAAATCGCGCCGCCGCGTCCTTCACCACGCTTTCTTCCAAGCCGCGATGGAGCGTCGCCATCTCCCCGCACATGACCTCTTCTGACACGGTCCCAGCCCGGTAGCTGGCATAGCGGCGCCGGCCCCACTGCACCACCGCATCTGACACCATGCCGTGCTCCAGTTCCCATAAGAAGAAACCCTCGCCTGCGTCCCCTGCCCACAGGGTGCCGTCGCAATCAAAGACGGCGGTTTTCGGGTCGAGTTTCATTACGGAATCAATGAACTCCTGCGCGGAATCCGTTAGAGGGGAGGGTCTGGTTGCCAAGTCAGTCATCTCTTTGATTATGCCGCAGCCGTGCCAAACTCTGCGATAGACTTTGAGGGGACGTTGTGTCGGACCATTGCATCATATTCTATTTTGTTTGGCAGTCGGAGGCGCGTTTATGGAACTCAAGGGCATTCAACTGACCTGGCTCGGCCACGCCACATTTCGCATGGAGACGCCCACGGGCAAGACCATTTACATCGATCCCTGGGTGATGGGCAATCCCATGTGCCCGTCGGCGGAAAAGAGCGTTCGCAAAGTGGACGTCATGCTCTGCACCCACGGCCACGGTGACCATATTGGCGACGCCGTCGAAATAGCGACGAAACATAAGCCGACCGTGGTGGCCATCCCGGAGATGTGCCACTGGCTTGAGAAGAAAGGCGTCGCCAACACTGCCATGATGAACAAAGGCGGCACCCAGACTGTCGGCGATATTAAGGTCACCATGGTCCATGCCGACCACTCCTGCGGCATTCAGGACGGCGACCAGATGGTCTATGGCGGCGAAGCCTGCGGTTATGTGGTTGAGTTTTCCAATGGCGTCAAGATCTACCATGCCGGCGACACCAACGTGTTTGGCGACATGGCCATCATCCGCGACTTGTATGCGCCCGACATCGCCATGCTGCCGATCGGTGACCACTTCACCATGTCGCCCCGCGAGGCTGCCTATGCGTGCAGGCTGCTCAAAGTAAAGACGGTTGTCCCAATGCACTTTGGCACGTTTCCGGTGTTGACTGGAACGCCCAGCCAACTGCGGGACCTGATACCCGAATTTGAAGTCGTAGAAATGACACCCGGCCGGACGCTTTCCTAGCCGGATCTGGTTTTAAGTCCAATTCTTGTTACATGGGGGAATTCTTTGCCTGACCACAACACACTGGCTTACTGGCGCATGGGTGGCATCACTGTCGGACCTGTAGAAGACTACGTGTATTCGCTGCTGCCTGCCCGCGACGAAGTTCTCAGCCAAATGGAAGAGGAAGCGGCGGCCAACCGGGTCCCCATCGTCGGACCCGCGGTGGCACGCGTGCTGTATCAACTCGCTCTCATCAGCGGCGCCAGGAACGTGTTCGAGATGGGCTCCGCCATCGGCTACTCGACCATCTGGTGGGCGCGCGCAGTGGGTGAGGGAGGCCGAGTGATTTACACCGACGGCGACCGCAAGAATGCCGACCGCGCGCGCGGTTATTTCGAACGGGCAGGCGTCAACGATCGCATCACCGTTCGTGTGGGCGATGCGCTGGAACTGCTCTCCGAACAGAAGGAGGAGTTTGACATCATCTTCAACGACATCGACAAGCACGATTACCCGCGCGTCATCCGCTTGGCGTTGCCCCGCTTGCGCAAGGGCGGCCTCTTCATCACAGATAACGCGCTATGGAGCGGGAGGGTTGCCGACCCGGCAGCGACGGACGCAGAGACTAAGGCGATCCTCGAATTCAATCACTCGCTGTACGCCTCGCCGGAGTTCTTCACCACGATCTTGCCCATTCGAGACGGGGTGACGGTGGCAATGAAGCTCTAGCAGGGTGGGGGTGATCTGATCGGTGCGAACGCTCTCAGATCGACTTGACCGGAATCGCCGTCAGATCTTCCACCAACCCCACTTCTTTCTGCAGGAACGGTTCGCCGTAAGTGACGCCGGCCATCATTCCGTAAAATCGGGCCATGGCTTCCACCCGCGAGCGAATTTCCGCGTGGGCAGGGAAGATGCTGCTGCCGGCTTCCTG
>JBBQVN010000208.1:0-5295 GCA_038211475.1 Terriglobales bacterium | reverse complement strand
GCGGCCGGTGCGGTGATTCTAGGCGTCACCAACGCGCCGGAAATGCTGATGGCCTGGGAGACAGACAATCTTCTCTACGGCCGCACCAACAACCCCTGGGATCTGGAGCGCACTGCGGGAGGATCGAGTGGTGGCGAGGCGGCGGCGATCGCCTCCGGATGCTCGGCGGGCGGGGTGGGTAGTGACGGCGGAGGGTCCATCCGCGAGCCTGCGCACTTCAGCGGCATCTGCGGGCTCAAGCCGACGCCGGGACGCGTTCCTTCGAGCGGGCATTTCCCCAAGTCAGGCGGGCCATTCGCGCTGCTGGGGGTGGTGGGCCCGATGGCGCGTACCGTCGAAGACTTAAGCATCCTGTTCGAAGTGATGCAAGGGGCGGATGATGGCGATCCCTGCTCGGCGCCGGTTCCGCTGTGCCCAATCAGCGAGCCGGAACTGCGAAACACGCGCATCGGTTTCTTTGAGGACGATGGACGCACTCCCGTGACGGCCGAGACGCGAGCGGCAGTGAAGTCCGCAGCTTTGGCTCTCTCCAGTTCGGGATTGACGGTCGAGAATTTTCGTCCCACTGGGCTGGAAGAATCGCGCCAGCTTTGGTGGCAACTGTTCGGCATCGCCGGCAATATGCTGCTTGGTCCCATGCTTAGAGATCGTGAGGACGATATCAGCCCAATGCTTTTGCAGTTCATGAGTTGGTCTGGCGCTGAGCGGCCGCATACCGGCGAGTCTTTGCTGGCGACCTGGCTGGGCCGCGACGAGGTTCGCGAGCGGGTGTTGGCGCAGATGCGTAATTTTCCGGTGCTGCTCTGTCCGGTGGCCGCGATTCCTGCCTTCCGTCACGGCGAGCGCAGTTGGAAAGTTGAAGGCAAGACCGTGGAGTACCTTGACGCGTGGAGCTACACGGAGTGGTTCAACCTGCTGGGCTTCCCAGCGGTAGCTGTTCCCTGGGCGCGCTCCGCCGAAGGATTGCCGATCGGAGTACAAATCGTGGGGCGTCCGTGGGAAGAGGAGCGGGTGCTGGCGGTGGCGGCCCATCTGGAAAGCTTGCGGGGCCCGTGGATTGGGCCGTCGATGGAATGGGCAGATGAAACCCTACCCCAGTTGCGGTAGTTTCGTGGTAGGTTTCGGTGAGGCTCTGTATTCCTGCGGCATCTAAAATCTTGTTTTTAAACACAAGAAAAATTGCCCGGTGGTATTGCCAGTACAGCACGGCCTTCTATTTTTGATTGTGCGCTGCTCGACACGTCGCTCAGGACGCGATAATCTTACGATACCTATAGCCCCTTAGATAACCAGCGTCTGGCGCGTGAGTGCGGGTGAAGTCTGTTCCCATGTCTAACCTCCGGGTTGTAGTGAGCCCCTGGCTCCAAGGTCTCGTGTTTTTTCTGGTGGCGTCGGCTATTTATCTCTACGCCTTTCCGCAGGCTAACGTGTTCTACGCTGCCATAGTTTTGTTGCACGCGGCAGCCGGGGTGGTCGCATCCATCTGGCTGGCAGTCGGGCTCCTGCGAATCTTGAAGGCAGGCGGCTTCCTCAATCGCGCGGGCTGGTTGCTGATCGGACTGGGCGCCGTCCTCGGCCTGATGCTGCTTTATACGGGGACACCCCGCTCCGAATGGCGCTGGATGTACGCTCATCTCGGACTCAGCTTTACTGGGGCGGCTTTGCTCTTGGCGGACGCGGTTGGACGACGTGGACGACTTTCGTCGCAGCCCTGGGTGCGGGCAGTGGCTTGTCTCGTCGTGCTGGCCGGCGTGGGAGTCGCCGCTAAATATTTGCGTGAGGCGCGCTGGCAAAACTCCTCGCGCATTGAGAATCCCAAGATGCCGGCCGCCACGATGGATGGCGAAGGCGACGGACCGAGTGGCAAGTTTTTCCCCAGCTCGGCCCAAATCTCCGGGGCGGAGAAAATTCCCAGCCAGTACTTCATGGAATCCGATTCGTGTAAGCGCTGCCATGAGGATGTGTACAACCAGTGGTTCAGTTCGGCCCATCATTTCTCGTCATTCAACAATCAGTGGTATCGCAAGAGCATCGAGTACATGCAGGATACGGTTGGCACGCGGCCGTCTAAGTGGTGCGGCGGCTGCCACGATCCCGCGGTGCTCTATGCCGGGATGATGGACACACCGATCAAGCAGAATGTGCATACCGCCCCGGCACAGGCGGGCTTGGGCTGCATGATGTGCCACTCGATTTCGCAAGTAAAGAGCACTATGGGGCAGGCGGACTTTTACCTGGAATATCCTAAGCTGCACGAGATGGCCGCCAGCAAGAACCCGGTAGTCCGAAGCCTGCACGATTTTCTGGTCAAGCTCAATCCCGAGCCGCACCGCCGCGTATTTCTGAAGCCGTTCATGAAAGACCAGACAGCGGAGTTCTGTTCCTCGTGCCATAAAGTTCACTTGGATGAACCGGTCAACCACTACCGGTGGATTCGGGGCTTCAACGAATACGACAACTGGCAAGCGAGCGGAGTTTCCGGGCAGGGCGCACGGTCGTTCTACTATCCGCCTAAGCCGTCGCAGTGCGCCGATTGCCACATGCCGAAGACTGCGTCGCAAGATATGGGAGCGGTGAATGGATTAATTCATTCGCACCGCTTTCCGGGTGCGAATACGGCGCTGCCCACTGCCAATGAAGACGCCGAGCAACTCAAGGCGACCACTGACTTCCTGAAAAGCGGCAGCCTGAAAGTGGATATTTTTGCGCTGGCACCGGCGGGCGCGGCGATCAAGCCGGGAGTGCAGAGCGAAAACGAGCTTTCGACCACATTCGCAGTGGGCGAAGAATCCGAAGCGAAGGTCACCGCACAACAGAGCGGAGCAGTCGGTCCAATTAGCGCGCCATTAAATCGTGTGCTGCCGGAGTTGCGCCGCGGGGATGACGTGCGCGTGGACGTGGTGGTTCGCACCAAAGCCGTGGGCCACTTCTTTCCCGGGGGAACGGTGGACGCATACGATACCTGGCTCGAACTGAAGGGGACGGACGACCGGGGCCAGACCGTTTTCTGGAGCGGCATGGTGGAAGACGACGGAAAAGGTCCGGTGGACAAAGGCGCGCATTTCTACCGTTCGCTGCAGGTGGACGAGCACGGAAATCCCATCAACAAGCGCAACGCCTGGTCCACGCGGTCGGTGGTGTATGTGCGGCTGATCCCGCCGGGCGCGGCCGATACCGTGCACTACCGGCTCCACGTTCCAAACAGCGCAGGAGACAAGATCACGCTGCATGCCCGCCTGCGTTATCGCAAGTTCGCCTGGTGGAACACGCAGTTCTCATTCGCTGGAGTGCCCGACCCAACCTCCAAAGCGGAGGTCACCTCGAACTTCGACGACCGCAAGTTCGTCTTTACCGGATCGCTGGCTGGCGTGTCCGCGAAACAAGAGAAGATTCCCGATGTTCCCATCATCACCGTCGCCGAGGATGAAGTAACTCTACCCGTGGTCGCCCGCACCGCCAAGAAGGTCGCGCCTAAGACCGTTCTGGACAAAACGGACTGGCAACGCTGGAACGACTATGGCATTGGGCTTTTTCTGCAGGGAGATTTGAAAGGTGCTGCCGCCGCCTTCCAGAGAATCACGGAGATGGATCCGAGCAATCCCGATGGCTGGGTGAACATGGGCCGCGCGGCGGTGCAGGAGGGCGATATGGAACGCGCCCGCGTGGTGCTTGACAAGGCGCTGGCGCTCAATTCTTCGCTGGCGAGGACTCACTTCTTCTACGCGAAAGTTCTGCGCTCGGAGGGCAACTACGATGGTGCTGCCGATCACTTGCGGCAAGTGATCACCCAATATCCGCGTGACCGCGTCGCTCTAAACGATCTGGGCCGCGTACTGTTCCTCAAGCGTGAGTACAAACAGGCGGTGCAGGTGCTGGAGTCGGTGCTGGCGGTCGACCCCGAAGACTTGCAGGCTCACTACAACCTGATGCTCTGCTACAACGGCTTGGGCGATGAGAAACAGGCGCACGAACATCAAGTGCGCTACTTGCGGTTCAAGGCGGATGAGTCCGCGCAGTCAATCACCGGCCCTTACCGGCAATTGCATCCGGAGGATAACAACGAGAGGCAAGCCGTACACGAGCATGTTTCCGTGCGATTGGGTGCGCCCAGTCACCCGCGCTTGACTAGGGCGCACATCGTGTCGACGGCTCTATCGCAAGGGGGCTCGAGATGACGTGCGAATGCAAGCAAAAGCTGACGGTGGAGGCACGGAGTCAAAAAGCAATACCAGGGCAAATCTGCCAAGCTCGTCTCATTGTTTCGATGTCTCCGTGGCGAGTATTTACCTTGATGCTGATTATGGTCAGCGTCGGCGCTCAGGCCCAGAAGATTACTTTCGCAGACGTTACCGCAAAGGCGGGCATTCACTTCCAGCACAACAATGGAGCTTTCGGCAAGAAGTGGCTGCCGGAAACCATGGGCCCCGGCTGCGCGTTTATTGACTATGATCGCGATGGATGGCCTGACATTCTTCTGGTGAACGGCACCGATTTTCCCGGACATCCCAAATCCGGCGCGACCACGCCCAAGCTCTACCATAACAATCACGATGGCACCTTCACCGACGTGACGGTGAAAGCCGGACTCGCCGTCCCGATGTTTGCGCTCGGCGCTGCGGTCGGCGATTACGATAACGACGGCTTCGACGACTTGTTCATCACCGCGCTGGGGCAGAGTCACCTGTTTCACAACACCGGTAAAAGTTCGTTCGTCGAGGTCACTAAGGCAGCGGGATTGTGGGGCCCACACGAGTTTTCAACCGGCGCGGCCTGGGTAGACTACGACCGCGACGGCAAACTTGATCTGGTAGTTGCCAACTACGTGCAATGGTCGCCCGAGGCAGACATCTATTGCACACTCGATGGAGCTCACAAGTCTTATTGCACGCCTGAGTCGTACAAAGGCAACTCGGCTCGCTTATGGCACAACCTGGGTGGCGGCAAGTTCGAGGATGTGACTCACAGAGCTGGGATGTATGACGCGACCTCCAAGGGGTTGGGCATAGCCATTCTCGATTACAACAACGACGGCTGGCCCGATATCCTGATCGCCAATGACACCCAGCCCAACAAGCTTTATCTCAACCGGAAGAACGGGACGTTTGAAGAGAAAGCTGTGGCGGCGGGCATCGCATTCAGTGAAGACGGGGTGGCGCGGGCCGGCATGGGCGTGGATGCCGCCGACTATGATCGCTCCGGCCGAGCCAGCCTGATCATCAGCAACTTCGCCAACCAGATGCTGTCGCTCTACCACAATGAAGGGAACGGTCTCTTCGTGGATGAGGCCGCGCGGTC
>JBBQVN010000207.1:0-5306 GCA_038211475.1 Terriglobales bacterium | reverse complement strand
GCTACGATCTTCCCGCTGGTTCCCGCCTTCTATAACTTGCCGTCCACTCTTGACGCGATGGCCCACGAGTTCGCCAACCGCGTCCTGGCGCACATCGGCTTGCCCCAACCCGACGCGTACCAGTGGAAGGGCGGAAATACTTCGCAGTAGTGAACCGCAATGATTAGGGCAACCATGCCCCCACGCAAAGCGGCGTCCATCACCGAGTCTCTCTTAAATCGCGTCCTCTTGAATCGTCTTCCTGTGACTGCTTGAGCACGCCGCCGGCCCGACCAGGCCAATGCAAACCAGCAGTTGCTTCGTTCGCTCCAACAGATAAACGGAGCCGTTCCCATCGCGCTGCTCTATTTGGGCGACGGTCTCAAGCGAGCCCCCTCCCCCCGTGCGTGAAAGATCAAAAAAACTTGACGTCCTATTGACTCTGGAAACCGGTTTGTTCTAGTCTGCAGGTACACCGGAAAGGAGGTGCATGGATGACAAGTTGCGATAGTCAGAGTACAAACAGACCAGGTGAGGTGGCTGTAACTTAGAGCGGTTGCTCTAGGAGGGTGCCCGGACGGCCTTTGGTCGGGTTCGAAAGGGTGCATTCCTCGTAACCACGGTGAGTTGGGTAAATCCCGCCCTGCGCCAAGAGCGCTGGGTCCCGGAGGAGCGAGGGGCCACGAGAGTGACCACCTCAGTTAATCCCAATCAGTCCACCGGAACGGCCCGCGTACAAGAAATGTGCGCGGGCCGTTCTGCTTTTTCAGTCACCGTCCTTGCCCGGCCGACTCCGCCTTCCGGTAGTGCCTCAGTTGAGGCACTACCCGCCTTCCTTGTCACTGTTGCGAAGCGTCCCGATTCGCTACACTGAAGCGTTCGACTTCGATCTCATCCTGCTTGAGGTGAACCAATGACGTCCGCCGACGACAAGTTCTACCACGCCCGCATTACTAAACGAGTAGATTTCGCCCCTGACCTTTGGATGATCCGCGTCCATCCCGACGGCGAGTTCAAGTTCGCGCCGGGACAGTATGCGACCCTCGGCGTCGAAGGTCCCGACAAACGCTCCGAGCGCCCGTACTCCATCGCCTCGTCCCCCGATGAAAATGAAATCGAATTTTTCTTCGAACTGGTTCCGAACGGGGAGCTGACCCCGAAACTCTACCAGCTGCAACTAGGCGACGAAATGCTGATGCGCAAATCGGCCAAGGGACGCTTCACCTTGGAGACGAGCACCGTGCGGACCAATCATCTGCTGATAAGCACGGTCACGGGAGTGGCGCCGTTTGTGAGCTACCTTCGCAAGCTCAGCCAGGACGCCAAGGACGGCAAGTTCGCCGGCCAACACAAGCTCTTTCTCATCAACGGAGCCAGCCGCTCATGGGAATTCGGTTATCACGACGAGCTCGCACAATTCGCCGCGACCCTCCCGTGGTTTCAGTACGTCCCCACCGTAAGCCGTCCTTGGGAAGACAACGCCTGGAAAGGCGAGACGGGCCGCGTGGACGACTTGCTCCGCAAGTATGCCGACATGTGGAATTTGGCTCCGGACAATTGCGTTGTCTACTTGTGCGGACATCCTGAGATGATCGAGCACGGCAAGGGCATCTTTAAGCGCCGCGGTTTCCAGAAAGAAGCGATGAAAGAAGAAATCTACTGGATTCCGAGCAAAGAAGCGGCTTCCTAGCGCAGCGGCATGCCTATTACCGCAGCGCCCCGTTGAAGAAGATCTCGGTGTATTGCAGCGCCAAATTGTCTGGCGAGAGCGCGCCATCGGGCCGGTACCATTGGTAGATCCAGTTGAGCATGCCGAGCAGCGCGTAGGCCGCGGCGTTGGGAGTGAGCGCGCTCTGGCATTTCCTGGTGGACCTTACGTCGCTGATTACGCCCGCGACAAATTGCACATATTCTTTCTTGCGGGCATTGATCTTGCGGCGCAGATGCGCGGGCAGTGGATGGTTTTCATGCAGCATCACGGTGATCTCACGGTCGCGCCCACCCGCCACCATGTCAACGTGCAGGCGGATGAGAGTACGAAGTTTTCGTTCTGCGCCCTCCGTCTGGCGCACCACTTCGAGAACGCGTTCGTCGGTGAGGTTGAGCGCGTGCTCCATGATCTCAAACAGGATTTCTTCCTTGCCCTGGAAGTGGTGGTAGAGGCCGCCCTTGCTCAGTTGCAGCGCCACCGCGATGTCGTTCATCGAAGTGGCATCATAGCCTTGACGGTGAAAGAGCTGGGCCGCCACACTTAAAATGTCCTGCCGGGGATCGGTAATGGGCTGGCGAACCATCGGCGCAATAGTAAATACTCGCGGGTCACGAATACAACCGGCTGTCACTTCCAACAGGCGGCGCGCATCTATACTAGGAGGACAAGCTGTCTCTTTGCGCTCCCAATTGCATGCCTGATATCGCTACCAACCCGGCTAGTCTGCGCCTCACTGACAAATTCGGGCGCAGCATCACCGACCTGCGGATTTCCATCACCGACCGCTGTAACTACCGCTGCGTCTATTGCCGCACGGGAAACGAAGGCGCGCTGTATTCTGAGTTGCCCTTCGCCGACTACCTGCGAATGGCGCGGATCCTGGCGGGGATGGGCATCACCAAAGTCCGCCTGACGGGCGGTGAACCGCTGCTGCGCAAGGGAATTGTGGAATTCGTACGCGATCTCTCGGCCTTACGCACCATCGATGGAGGCAAGCTCGATATCGCCCTCACTACCAACGGTCACTTTCTGCCTGACCTGGCCCAGCCGCTGAAAGATGCAGGGCTGAATCGCGTGACGGTCAGCATGGACGCTGTGGATCCCGACCGTTTTGCTCGCATCACACGCGTCTCTAACGGCTACGACAACGTGCTGGCCGGGATTCGCGCCGCCAAGCGGGTCGGCCTTGAGCCGGTGAAAGTCAATTGCGTTTTGCTACGCGGATTTAACGAGGACCAGATCATTCCCTTCGGCATGTTCGCCCGGGAAGAGGGCGTGACGGTGCGCTTCATTGAGTTCATGCCGCTCGAGGAAGACCGCACTTGGTCGCGCGAAAAAGTAGTTTCGCTGGATGAGATTGTGGCTCGCCTCTCGGAATATATGCCGCTGACCGAAATTGGCCATGAGCGCAGCGAGACCGCCCGCCGTTACACTTTTCCCGATGGCATGGGCGAGATTGGCATCATCGCGCCGGTTTCCCATCCCTTCTGCGGGCACTGCAGCCGCATCCGCATCACTTCCGATGGCAAGATTCGCACTTGCCTCTTCTCTGTCTGGGACCACGATCTGCACGAGTTGATGCGCCGTGGCGAAGGCGATGCGGAGCTGGTGAATTTTATTGAGGGCGTGATCGCGCGCAAGGAAGAACGTCACCACATTGGCGAGAAAGATTTTGTCCCGGCATCACGAACCATGGTGCACATCGGGGGATAGGCGCAAAGCAAAGCGCCAGACTTCCCGGGCGGGATTAATTAATCTTTTCCTCGCGCTCGCTGGTCGCCCGCATCGCTGATTGCACCCTCCCTTGCATACCCGGCGTTGAAGCCGCACAATGGTAGATTGCAACTGGATTGGGGAGGCTGAAGAGAAATCAGTCGTCGCCGGTCTGGATTGCATCTAAACAAGTGTTGCGAAAGTTGAGCGGCTTCAACAACCCCGCAGGCTGGGCACAAACCAGTGCAGTGAGCCTGCTGAAGCCGTGAGGTGCTTTCAACATCCCCGTTCCAGCGTGAGCCTTGCGACGGCTGTCGTTTAGGCCCATGCATGGAGCTGAAAGCTGGTACCACGTGGCGACAGCGACAGCGGCAGCAGTTTGCAGTCTCGAAAATTATTTGGACTTGCCCGACCACACCATGGACGAACGCATTGGTGCGGCGCGGCGCGAACTTGGCCGGGACCTGGTCATCCTGGGGCATCACTACCAGCGCGATGAAGTCATCCGCTTCGCTGATTTCCGCGGCGACTCCTACAAACTTTCGCAAGAAGCAGCCCGCGCCGGCGGCAAGTACATCGTTTTCTGCGGCGTGCATTTTATGGCCGAGAGCGCCGACGTGCTCAGCCTTCCCGGGCAAATCACCATCCTGCCTGACCTTAATGCCGGCTGCTCCATGGCTGACATGGCCGAGATAGGCCAGGTCGAGGATTGCTGGGAGCAACTGGTGCGCGCGGGTGTCGCCACCGATTTCGGCGAAGGCGTCACCCCGGTCACCTACATCAACTCCACCGCAGCCATCAAAGCTTTTTGCGGAGAACGCGGCGGCGTGGTCTGCACCTCGGCCAATGCTTCCGGCGCCATGCAGTGGGGGCTGGCCAAGAACTCCAAACTACTCTTTCTCCCCGATCAACATCTCGGACGCAATACCGGTCGCGCTATGGGCATACCGCTTGAGCAGATGGTGGTGTGGGACCCCTACCTGATCAACGGCGGCCTTACTCCCCAGCGCTTGCGTGAAGCCAAAGTTATCTTGTGGAAGGGGCACTGTTCGGTGCATCAGCGATTCCTGCCCGAGCACGTGGATAATGTTCGCGCCAGGCATCCCGGCATTCAAGTCATTGTGCATCCCGAGTGCCGCATGGAAGTGTGCGACAAGGCAGATGGCGTCGGCTCGACCGAAGCTCTGCTGAAGATGATTCGCCAGGCGCCGGCGGGTTCGTCGTTCGCCGTCGGGACAGAGATTCACCTGGTCAACCGCATGGGCAAGGAGTTTGCTGCCGAGGGCAAGAAAGTCATCACGCTCGACGACTCGGGCTGCCTTTGCACCACGATGTACCGCATCTCTCCTCAGCACCTGTGCTGGGTGCTGGAAAACCTGCTGGAAGGCAACGTGGTGAACCAGATCAAAGTGAAAGATGACGTGAAGCACTGGGCGCGTGTCGCGCTGGACCGGATGCTGGAGATTCAATAAGGCGCGGGCACACTTCGGGCCGGTGAGTTGGAGTGCGCGGTGCGGGTCGGTGATCTGAGTCACTGGGCTATAGCGCTGACTTAGCCCCTGACTTGACTATCTTGCTTGGCCCGCCCAAGCGGAGCTTGAACGGGGCACCCTTGTTGTTAGTTGGTGCGCGTGTTTATTGGTGGCCTGTTGGTTTGTGCTCGGTAAGTTGTGTTACTTCTTACTATGTTGTGACGGTTGTGCTGCTGGTTGATAGCTTTGTTGGTTGATGGTTTCGTTTGCTGTTGATAGATTCGTTTGCTGGTTGATGTAGAGCGAGAGGCGAGAGCCATTCGCAACGGATCCCCGATGGAGGCTCTCGCGCCCTTAACTTCCTGCTCCCTGGTGCCGAGCAATCTTGGAATGAATCACTCCTGCGCTGCGGGTGACTGCTGTTCGAAAAC
>JBBQVN010000206.1:0-5355 GCA_038211475.1 Terriglobales bacterium | reverse complement strand
CTGGAAATCGTAACTTTCAGGCAGCGTCGGATCCGCATTTGGATTGGGGAAAACCACATGGTGATCGACCACATACGGATTAGGCCAACCGCAATCATGCAGACGCGTGAACGGAATCCCCAATTCCTTCTGCTCCTTGATCACGTCAAACAATCCACCCGGAACCAGTGGACCTTTGTTAATCCCGTGGAGCGGGCGAATGGCTCCTGTGTGGACGGAGAAATCCGCGCTGAGTTTCACCTCGTCCGCTCGTAGCGACACGGCAGCAAGCAGTATGGCCATCAACCCTAAAAGGCATCTCGCGCCACGATAACTGGGAGTCGCTAAGAGAAAGGTAGTCATTATCTTTATTACCGGAGTCCATAATTCGGATTGGATTTGCTGAAGACGCGCAGCATGGGCCACTGCCGGTGCATCTTCACCTGGCGTTCCTGGCCGGGGGCGATTTTCAGTCTCACGTTCCACTCGGGTGAGTCGGCGAATGGCCATGTAAGGAAGACCAGCACTAGATCGCCGCCGTCATTCCATTGGAAGCAGAGAGGCTGTTTCCTTTCCGCCTTCTCCAGGATGTCCCGCCGCTCGTTGCCAACGGGGCTCACCCACGACTTGCCATCGTCGAGGCTGTATTCCGCTACGCTGCGCGGCATGGTGAGAAAGCCTTCATATTGCTTAAGGCGATACTCGGCGAGCTTGGTATAGGCGAGGTTGTATCGCGGTTCGCGCGGATACATCGGGCCTTTCTCCGTGGTGCCGCCGAAGACCAGCGGAGGCTCTTTTGGACCACCAGTATCGGGCTCCCAAATGTAAGGCCCCATCCCATACGGTCCTTCGGGCTTCGGCTCTGGACGGCGCTTGTTGTCGCTGCCTTCGGGGGCTTCATCGTGCCACCAGTGGAAGCCATCGCCGAAGAGATGTCCGATATAGGTGGCATCCATAATCCACCACGGAGCGGGGACAATGCGGTTGTAGTAGCCGAGCCAGCCGCCATCCATGTGGATGTATTGACGGTAGGGTAGGTCACCGTCCGTGCCGAACCACGCGAAGCCCAGGATGGTCGAGTCTTTCGGCGTAATGAGCTTGGAGTTGATTGTGTCGAAGAGATTGCAATAGACCTGATAGATCGCGGTGCGGCGGCGGTCAGGGAAAATGTTCGACTTCAGATACCAGTCGATCGTGTAGACCCGGCATACCTCGCGCAGGGAATGTGGGTTACCATCCTCCCCGGTGAATCGTCGGAAGGCCGGGCCCGTGCCCTTCTCGGGATCCTCGGTTTGCTCCATGAATCTCTTCCGCAACGGATATGCCTCACCTTCCTCATAAAATGAGTTGTTCCATTTGAGGGCGCGATAGTAGTCACCATTCTTCCGACCGGGCTGCATCCGATTTAGCTCGGTGAAGTAATAGTAGTAGTTCTGGAGGACTTTTTCATTGGGCAGATCGATGCTCCAGTAGGTCGGGGTGTTATGCCAGCCCGCCTGTTTTTCCCAATCGGTGAGATGAAAGGCGAGCGGTGGAAGCTTGGTCGCGTAGCCGGTCAGATCCTCTTTGCTTAGTGCGGCGAATCCCTGCTCGCCAAGCGCATCCAGAGGATCGCCAACCGTGAGCAGCATGTTTTCGGGGCCGCCCGGTCCTTCGCCGCTAGCGGTGTGGCTCGCGCCGCGACTGAGAATGTCCTCCCACTTTTGATCCGCATTATAGCGATAGGAGGGCGATGCCTTGCCGCGAATGGGCTCGAACGGCGGGACGGCCTTGTGCTCCTGGTCCCGCCAATCGTCGGTATCCAGCTTGAAATTCGGCGGGATGAAGAGCTCGCCGGCCACCCCGAGTGGGCCGGGCTTGACGACCCATTCCGTGGCGGTTTCAGCTTCCTTCAAATCCCAAATATCCTTCCCCTCCCGCCATCGCTTGCATTGGATTTGATAAATGCCACCGCGCTCCGGCAGCGGGTAACCTTTTTCCAGCGAAGGTCCGACGTTTTCCATGTCCACGTAGTAAAAGCGACGCGGACGCGCGTCTTTGTAGTCCGCTCTTTTGATTTTATCTCGCACGAGGTAACGCCCATGCTCCTGATAGATCTCGATGTCCATGAAGCCGGGAAAAGCCTTGGAATAGACAACCTGGGCCTCAACGTTCCAGTCAGGTATTTTCGGAATTGCCGGCGACGGAGGCGCGGCAAGTGCAGGCGCGCCGTGGGAGTTGGATAAAAAAAGACCGAATAGGATGACGAGAAACGCGGCGGTTGGGGGAGGAAATGCAATCATGACAGCTCCTGTGTCGACGGCAGTCCGACAAGATCGAGATAGGCCCCGCGGATGAGCATACGCTCGTCCGCTGGCAGCTCGGGTTTCAGTGCTGCTGTTTCGTGCTTGGTCTGAATCCCGTCCGTTTCGCTTCTCTCGCAGTGATTCGTGCATAAGCATGAAGCGATCAGAATCGTGCATCCCATCAGTGCAGCACGAAAACGTCGAGCCGCACTTGGCCCGCGAAAAACCAGAATCATCATCTGCGGAATTCCGGTTTCGATTAACACAACTGCTATACCCGGAGGCAGACGCATTCGTTGACAGGGATCCTCGCCTGTATTGAAAAGTGGCCCACCGCCGGACCGACCGGCGACTGCGAATGGAAGGCGTACCAGGATGGCTACGCCGCGCAGAGGTTTCGTCGGGCGAAAAGCGCGTCGCACGTCAGCCTGCTCGATGCGCTGGCAAAATTGTGGTTCATCCGACTAATGCGTAGTTAGTTTCATGCAAGGCGTAGATCTTGAGCTTGAAGAACTCGTGATCGCGAAAGCCGTACGCTTGCCGCTGCATCGTCTTGATCTTGTTGTTGGTGCCTTCCAAGGCGGCTGTCGTGATCGGACATCGATAGTAGTTCAGAATGCCGCGGCGATGTGCGACCAACGTCTCGGCGAACTTCTGCAGCATTCGAATCCCCGACACCCGAGCCCGCGCGATCCAGTCGTCCAGGAACACTTCGGCCGACGCGATATCGGACTGATCCCAGATCTGTCGCAAATCTTCCTTCATGTAGTAGACGGTGGCCAGCGGTTTGTTCAACGCCAACGCCTTCTCAAGCCGTTTGCGTTCATCCCGTTCGTCGGTCAGGTTTTCGGGGTTCTTCAGCAGCAGCCAGCGCGTCCCCTTGAGCACCGCTTTTTGCAGCGGTCCTTCGGCTTCACACTGCAGTTTCTGGCGGAACAGCGAGAACTTCTCGTTGAACAGCTTGACCATATGGAAGCGGTCGAACACGTGAATGGCCCTGGGCAGATGATCCCGCACCGCCGCGGTGTAGGCGGGAGACATGTCCGTGGCGACGGCCTTGATCGAAGCACGCGAGCGGTGGAGCCTTTTCCAGAAAGGCAGCAGGGAATCGGCCCCTTTTCCGTCGCCGACGAAGACCACCGCCCCGTCGTCCAGATCGAGAACGACGGTCAGATAGCGGTGTCCGCGACCGACGCAGATCTCGTCGATGGCGATGCGCTTGAGGTGCTTGAGCTTCGGCTTCCTGAACCGCCGGTGCAGGTACCGCTTTTGAATATCCTTGATCGTGTCCCAGCCGACGCCCAGGTGATCGGCCACTGATTTGAGGGTCGCGTGGCGCAACAGGTCCAGAGCGTATCGTTCGAAGGCGTGGGTGTAACCGCGACGCTCGTCGGCGAAGGAGACCTCGGCCTGGCGAGTCTTGCCGCACCCGGCACACCACAGTCGCTGGATCGGCAGTTCGATGAAAACCGGCTTGCCGCCGATGGGCAACGAGCGGAAGCGGCGGTGGACCACGCCCGACTTCATCACGTCCGCCGATCCGCAGTTGGAGCAGCGGAAGGTGTCGAGGTTTTGTTCGACGTTGAACCGCACGGCACCCTCGGCGTAGGCGGTTGCAACATAGTGGTAGCCACGCACGGCCCAGCCGTGATACAAGAGACTTGTGGACATGAGCTTGCCTTTCTTCTGAAGCTTGGTAACTGCAGAAGAGACAGCCATGTCCACATTTTTTCAACCACTAACTACGCATTAGTCGGATGAACCAAAATTGTTTTCCGAGCAGAAGCCTGAGTTTCTCCGCGCGTGCATCGAGCGCGCAGACATCCTCGTCAACGGCAAACCCACCCGCTCCGACGTTCAGGTGACCAGGGACGACAAATATGGGAAGGACTACTGGCAGCGACTGCACGAGAAATGCCCTGAGAAAGAAGCAGCGCCGGTGCCGGGTCGGTAGGACTGGGCGCTGTACGCATCGGAGTCTCCCAGCGTCTGTGTCCTTCTGCGTTCGGACTTGCCGGAACTCATGGTGGGCGATTAAACTTTTCCAATGATCTTACGTACCCTTTCAATCTGCCTTCTGCTCGTGATTCCCTCACTCGGGGCGGGTGCTGCGCCTGAAGGTGAGATGGGCATCAGGGACTACGGGCTGCGCAGCTACGTTCGCACCTCGAAAGATCTTCCGCATTCCGAGGACGCGCCGTGGAAGTTGGTTTGCGTGATGCCGTATAACTGCCACTTTCAGCCCGCCCTTGTTGTGGAGGGTCCGGCGGGTCTGGCCATCAAGTTTAATTCCAGCAATCCGCTCGTCCTGTATCTCACCAAAACCGAATCATGCATGACATTGCAGGGAGAACATTCGTACGAGGCGAAGAACTGGTTGAGCGGGGAAGGCGCGATTTACACGATCCCAGCGGGTGTCAAGGTGAAGTCGGTGCAGTATCGCGAAACGGGCTTCGACACGGAGTTCGCGGGCTCGTTTGAGTGCAATGACGGCGATTTCACGACGCTGTGGAGGAAGGCGGCGCGCACTGCGTACGTCTGTATGCGGGATCATTTTTACGATTGCCCCGACCGGGAGCGAGTGGGCTTTTGGGGCGACGGGACCCCGGAGATGAATCAGTGCTTTTATGTGTTCGATTCGCGGGCGCATCGGTTGGCAAAGGAGATCGTGCTGCGGAAGCTTGAGCCGAAGTTCTACCCGGGTCAGCACTTGGAATTCCTGAGCGAGTCGGGGCTGTGGTTTTACTACCTGCAAACGGGTGACACAGAGTCCATGCGCGCGATTTACGACACTACCAAGACGTTCCTTTTCGAGACCTACAAGTTTGGAAATTCACGCACTTGGTTTGATTGGGGCAAGGAAGTGAAGGACACGGCGGTCATCGAGACGTGCTTCTATTTTAGGGCTCTCCGCGAAACCCGCTGACTCTTGTGTATCTCAGCCGAACAGGTGAAGAACGCGCAATCGAAAGTGGCCGAAGTTGCGCATGCCGCAGGCTCGCCACAAAATGGCCCGCAGTCCCCGGTTGAAACCTTCGGTACGGCCATTGCTCGAACGATGCACAAAATAGTTGGCGATCTTATCCATCCA
>JBBQVN010000205.1:0-5427 GCA_038211475.1 Terriglobales bacterium | reverse complement strand
GAACCGGGACCATCTCGCGACGATTCCGCTCATCAGCGAAGATGCAGAACAACTCCCACACGACGGTCAGGATCTCAAAATACTCGCGGCGCTCCCCACGCTTGTGCAGCCGGCGGATGATGCCCCAGTCGCACAGCGCCCGCAGGCTCATGCTGGCGTTGCCGCGGCTAATGTTCAGCCGCTCCATCACGTCGTCCGTACATTGCGGCAGCGCCGTGATGTACAGGAACGCATGAATCTCAGCCATCGTGCGGTTAATGCCCCAGGTCTGCCCCATCTCGCCCCAGCGGCGGATGAACAAATCCTGAACGGTCTTAAGGGTCGTCTGCGGGTCGGCGGCGGGTACGGTTGCAGTCGCGATCATGGTTTACCTTTCAGTAGTTACTGAAATATTATTGATCGCGGAAGTTCTGAAATCAAGCTTTCAATGAGTTTGAAAAGCGTGAAAGACGATTGGTGATTTGTTCGCGGCAAGCACGCGCCATCTCAACCCCATCACCAATCAACAAGGCTATTTCTTTGCGACATACTTATTCGTATTCATGTGCGCATCCTGCGACGTCGGCTTGCGGTACTGCGACAGATCGATGCTCCTAAAATACTCGATCGTCTTGGTCAGTCCGTCGCTCAGGTTCACTTTCGGCTCCCAGCCGAGTTTGTATTTAGCGAGCGTGATGTCCGGCCGTCGCTGGCTTGGGTCGTCGGCCGGACGCGGGAGGTTGACGATTTTCGACTTCGCGCCCGTCAGTTCGATTACTTTCTGCGCCAGCTCAAGCATCGTAAACTCACCCGGATTGCCGAGGTTCACCGGCCCGACAAAATCGTCCGGCCCGTCCATCATCGCGATAATGCCGTCGAGCAAGTCTTCGCAATAACAAAAGCTGCGCGTCTGGCTGCCGTCACCGTAGATGGTGAGGTTTTGTCCGGTCAGGGCCTGCACGATGAAGTTGGTCACCACGCGCCCGTCGAACGGATGCATCCGCGGGCCGTAGGTGTTGAAAATTCGGATGACTCGGATGTTCACCTGATTCTGTCGGTGATAGTCGAAAAACAACGTCTCCGCCGCCCGCTTGCCCTCGTCGTAGCAACTACGGATTCCGATCGGGTTGACGTTCCCCCAGTAGCTTTCCGGCTGCGGGTGAATCTGCGGTTCGCCGTACACTTCGGAGGTGGACGCCTGCAGGATTTTCGCCCGCACGCGCTTCGCCAGACCTAGCATATTGATCGCACCCATGACCGAAGTTTTGAGCGTCTTCACAGGGTTGAACTGGTAATGTGGCGGCGACGCCGGGCAGGCCATGTTGTAGATTTCGTCCACTTCCAGCAGGATTGGATCGACCACGTCGTGCCGGATCAACTCAAAGTTGGGTTTACCCAGCAGGTGGGCAACGTTGCTCTTCTGGCTGGTGAAAAAGTTATCGAGGCAGACGACATCGTGGCCTTTGGCGACGAATCGATCGCAAAGATGAGACCCCAAAAACCCGGCCCCGCCGGTGACCAGAATGCGCTTAATCGTTGATGCCATAGGTTTGGATAATATCCTAAAAACAGCTGAACGCGAAGGAAGGCAACATCAGGACTGTGGCGTCCCGAGTCGCCAGTACCCCGCCGCTTCATCTCTTGGTGATAACACGGATGTATCCAATAGAATCACCTTGACTTGCGCTACCGTGAGTTCTAGTCTCATTCAGTAAGGAGCCTTCATGTCGATCCAGATGGAACTGCACAAAATAATCATTTCGGACATGCAGGACCAGCAGATCATCATCCTGAAAGAGGTAACTGGCGAGCGTAAATTTCCCATCGTCATCGGCAGCGGCGAGGCATACGCGATCGACCGGCGACTCAAGGGCACAGCCATGCCTCGCCCTCTGACCCATGATCTGCTTGCAAAAGTCATCGAAGAACTGGGCGGGGAGTTGGAACGGATCGAAATTAACAACCTCAAGGAAGGCACCTTTTTCGCGCAGCTGGTGATCCGCCAGAACGGCGCACTTGTCGAAATTGACAGCCGCCCGAGCGATGCGATCGCGCTGGGGATCGCCACCACGGTTCCGATCTTCGTAGCCGAGCATGTGCTTAACGAAGTGGGATAACTCTCGCTCGAATCCCCGCTATTTTGTCATCCTTAAAGAAATCGCTACACTCTGGCGACCAAGTGAACCACTCAAAGCGCTGTGTTTAGGAGCCCGTCATGCAGATGATCGAAGCCGTCGTCAAACCGAACAAGCTCGACGCCGTTAAAACCGCACTGGCCAAGCTGGGGATTCTCGGCGTTACTGCGATCGAATGTAAAGGCTTCGGACGGCAGATGGGCCATACCGAACGGTATCGCGGCGCGAAGATGGACGTCGGCTTCGTTCCAAAAGTGCTGCTGAAGATCTGCGTGAAGAGCGAAGAATGCGACAAAGCCGTCGCTGCGATCGTTGAAGCGGCCCACACCGGCGAAGTAGGCGATGGCAAGATATTCGTCTACCCTATCGTGCAAACCATCCGCATCCGCACCGGCGAAAAAGACGAACTGGCATTATAGCCCGCTCGCCCGCGAAACCGGGGCCTGTAGCTCAACGGTTAGAGCAGGGGACTCATAATCCCTTGGTTGAGGGTTCGAATCCCTCCGGGCCCAATAAATTCCCCATTAATTTCAACAAATCTCCGTGCGACGCGTTTAACATATTTTCTCCGTGCCCCCTTCGTGCCCCCTTCCCGGTCCATCTCCGTCCATTTCGAAGCAGAGCATTGGGTTTCCAATGGTGGCATATCGGTCTGGATGGCATCGTCCGCCGTTGGACATCACCACGCATCGTGCCCCGCCGTGCCCCCTTCCCGGTCACTATTCCAGTACATGAAATGCTCGGAGTCACGATTCTTTGCAATGTTACCGCTTTTGTCCCGGCCAGCCTGCCTAGCCGCAACGTCTCGATTGGATCCAGTGGGTACGGCCGCTGTGGGACCACCCTTGGTTAGATCTGCCTGTACACAGTGGTCTTCGAATCCTCTGAGAACAGAAAGGCCCAGCCGAAGTTGGGGCTCCGGCTGGGCCGCTGTCGTTGCACTTTGCAGTTGTTGCAGTCGTTTTCCATTCTGTTTCTTACACACACATGTGTAGAGCAGATAATGGGAAAGAAAGTGCAACGCTGCAACTTCTAGGGAAACCAAGCATTTCTGTTGCAACTTCTACATCGAGGCATCCCCCATAATGTCGCTCAAGGAAGCACACTTGATGCCGTGGAAGCCTCGGTCCCATTTGCCATCATGCTTGAAGGGTTCTTCCGTAACGCCGGGCACCTTGCGAACAAGGTCATAAAACTGCTTTCGGGTAAGAGGGTGCGGTTCGGCCGTGTCTTTGGCCCAGTTCACATAAGCGGTGTACAGCTCTACGCGATGAACCCCCACGCCAGCTTTGACGACGCAACGGGCATTGAGGTAGTCGATCAGTAGGTCCGACTCGGCCTTGTATTCTGCCGTGGCACTTGACACCTTGGCCGGAGGAGTCATGCCATCCTTCTGCCAGACAAGGCATCCTGCCAGCACCCAGTTCAGGATACCGGGGGACTCGGCCTTCAGTTTGTCCAGCAGCAGAGGGTCCCGTTCCTCGGCAGAAATGACGACATCAAACGGCACCAGGCGGATACGGCGCCATGCGGCCTCGGTCTGCTCGCTGATGTTGGGCTTGTTGTTCGACATCAGGATCATCTTGTGCGTGCGAAGGAATTCAAAGAAGTCACCGCGCATCACCCGAGCGGTGATCATCGCATCGCCGGTCAGTCGTTTGACGAGCTGCAGGCGAAGGTCGCTGCTGCTCTCGGTTTCGCTGGCAACGACAAGCCGCTTTCCTTGGAGCATCGCCAACTCCGTAGGATGCTCTGATCCGTATTTCTTAGTTACCAGCAGTGACTCCGGCGCTGGGCTGGCGAAGGACTCCAGCAACCACATCACCAGATCAAGCAGCGTGGATTTTCCGTTCGCCCCCTGCCCGTGGAAGATATAGAGTTCCTGCACGTTGGGGCATCCGGTGAGGCATAGCCCCAGGATTTTCTGCAGGTAGGCCACCATGGAGCTGTCACCGCCCATAATCCGGTCGATGAAAGCCAGGAACTTCGGGCACTCGGCCGCCGGGTTGAACTCCACGGACAGCCCGCGAGTGAAGAGATGCTTGCGCTCGTGCAGGCCGAGTGCACCAGTCTTAAGGTCGATCGTTCCGTTCCCAACGGGGAGGAGCATGGTCTCCCGATCGAACACATTGCTAGGCACTGAGATCCCGGTCTGATACTCCAAGAGCTTTACTACGCTTGCCACGCCACTGGCCGATTCAGCACGAGCGCGGTGGCGGCGAATCAGGTTCGCATCTTGCGCGCCCAGTCGATCCGCCGCCGCTTTGGCAACTTCAATCACCTTGCGGGGCACGTGGAATGACTCATCGACGGCCCAGAAATTGCCGTTCCAGACCATCCATTTCTTGCGGCCCGTGTCGTAGCGGAGGTCGCCTCCGAAGCGCTGGTGGACTTCCTCTGCATCGGCAAGTTCCGTTGCACGAGCGACATCGCTGTCCGCAACGTACAGCTTATTCAACGGCGGTACCTGTTCCATCACGTGTTCGTTGGCACCGTTAGAGATTCCCGCAACTCCGTTTGCGTAGTTGACGATCTCATTGCAGGAAGACGCAGGGACCATGGCGCTTGCCGGGGGCGTTGTCGAAGGCCTGCGATCTGGAGCCGGTCCAGTTCAGGGCTTCGCTTCGGGCATTGTAACCCCCCCCATAAATCAGAGCGGCCATGGTCGCGTTGGGTTTGCCGTACATCGAGGGTCATAAACCCCGGGGCAACTACCAAGCCTTTAGGCGACGACGGAAAGGCGGGGCACGCCTGTCTATTTTTCTGGTGCATTGTCGGTCTCCGGTGCTGGGATGTTGCCGGTCGTTGTCACTCGGGTGACCGCTCGACTTTCTAACTGGCGTTTACGCCCCAAGACACCGGGGCTATCGTACTGGGCCAGATGACCGCCGACACAGCCCCATCCCACACCCATGGCCTCGAAGCCCTCGCCGGCCTCATCGAGCGGGTCACTTTCCACAACGGCGAATCAGGGTTTGGCGTCTTGCAGGTCAAGGTCCGAGGTATGAAGGACCTCGTGCCCGTCCTTGGCACGCTCCCGGAAGTAAGGGCGGGCGAATGGATCGACGCCCAAGGCCGCTGGGTCATCGACCGCGAATACGGCCGACAGTTCCGAGCCGTCGAGCTCCGCACGGCCCCACCCAACAGCGCCGAGGGCATGAGGAAATATCTATCGAGCGGGTTGATTAAAGGCATCGGCCCCGCGATGGCCGGGCGCTTAGTGGACGCCTTCAATGTCGGCGTCTTCGACGTGATCGAGCAGACCCCGGAGAAGCTGCTGGAAGTCGCGGGCATCGGGAAGGGCCGTCAGGGA
>JBBQVN010000204.1:0-5638 GCA_038211475.1 Terriglobales bacterium | reverse complement strand
AATGTAGTGCCCTTCTCCCTCGGCCGGCCGCTGGGATTGCCCGATCTACCCGGCTTGAACTGTGTGTGGAGCGGCGGTCTCTTGTAACCCGAGGGAGAAGTCTGCTGCTCATCCATGGACGGGCTCCGGAGTCTCGCTCGCCGCTTGGCCACTTGCTGCCGCCGTCATGAAACTAAGGCAGATTACCGCAGCGGCAATTGCCTGTGATGTTGCACGAGTATTCATCATTCGTCTCCAAAGCTTTTTGATCAATATACGCGGGGTGAACTCGTTGGGCTGTGGGCACTGAGTTAAGATCGGCATTGATCCCAACCAAGTGGACGAGTAACGGGCTTCTCGGACACTTGACGCTCTCAGCCTGTTCGCGACACGAATGCCCCGCGCTGATTTGTGCGAAATCGCCAATGCGCTCGGCGAAGACCGCTGGGCGGAATCTCACATTTTTGTGATTGCGGTCGCGTCGCCTGCTACGCGGTAGTATGCAGTTGGAGTAAACATGACAATCGCAAAGTCCGGCGATCTTCCTCCCGAACATGTCGTGTTGGCCTACCACGAGAGAACGAAGCACCACTCCTCCCGCTACGCGGCATCGCTTGGCTACCTGGACTGGGCCAACCAGCCGAATCCGTTCCGCCATTACGAGGAAGCGCCAATGGTTCGCCTTCCTCTACCCGCCGCGGGGCGAACACTTCAGTATTGGCAGCTCTGCGCAATGGATGAGATAGTGCCGGCCCCGCTTTCGGTCGACTCCATCTCGCTCTTTTTCCGCTATGCGCTCTCCTTGACAGCCTGGAAACAATTCCAGGGAACCACATGGCCTTTGCGGGTCAATCCGTCGAGCGGGAACCTCCACCCGACGGAGGGTTACGCGCTCTTGCCGGCTTTGGACAGTATTCACGACCGACCCGGAATCTACCACTATGCATCAAAGTCGCACGGGCTCGAGCTTCGAGCCGATCTCGACCCCTCTGTCTGGGCAGCATGGTCGGTAGCTTTTCCGGAAGGTTCATTCCTTGTGGGGCTCTCGTCCATTCTTTGGCGAGAGGCTTGGAAGTATGGCGAGCGTGCGTTCAGATACTGCCAACACGATGTCGGTCATGCGTTGGGGACCATGCGATTCGCGGCGGCAGCACTCGGTTGGAAACTCCATCTCCTGGATGGCGTGGGTGACGCCGACATGTCACAACTTCTCGGACTCAATCGCGAGGTCGACTACGCAGACGCAGAGCGAGAGCAACCCGAACTCGTGGCAGTTGTGATCCGGGAGAAATCGGCCACCCACCGGGGCCTCCACCTGCCCCGAGAGCTGGTGGCCCAAGTTGCGAATTCTCGATGGTACGGCACGGCTAACGTGCTGAGTCCCGACCATGGCGTCGAATGGCCAGTGATCGACGAAGTAGCTGCTGCAACCACCCATCCGAGGATAGCGGTCGACGAAGAGTTCTCCGGGTTTCCTTCGGAGGAGGAGCTTTTCGGGGTGCCGGTTCGGTCCGGTGTGTTCACTGCAGAAAAGGTCATTCTGGGGCGCAGAAGCGCGGTGAGCATGGACGCTTCCACCGCAATTCCCGCGGCGACCTTTTTCCAGATGTTGGCACGTCTGGTGCCCACTCGAGACGGCCGATCTATGCCGTGGGACGCGCTACTCTGGCGCCCACGCATTCACCTGGGCCTCTTCGTGCACCGCGTGAAGGGCCTGCCTCCTGGTCTCTACGCGCTCGCTCGCGATCCGGAAAAGGTGGAGAAACTTCGTCAAGCGATGCGGCCTGAGTTCCTGTGGCTACGCCCCCCGTCGTGTCCGCGGGGTCTTCCGTTATATCTTCTCCAAGAAGGGGATTGCCGCAGTCTGGCCGCGAGCGTCTCCTGCGGACAAGCCATCGCGGGAGATGGAGCCTTCAGCGTTACCATGCTAGCCGACTACATGGATAGTCTTGTCGCCTATGGCGCTAGCTTCTACCGAAATCTCTTCTGGGAGGCTGGTCTCGTGGGCCAGGTGCTGTACCTCGAGGCGGAAGAGGCGGGAATTGGTGCGACCGGGATCGGCTGCTACTTCGATGATCCAGTTCACGAGGTATTTGGAATTTCATCGCGTGATTGGCAGAGCTTTTACCATTTCACGGTGGGTGGTCCAGTCGAGGACAGTCGGCTTACCACGTTGCCTCCGTACAATCTGGAGCACTCACGATGAGTACTTCGACATTCACTGGCAGGGTGAGATGCCACCAGCAGCAACGTGCAATTCTCGTCGAGGACCCCTCCCCGATGTGTGCGAAATCGCCGAGTCACTCAGCGAGAGCTGCATCGGGCTGCGGACGCCAATCAGCCCGATGGCGGGCCAGTGAGTGATGGGCTACTTGGAGACTGACTCTTACTGCACAGAGGCGGCATGTGGTGGCGTGCGCCGGGCTCTTTCAGTTGGGCTATTTGGGTTGTGCGGGTGGGAGTTCGCGGACCTTTATGTTGCGGAAGGAGACGGGAAAGCCGTGGTCCTGGAGGTCGATGCAGGTATCGTGCATTTCGGCGAAATTGGGATACAGATTAAACTTGCTGTTGGCTACGAGGTCGCGAAACTGGGGGGAGACGCGGTCGTACTCGAGGACTTTGACGCCGTTAAGCCAGTGCTCCGCGTGGGTTCCGTTGACGAGGATACGGGCGGTGTTCCAGTGGCCCACGGGATGGATGGGTTTCGTGTGGTCGGCTGTGCCGGCGGCGGGGATGAGGTCGTAGAGGGAGGCGACGGTGCGATCGCCATCTTTGCCGCGCTTGGCGTCGGGGTGCACGGCGTCGTCGAGGATCTGGTACTCGTAGCCGACAGGGGAACCGGGACCTTTCTTGAGATCGAGGTCGACGAGGTAAAGGATTCCGCTGTTGGCTCCTGTAGTTAGCCGGAAATCGACGGAGAGCTCGTAGTTGGCGAACTTGCGGGTGGTGACGATGTCACCGGCGACGCCGCCCTCTTTTCCGCCGAGATCAGTGGTAGTGAGCAGACCATCCTTGATGACCCAGCCTGAGGAGGGGAAGGGCCCGTAACGCTCGCTGCGCCAGCCGGCGGTGGTCTTGCCGTCCCAGAGGAGGTGCCAGCCTTGTGACTTTTCTGTTTTGGTGAGGGTGTTAGGGGCCTGGTTGAGGGCGGGGATGGTGGCAGTGATGAGGAGAGACGCAAGGATGCGGGTGCGAAGGAGCATAGGTCACCACGATACTCGGCGTTGGTAGAGTTGGTAGTGGTTCAAGGGGTAGAGGCTGGTTTACGGATTGGCGAGAAACCACTCGGAAGGCTACGAGGCCGGTTATTCGCCGCTCGATAAAATGACTGGGCCCGAACTCGCCAGGTGAGCATCCGAGCATTTGTTAGAGACAGCCGTTACACGGCCAAGTGGTAGACTCGGCGTTCCGTAGGCTCGGCGCCCTTCGGAGCGCCACAACGCAGTCGTTCGGCGGGTGAAGTATTCCGGGGAGAAGGGGCTCTGGAGCGTAGCGGAAGAGCTCCGACGGACCAAGACGGGCGATGCTTGAGAAAGCACTTGAGCTGATTTTCAAGCGATCCCGACAGCATGATGGACACCAATCAAAATCGATAGACCCGCGCGTCCCAGCCTTTTAGGTCGAGCGACGTAGCATGTTCTTCGCGAGGACCAGGTTTACTTCTGAGGGCGAGGGATCCGGTCCGAATGTTGTGTGGAAGCGTATATCTGACAGGCTTCTCTGAAAAGTTGAGCGATGAGATACCTGGCTTTGCCCAGAATGCGCGTGTAGGCGAAGACCGTTGGATTCGTCGGATCCAGATCCTTATAGTTGCCATATATGAGTGCCGGAGTGCCTTTGTGCAATGCGATCATTTGAGCAACGTACGAATACACAGAGTTGTGATCTGCAAGTTCTCGTTCAGCATTGATTTGAGGGTAATTTGGGTTGACTGTCAGCCATGGCCTAGAGTCTCAGTCGTGAAGCCGGCGTTGGGAGCTTGGCTCCACTGCATCGGCGTCCGCGAGTTGTCTCGGGACGTGTGCCGCAGATTTACCATGAAGTCATTTTCGCTCATTTGGCCGGTGAGCACCTTCGCCCTGTAGCCATTCTTTGCCTCGATATCGAGGGTCGCCGCTTGAGATACCTACAAGGTAGCGGGCTATTCTCACATCCGCAAACATACAATAGCAGTGTTATGTGCAAACGTTCGCTGCTCACCTGTGTGCTTTTGGGTCTTGTCACGTTCGTCCCCCCCGGCGGCTTCTTGCAAGCGGAACAGGCCCCGTCTGCACGTTGGTCTGCAGAGAAGGCCAATAATTGGTATGCCAAGCAGCCGTGGATAGTAGGCGCCAACTACATCCCCTCTGACGCCATCAACGAGCTGGAGATGTTTCAGGCGGCGACTTGGAACCCGGCGCTAAACGACAAAGAGCTGGGCATGGCAGAGAGCATCGGGATGAATGTGGTGCGGGTGTTTCTGCAGGACCAGTTGTGGCAGCAGGACTCGAAGGGCTTCACGGAGAGGTTGGACGCCTTCCTGGGAATTGCCAGCCGGCATCACATCAAGCCCCTGCTGGTGCTGTTCGATTCCTGCTGGGAGCCGAATCCGCGTCTCGGACCGCAGCATCCTCCCATTCCGGGCGTGCACAACTCTGGCTGGGTGCAGAGCCCGGGCAAGCAAAGGCTTTTGAACGGCGCGGATGAGACGCAGCTCGAGGCCTATGTTAAGGGCGTGGTGGGACACTTCGCGAAGGACGACCGCATTTTAGGCTGGGACATATGGAATGAGCCCGACAACCAGGGCGGTGACGTCGCCACAGAGGTACCTGCGAAGGTGAAGCGCGTAGATGAGCTACTGCCTAAGGCGTTTGCTTGGGCACGCTTTGTGCATCCTACGCAGCCGCTGACGAGCGGCGTGTGGCAGGGCACTTGGGCAGATCCAAAAAGGGAGAGCGAGACCACGAAGATCCAACTGCGCGAGTCCGACGTGATCACGTTCCACAACTACGGATGGCCAGAGCAGTTTGAGGCAAGCATTAAGAGCCTCGAGTCGCTCGGTCGCCCCATCATGTGCACGGAATACATGGCGCGGGGTGCGGGATCCACGTTTGATGGAAGTCTACCGGTGGCGAAGAAGTACAACGTGGGTGCCATCAATTGGGGACTGGTCGCAGGCAAGACGCAGACATATTTGCCGTGGGACTCATGGAAGCGGCCATATGTGGACCTCCAGCCTACGGTGTGGTTTCACGAGGTGTTTCGGCAGAACGACAAGCCCTATCGCCTTCACGAGGTGCAGTTGATTCAGCAGTTGACCGGCCGCGGCGATGTGCACAGTTATATGGAAGAAACTTCTGAGGAGGACGCGCATTAGCTGCACTGCTCTCTGCTCGCCAGCGCTCATTGATAGACGATGCGGCCGACCCTTCTCAATGAAGAGGGCCAAAAGTTCGTTGGGTTGTTCGTGGGAATAGCGGAAGGCATAGTGGAGTGCCCGATCTTTTGTGCCGATGGAAGAGTTAGTGTAGCGCAGCTATTTCTGAGTTCAAGTAGCCGCCGTCGGGGGTGTGGAGAAGTGGGAAGCGCGTAGCGGTTTCCACTTCTCCATGCCCCGTGTTGTTTGTCAGCCATGCCTCGGGTGCCGGTGATCGATAGCCCAGCGAAGAGTGTGGCCTGA
>JBBQVN010000203.1:0-5641 GCA_038211475.1 Terriglobales bacterium | reverse complement strand
CAGCGTGTTGATGGCGCAGCACCACATGGCGCCCTCGACGGCGGCCAAGCCCGCGACCCTGATGACTGGAGTGGGCAATGCGCATCATCCGGTTTCGACCACCAACCCGCAGGCGCAACAATTCTTCGACCAGGGATTGCGACTGATTTATGCCTTCAACCACGACGAAGCCGCGAGCTCATTCCGGCAAGCCGCCAAGCTCGATCCCAAACTGGCGATTGCCGAGTGGGGAGTGGCTGAGGCGATCGGGCCGAACTACAACGATCCGGCGAGTGACGACCGCTTTGCCGCAGCGCACGAAGCAATTCAGCAGGCAGAGGACTTGTCCGGCAATGCTTCCGCGGTGGAGAAGGACTACATTGCGGCGATGGCGCTGCGGTTTCCCACCGACCCCAAGGCTGACCGACGCGCAGCGGCGGAAGCCTATCACAATGCCATGCGCGAAGTGATGAAGAATTATCCTGACGACCTGGACGCGGCCACGCTTTTCGCCGAGTCGGGCATGAACCTGCATCCGTGGGGGCTGTGGCATCTGGACGGCACGCCGGAAGCTGGAACCGAAGAGATTGTGAGCACGCTGGAGTGGGTGATGAAGCGCGACCCCAACCATCTGGGGGCGATCCACTACTACATCCATGCGGTGGAGGCATCGAACACTCCGGAGCGGGCACTGGCGGGAGCGAACAAACTGGCGGCGCTGGCGCCGTCGGCCGGCCACATTGTGCACATGCCCGCGCACGTTTACATTCGCACTGGCGACTACGAAGCTGCGGTGAAGACCAACCAGGCAGCCGCCCTCGTTGACCGGGCGTACATCAAGAGCAGTGGGGCGCAGGGCATCTACCCGATGATGTACTACAGCCACAACCTGCACTTCATCGCCATGTCGGCGGCGATGAACGGGAACTATTCCGAAGCCAAGAAGAACGCGGTCATGCTGGCAACGCACGTCGAACCAGGAGTGAAGGAAATGCCGCCGCTGGAAGGCTTCATGACCGTGCCGATGGCGGTGGATGTGCGCTTTCACAAGTGGGATGAGCTGCTTGCAGTGAAGCAGCCTCGTCCGGAGTTGCAGACAACGACCGGGTTCTGGCATTTCGCGCGCGGAATGGCGTTGGCAGGCAAAGGCAGAGTGGCGGAGGCCGAGAAGGAACGCGAGATCGTGGCGGCTGCCGAAAAAGCGACACCGCCGGACGTGCCGTTTGCCATGCCGGTGAATAACAAGGCCAAGGATATCCTGAGGATCGCCGAGGCGGCACTAGGGGCGCAGATTGCATGGGCCAAGCAAGACAAGGCGGGAGCGATTGCCATGTTGCGCGAGGCGGTGGCGGTGCAGGATACGCTCAAGTACGACGAGCCTGCGGACTGGTTTTATCCGGTGCGCGAATCGCTGGGAGCGGCGTTGCTAATTAATGGCGATGCCACAGGCGCCGAGCAGGTGTTCCGTGAAGACCTGAAGCGCAACCAGCGCAACCCGCGGTCGCTGTTCGGGCTGCATGAGGCCTTGATGGCGCAGGAGCGAGCATATGATGCGGGCTTCGTGGATAAGGAATTTAAAGCCTCGTGGAAGAGTGGGGCGGCCAAGTTGAAGTTGGAGGACTTAGTCTAGGACCCCCAGTGCAGCTTGTCACATGAAGACGGCGAAGGGCCTACCGTACTCCCGCGCAATGCGTCGGCCAGTGGCCTGATCGAATCCTTTGGTCTGTTCGGCCTATAATTCTTGTCGTCATGTCAGCGGTGACCGAATCCCTCCAGAAGAAGCTCGATGCCCTGCGCGAGCAGATTCGCCATCACGAATACCGCTACTACGTCCTCGACGAACCCGAACTCAGCGATGCTGAGTTTGACCGGCTGATGAACCAGCTGAAGAAGATCGAGGCGGAGCATCCCGAGGCGATTACGCCGGAGTCGCCAACGCAGAGGGTAGGCGGAAAGCCGCGCGAGGGATTCGTGAAGGTCAAACACTCGGCGCCCATGTTCTCGCTGGACAACGCCTACAGCATAGAGGAATTGCGCGATTGGGAGCGGCGCGTGCTTGAACTGACTGGACGCGACCAGGTTGAATACATGTGCGAGCTGAAGCTTGACGGCATGTCGCTGGTGTTGCGCTACGAAGACGGACGGCTGGCCCAGGGCATCACGCGCGGGGATGGCAACATTGGCGAGGACGTGACGTTAAATGTGCGTACGGTGCGGGCGGTGCCACTCTCAGTGGAGGCGGGAAAGCGGAAGCAGGCCGGGATTCCGGCCGATTTCGAAGTGCGCGGCGAGATGATGATGCCGCTGGCTTCGTTCCGCAGGATGAATGAGGAGCGCGAAGCCCAGGGCCTGGCCATATTTGCCAATCCGCGCAACGCCACTGCCGGAACCGCGCGGCAACTTGAGCCCAGCATCACCGCACAGCGGCGCCTGGACTACTTCGCTTACATGCTGCTGCGCGACGGGCGAACGATTTTTGACCGGCAATCCGAAACCATGAATGCTCTGGAAGCCGCCGGCTTCAAGGCCAATAAAAACCGCAAGCTGGCGACAAGCATCGATGAGGTGTGGGAATTCATTGAGCACTGGGAGACTCGGCGCGAGACTTTGCCTTACGAGATTGACGGCATCGTGGTGAAGGTGGACCGCACTGCTCTGCAGAATGAGCTGGGCTTCACCGGGAAAGCGCCGCGCTGGGCCATCGCGTACAAATTCGCAGCCCGCGGAGGCATCACCCTGGTCGAAGATATTTTGACCAATGTGGGACGGACGGGGAAGTTGACGCCGGTGGCCATGTTGAAACCCGTCTCGATTGGTGGGACCACGGTGTCGCGGGCCACGATACACAACCTGGACGAGGTCGAACGGCTGGGGGTGAAGATTGGCGACTGGGTGCAAGTGGAGCGCGGCGGCGACGTAATCCCCAAGTTAGTCGGGGTGGTGGAGGACAAGGACCATCCGCGCGGCACCCGGGAATTCCACATGCCGGAGAAGTGTCCGGTTTGCGGCGGCCACGTGGTGCGCACTGAAGGCGAGGCCGACCACCGCTGCGTCAACGCCAACTGCCCGGCGAAGCTGCGCGAGAGCATTTTGCATTTTGCGTCGCGGCGCGTGATGAACATTGACGGCATGGGCGAGGCACTGGTCACTCAGCTCACCGATCGCGGGCTGGTGAAGAATGTGGCGGACATCTACCGCGTGACGAAAGACGATTTGCTGGAGCTGGAACGAATAGGAAAGAAGTCTGCAGAGAACGTGCTCCGCGAAATCGAAGCCTCGAAGAAGCTGCCGCTAGAACGCGTGATCTTCGGCTTAGGAATTCGCTTTGTGGGTGAGCGCACCGCGCAATTTTTGGCCGAGCACTTTGGGTCGCTGGAGGCTCTGATAGCGGCCAGCGCGGAAGAATTGGAAGCGGTGAATGAAGTAGGACCGCGGATTGCGGAGAGCATCGTGGAATTTTTCGCTGAACCGCACAACCGCGAGTTGGTGGAGCAACTGCGCCAGGCCGGCCTGACTCTGGCGGGAGAGAAGAAGCTGCGCGGGACGCAACTGGCGGGGAAGACGTTTGTGCTGACAGGAACGCTAGCGCGACTGACCCGCGACGAAGCCAAGCAAAAGATCGAAGACGCGGGCGGACGTGTCTCGGGCTCGGTGAGCAAGAAAACCGACTACGTGGTGGCGGGGGAAGAAGCAGGATCGAAGCTGGACAAGGCCAAAGAGTTGGGTGTGGCGGTGATTGGCGAAGCGGAGCTAGAGAAGCTGCTTGCGTAAGCGGGTCGTCCGCAAACCGAACTCGCGCAGTGTGTGGGAATCCTTTACCCGTCAATCTTGAAGTGCTTCGCGCTTTTACCATGCTTGCGCTTGACACCAAACACTGCTTGGCTTACGGTTAAAGTAACGACTTTAAACACGGTCGTGATTAGAACTAAAGTTGTAGCCTCCCGATTATCCCCAGGTCACCAGGCGGAGCAATCTAGGACTCTCCTTTAATTTCACCTATTAACCAATTGTTAAACCCCTAATGAAACAGATTTTCAACCATTCTTGTTTATTCTGAAAGGTCCCAATCGTGAAAAACCGTTTTGTAACCATTTCTCTTTCTTTGCTTTTCGTTGCTTCGTCGTTGCTCGGTCAAGCGGCTGCGCAGAGCACAGCCAATTCTACAAATCCCAACCAGATCGCCATCCTTCGGTGGTATCGCGCTAATCAAACGGCAACCTTCGCAGTCGGAAAAGGCGCTAGCGATGCCGCTTTCGACGGGAACAGTATGTGGGTATCGAATTCGGTCGCCAACACGGTAACCAAACTTCGAGCCAGCGACGGAGCGACACTCGGCACTTTCACGGCGGGAAATTCTCCCACGGGCATGGCGTTCGACGGTGCAAGTGTGTGGGTTGCCGATCAAGGCAGCAGTAGCGTAACCAAGCTGCGCGCCAACGATGGCAAGACCGTCGGTACTTTTCCTGTAGGTTTCTCTCCGTTTGCAGTGGCATTCGACGGCTCCAACATCTGGGTCGTTAACCTCGGTAGCAGCAACGTCACCAAGCTGCGCGCAGTTGATGGCAAAGTGCTCGGCACCTTCCCGGTCGGAGCTTCGCCCCAAGGCATTGCCTTTGATGGCACTTACATGTGGGTCACAAATACCGCCGCCAGCACCATCACCAAAATCCGCGCCACCGATGGATCGATTGCGGCTACTTTCCCATCCGGCACCGGCCCGACGGGGTTGGCATTCGACGGGACGAACATGTGGGTCGCCAATCAGGGTGGCAACAATGTCACTGAATTCCGAGTGAGTGATGACTCTGTGGTGGGAACGTTTCCAGTCGGAAGTTTGCCACAGAGCGTTGTGTTTGATGGCGCCAATATCTGGGTCACAAATTTCAGCAGCAATAACGTTACGAAGTTGAGAGCAAGCGATGGTTCTTTAGTCGGGACCTTCGCTACGGGTCAGCTTCCCGAGGGAGCGGGTTTCGACGGCGCTAATGTCTGGGTGGTAAATGCAGGCAGCGACACCGTTTCGAAGCGCTAACTTAGGAGATCCGGCAACGTACTCTCGGGTCTTACAAGAAACAACTGCTTGATCACGGGGGGCACGGGGGAGCACAGGGGTAGACCATTCCCCGCGTGCGCCCCCGTAGCCACCCAACTTCTTCCCTTCGTCGTTCTCGCCGCGGACCCAGCCGCGGACCCACGATTGGTCTAAGGCAGTAACGCGTTGCGGACCTTCTCCCAGGTCACATCCAACTCTTCTGGCAGGATTCTGGTTTCGCCGATCACGGAAACGAAGTTGGCGTCGGCTACCCATCGTGGCAACACGTGCATGTGGATGTGTCCCGCGACCCCCGCTCCCGCCGCTTTGCCGATGTTCATGCCGAGGTTGATGCCGTCAGGATGGTAGAGGCTTCGAAGGGCTCCCTCCATGCGCTGCGAGAGGGCCATCATTTCCTGGGCGGCTTGTGCGGGCAGCTTCTGCAATTCGTCGAGATGGGCATATGGGACGACCATGGCGTGGCCTGGAGTATAGGGGTAGGTGTTGAGGATGACGAAGCAGTGCCGGCCACGGTACACGATGCGGACGGCGCGGTCGTCGGCCGATTTCTGGGCTTCGCAAAAAATGCAGCCGGGGGCCTTGTCGGCGGTGCTGACATAGGCATAGCGC
>JBBQVN010000202.1:0-5717 GCA_038211475.1 Terriglobales bacterium | reverse complement strand
ATCTTCCACCAACCCCACTTCTTTCTGCAGGAACGGTTCGCCGTAAGTGACGCCGGCCATCATTCCGTAAAATCGGGCCATGGCTTCCACCCGCGAGCGAATTTCCGCGTGGGCAGGGAAGATGCTG
This sequence comes from Terriglobales bacterium, assembly GCA_038211475.1. GTDB lineage: Bacteria > Acidobacteriota > Terriglobia > Terriglobales > Acidobacteriaceae > JANYBT01. The sequence continues at coordinate 5,590 of JBBQVN010000202.1, read as the reverse complement.
CTGCCGGCTTCCTGATCGGCAAACTGCGTTTTGTACGCCATCAACGATGCCAGCCTTGCTTCGAACTGCTCGCTGATGTCCACCACAAACGTTGGCCGAATGTCGTAGTACAACGTTGCATAAACAATCTTGAACGGCCGATGTGGCGGGAGGTTTTCTTCGGTTCCGGCTTCACTAGCTCCGATGGCCGCAAGCTGAGAGCCGACCGCCAGCTTAGTTAGCCCAGCCAGAAAACAAGCCTCATAGCCCAACACGGAAGCTGTGTAGTGGTCGGGGTGCCGCCCCTTCCAATACGGCAAAATCACCACCCGCGGGCACTGTTCCCGGATCACCTTTGCCACCTTCAGCCGGTTCTCCCAAGTGTTCTCCACCCGCCCGTCGGGAATGTCCAGCGCGCCACGCCAAGCTGAATGCAAGATCTGCGCCGCCTCCTTAGCTTCGCGTGCCCGGTCCTGAGCGCTGCCCCGTGTGCCCAACTCGCCCTGCGTCAGGTCAAGAATCCCGGTTCGGTGGCCTCGCTGGGCCATTTTCAATAGCGTCCCGCCACAAGTCTGCTCCACATCGTCACGGTGCGCGGCAATGGCGAGGACATCGAGCGGAATGGCGGTGCGGTCAGTCATTGCTCTCCTGCACCAGGACGACGTTCTCGCGCACAATCAAATGGTTGGGGGCCATTTCCTTCAAGCTAGGCAACAGGCGATCCACATTTTCGTCACTATCCACGAACATCACGATCACCGGCAGCTTGCCGCCCGCCTCGACCAAGTGCGCTGTCTCAACTCGGTGGTGTCCCAGGAAGCCGCCCACCCCGTGAAAGGCTGCAGCCGCATAGACATTCTGTGCCCGCAGATAATGCAGCATCTCCAGGTGGAGAGGCCGGCGCTGCCACTGGTCGGCTTCGTTCAAATAGATTGTGACCTGGCCTGCCATTTCACTCCAAATTCTACAGCACTCGCGCCAAGGCGACGCCCGCCAATGCTGCCGCTAGGGAAAGCAGGTTGTTGCTCAAAACATTCGCCGCTAACAGCGCCCACTGGCCCTGCTCCAGGTAGGAGACGCTTTCGTAGGCGAAGCTGGAAAACGTGGTGAAGCCGCCGCACAGTCCTACCACGACCAGCAATCGCCAGCGTGCATCCACCACGGCGCGTTCTGCGGCCCACGCCAGAAAAAAGCCTACGACAAAACTACCTAGGACGTTGATGATGAGTGTTCCGTAGGGAAACACTGGGCCTAAGATGCGCGCCGCGTAACGGCTGATCAAGTAGCGTGCATTGGCTCCGAAAACGGCACCCAAGGAAATAACCAGAAAGTCGCGCACGGCGGAGTTCTCCTCACGAGAGTCGTAGGAGTTATCAGCCTCTCCTCATGCATGCAGAAAAGGGGCGGTTCTGGCGAACTCCATCGCCGTACCCTTTGTTTGTATCAAAGAAGTGATTCCGACGCAAAGGGGTTCTGATTGGAATGTCTCGCGCAAACAAAAGGCACGGACCGAAGCCCGTGCCCACTGCGAACATCAGGGCTTACTCCCCTAACTTTTCAAAGAATGTGCAAATCGTTTCAATCCCACGATAGAAGTTCGGGATGTGAAACTTTTCGTTCGGAGCGTGCAGGTTGTCGTCCGGCAATCCGAATCCCATCATCACGCTGGGGATTTTCAGCACATCCTGAAAATCCGTAACGATTGGAATCGATCCGCCCGAGCGGATGAACACTGTCTCTTTCTTAAACGTATCGTGCAGGGCGTCGGTGGCCGCCTTAATGTACTTGTTGTCGGTGCCGACGACGCAGGCTCGACCCTTGCTCCACACTTTGATCTTGATGTCGATGCCCTTCGGAGTAAGCTTCTTTACAAAGGCCGTGTACCGCTTCAGGATGTCCTCGGGGTCCTGGTTGGGCACCATGCGCATCGAGACTTTGGCCGACGCCTTCGCCGGAATTACGGTTTTTGCTCCGGGCGCAGTGAAGCCACCCGGCATTCCGTGCACTTCCAGCGTGGGACGCGCCCAGGTGCGATAGAGTACCGAGAATCCCGGCTCCCCGGTCAGCACCTTCGACTTGACCTCCGTTTTGCGGTAGTGCTCTTCGCTGAATGGCAGTCGTTTCCAGGCCTTCAACTCGTCGTTGCTCGGCGATTTCACGTTATTGTAGAAGCCCGGTATCAGCACCTTGCCCTTTGAGTCCTTCAACTTGCTGATAATTTCAATCAACGCGAAGAATGGATTCGGCGCGGCTCCGCCGTACATCCCGGAGTGCAAATCAGTCGTCGAGCCATACGCTTCGATTTCCGTGTACACCAAACCGCGCAGTCCTACGCACAAAGTCGGAAGATCCGGTGCGAACAGCTCGGTATCGCATACCAGCGCGAAGTCGGCTTTCAGCTTGGCCTTCTCCTTGCGGACATAAGCGGCAATGGATTCGCCGCCCACTTCTTCTTCGCCTTCGAAGATAATCTTCACGTTCACCGGCAGCTTGCCGCCATGCGCTTGCATCAGCGATTCCAGCGCCTTCACTTCCATCCAGAGCTGGCCCTTGTCGTCCACTGCGCCTCGGGCATAAATGTTCTTCTTGCGCTCGGTCGGTTCGAATGGAGGAGTGTGCCATTCATCTAGTGGATCGGGCGGTTGCACGTCATAGTGCGCATACATCAGCACTGTCGGCTTGCCGGGAGCATGTAGCCAATCCGCATAAAGCAGCGGATGTCCTTTGGTCGAGATGATCTCGACGTGGTCCATGCCGATGCGGTTCAACTCGTTGGCCACGAAAGTGGCTGCCTTCAAAACGTCGCCTTTATGTTCTTCCAAAGTGCTGATGCTGGGAATGCGGAGCAGGTCTTTGAGTTCTTCTAAGAACCGTTTTTGGTTCTCGCGGGCAAAACTGACTGCAGGAGATGCCATTAGGTTGTCCTTTTCTCGCGACGAGCGCGATGATGATGACGCGAAGTGAATCGTCAAAACACCTCAGTATATACCCGCTGAACCCGTCACAGTCTGGCTCCCTCCGCGAACCGCAGGGGCGAAAACGCACTCAGGTCATGCTCGCAATCCTCACCGCAGATTAGCCATGCCATCAACCGCGCGGTAATCGGCGCCAGCAGGATGCCATCGCGATAGTGCCCGGTGGCGACGTAATAGCCTTTGCTTCCGCCTCCTCCTAGCAGCGGCAACCCGTCCCGCGTTCCCGGACGCAGTCCCGCCCAACTTTCCACTAAAGGATATTTCTGCAGCCGCGGCGCCATCGCCAGCGCAGCCCGGTGCAAGCGCTCCAGCGTTTTCGGCACGATCTGTTTGTCGAACCCAGCGTCCTCTGTGGTTGCCCCAATCAGCAATCGCCCATTGCTGCGTGGGATCAGATACACGTCAGGCGTTCTGACCACATGCGCCAGTCCGTTCGCTGGAGTTGTTAGCAGGCACAGCATCTGGCCCTTCACGGGATGAGTCGGCGCTTGGCCGCCGCCAATTTGTCCCGCCCACGCCCCCGCGCAATTCACCACTACCGGCGCGGCATACTTTCCCGTGGTCGTGGTCACGCCGGTCACGGCGCCGATTCCGCTTCCGTCCCGAATGCCCTCCCTGGTGCCGTCTTCATCGAGGCCGGTCACGGTCTCTCCGCAGCGAAAATCAACCCCTGCCCGGAGGGCCGCCTCCGCGACTGCCGCGGTCAAGGCCCGCGGATCCACACTGCCCTCGGCCAGGTACAAAGCTGTTCGGTTTCCTGCCGCGAGGTTGGGTTCCAAATCGGTCATCGCGTTGGGATCTAGCAAACGTCCGGCAAACTCCGGCTGCTGCACGACCGCGTCGTCTTCCGGAAACAGAATCGTCCCCTGCTGCCGTAAGTCCACTTTCATCCCGGACGCTTCCTCCACAGCCCGCGCGAACTCAGGATACATGCGCGCACTCGCGGTGGCCAGAGTTTGCAGGGCTTGCGGAGTTTCGAGCGTGCAATCTGCGAGCATTCCGCCTGCCGCCCACGACGCCTCTCGCCCAGGCTCTCCACGCTCCACGATCAGAACCTTCATGCCCCGCCGTCGCAGTTCCCACGCCAGCGTCAGTCCGATGATCCCCGCTCCCACGATGATGCCGTCCCACGTCTTCATTCCTTGATTGTAAGAGCACGTGGCTCCGAAGCATCTGCCTCGGGCGATGTCGCTTGACATCCCTAGCTCGGCGAAGGACAATCGGCTTCCCACATTTTAAGAACTGCAATGAGTGCAATTTGAAAGGGCAGTCCGCCAACCCTATGCTCGACCGCCGTCATTACGCTGCCTGCTTGCTCATCCTTTGCTCCCTCCTCGCCACCACCGCCTGCGAGAAATTGCGGCCCCTGTTCGAAGCTCGAGCGAGCGAGAAGATGCCGGCCTATCGGCCGGTCGCTGATGTGCAAACCGCAAACCAAAACTGGTCCACCGAGCAGAGGCAGTGGTTCTACCATTCCGGCCAAGGCACAATGCTGCTTCCGTATAAATGGTTCCTGGCGTTGGAACAGCCCGAACTCAAGCCCTTAGGCGATGTCCACCGCTTTCGCGAAACCGAATACCTGGCTCGCTTCGGCTTTCTTCCCGATCCTCCTAGCCCGCAAAATCCTGACGGCTTGCCCGTCGGCTTCGCCAAAGACACGATCACCGATCCTCGCACTGGCAACACCCTCGAGGTAGTTGGCCTGACCTGCGCGGCGTGCCACACCGGCCAACTCGAGTACCAAGGCAAAGGCGTGCGCATTGATGGAGGTTCGGCGACCATTGATCTTGCGGCCTTCCAAACCGAACTCGGCTTTGCCGTAGGATTCGCCGACAAGATTCCATTCCGTTTTGACCGCTTCGCCAAAGCAGTCCTGGGTGAAAGCGCCAACTCAGAAGCCAAGAGCGCTCTTCGTCACGATCTGCAGGCGCTTCTTGCCCAGGGGGCCACCGAAAAGCAATTGGCAGTGGATCGCAAACTTTATGCCACATCCGCCGGGTTTGGTCGCACCGATGCTCTGGGCCGCATCGGTAATTTCGTTTTTGGCACGGAACTAGACAATGCCAATCTCCGCCCCGCCAATGGTCCCGTGAGCTTCCCGCCGGTGTGGTATTCAAGTTGGTTTGATTGGGTGCAATACAACGGCTCCATCGCGCAGCCCATGGTCCGCAACATCGGGGAAGCCCTTGGGGTCCGCGCCCGCGTCAATCTTACCGATTCCCAAGCTGGCCTTTTTCGCTCTTCCGTGGACGTGAAGAACCTGCACGACATTGAAAATCTACTCGCCGGACCGACAGCCTTCAACGGCTTGCGCGCTCCGGCTTGGCCCGAATTCGTCTTCGGCCCCATTGACCGCGCCAAAGCAGAAGCCGGGAAAAATCTCTACCAGAAACACTGCCAGCACTGCCACTTGCCCGTGGTTGGTTCCGGCGAACTCCAGGATGTCACCTCGTCCTACTGGGCGCCCGGGCAGGAGGGCCGACACTTTCTGAAGATGAACCTCATTCCATTGGAAGAAATCGGTACCGATCCGACTACTGCCGCTGACTGGGAACACCGAACTGCCCTTACTGGTGCCCTGGGCTTGGGCACGGTTCCAGCGGCACGTGGCCTGCAAGTGGTCACAGACACTATTG
>JBBQVN010000201.1:0-5718 GCA_038211475.1 Terriglobales bacterium | reverse complement strand
TCGCCGCCGACCAAGCCTGGCCCTGGCGCACCTCCGGCGTAGCCACCATCCGCAAAGCCTTCCTCCTCCCACCCGACCGCCCGCTCACGGAGTGAGCGGAGAAGGAAAAACGAAAGTTTTTCGAAAGAAATCCCGAGGCTATGCGTTCCATCCGCACGGCCCATGTCACAGCCGTCAGCCGCCTCAATGAGTAAATCCAGCACAACCCTTCTCGCTACCATGCAACACACGCCTTTTTCGCCATACTGAGCTTGCCCCGGTTTGATGGACACCCGGGGCGGAGGGTGGGAGTTGTTAGTTTAGTTGGTTTTCGAAGTCCACAGGGGATTGGTAGCCGAGGGCGCTGTGGAGCCGCACGCGGTTGTAGAAGGTTTCGATGTAGTCAAACGCGGCGGCGGTGCCGTCATCTCGGGTCGGATAGATGGAGTCGATGGATTCGCGCTTGAAGCTGCTCCAGAACGATTCCATGGCGGCGTTGTCGTAGCAGTTGCCTTTGCGGCTCATGCTGGCGATGAGGCGGGCCTCGGCGAGCGCGGCGCGGAAGTTGCCGCAGGCATACTGGACGCCGCGATCGCTGTGGTAAAGGAGCCCGGCGGGCGGACGGCGATGGCGCAGGGCCATGGCCAGTGCGGCGAGGACCAGTTCGGCGGCGAGACTCGCGCCGGTCGCCCCGCCGACGATCCGGCGGCTGTAGAGATCAAGGATGGCGGCCACGTAGAGCCAGCCTTCGGCGGTGCGCACGTAGGTAATGTCACTCACCCACACCTGGTTGGGGGCCGTGGGCTTGGGCTGCGTGGCCAGTCGGTTCGGGGCGATGGGCTCGGCATGCCCGCTCTGCGTCGTGCAAGGCACGAAGCGGCGCGGACACTTGCCCCGGAGCCCTGCGGCCTTCATCAGCCGGGCGATGCGTTTGCGGCTGTGGTGCCGGCCGCGGAGGCGCAGCGCCCGCAGCATCCGCGGACTGCCATAGACGCCGCGATGCTCGCCATGCACCGCGCGGATCGCCTCGGTCAGTTGCGCATCGGCACGGGCGCGGACGCCCGGCTCCGCGTCTTTCCAGCGATAGTAGCCAGGCCGGCTCACGGCGAGCGCGGCGCACAACGCGGCCAGGGAATGTTCGTCTTTCATGGCTTCGATGCGCTCGTAGCGGGCCGCGGCACTTCCGAGAGGATGCCCAGCGTTTTTTTTAATATGTCGCGCTGCTCACGCACCCGCGCCAATTCCGCGCGCAGCGCACGGTTTTCGGCTTCCAGATCAGCCCGCTGCGGCGTGGCGTCACCACCGTAGCGCCGCTTCCACTCCTTGAGGCTCGGGTAGCTGATCCCCAGCTCCTGCGCGATCTGCGTCCCGTTCTTGCCACTGCGCAGCCAGTGCTCCACGGCCTGGCGCTTGAAGGCCTCGTCGTAGCGTTTCAGTTCCACGACCGCGGTCGCTGCACCGCTCTTCTCGTTCTTGGTCTTGTTCATTGTCGTTCATTTCACCCTCCCCTCCTCAGGGTGTCCATCAAACCGGGGCAAGCTCAACAGTGTAGTTGGAGAGTAAGTTGGTTGGCGAAACCTAAGTCGATGAGATCTGCAGTAATATCGATAAAGAGGCCGAGCCGACCTGTGGATGAGCGACCTCGAATAATCGGGACGTAGTGGGTGCTTCCCATCGATTCTTCTGTGTTAAATAAGTAGAGACGGTTCGGTTTCAGCAGTATCCCGTCGGAAGGGATCTGAAAGCGGCGGGTTGGATTATTTTTCGCGGGATCAAGTACGCGGTTGGTATAGACGCAGCAGCGATCACCGAGACGGAAGTCGTAAGAATTCGGCGTGATTTGGCGCTTGCGAAAGGGGCGGATGACGATGTCTCCTCGCTCGACTGCCGAAGCGATTTGTGGGCCGGTGAGAATCATCGGGAAGGCGACACGATGCGGGCGTCTCGGTTGGGTTTAGGAGCGTCATCGCGATGATAGCGGCCCCGGTAGTGCTTTGCATCTGTCTCGGCAGTGCGCCAGAAGCTTATCTGCCCGATCGGCATCCGGGGGTAGATGCGAAGGGTCTGGACCACGGTAAGCTCAAGCGTCCAGTGCGAGCAGCTTCCGATGTGCCCCAAATCCGCTGTGATATTAAGAAAGAGACCAAGGCGCCCCAACGATGATCGGCCAAGAAGGAGTGTAACGAAGCGGTCGCTACCAATTCGCTCAAGAGTGGCTGCGAGGTAGACCTGGCCAGGTTTTAGAATAAAGCCGGTGTCGTCGATGCGAGTTCGGCTCCACTTTTCGTCTACGCGCACAAGCAAGGACTCGCCGAGATGGAAGTTGTAGCTATTCGGGTTAAGATTTCGTGGATCAAAAGGGTCCACCGTTATCGCCCCTCCCCGAACCGCAGAATTTATAGCTGATCCGGTGAGAATCATCGAAGTCTAAAGAAAGGCGCGTTCTTTCAGTCCGATTGCGAATCCGCATTCACGACGTCGCCTCGCACCTGGTGAGCGTCCGCTTCCGAGGTCCGAGGTTGACAATTGGTTGGTGATATCCACAGGGAAGAATCGGTCGGATGAATTGCTGCGGTTGATTCTTTAACGATTTGGCCTGTCCCAGCCAAGCTCCGACGCAAAGAATGCTCGCATGCCCCACGGACTGCCGGGCTCAATGTAGAGCGTCTTGAAGCCCCGCCGCTCAATCCAGTCCTGCACGGCTACGCCATCCGTCCGAGCCGCTCGCTTGGCCTCCTCTACGATCACCGCAACGACAAGGCGAAGCTGGCCCGCCTCGTCATCATGAAATCCGAAATCTTCCGCTACATCGTTGATCTGGAGAAAAGCTCGCTCGCGCCGCGGTCCCGGAAGCTCTTCACACTCAGCGCCTTTTTTAACGCCTGCGCCGACCTCGTGCAGGATCTCGCCACGGGCAACGTCGAGGAGGACTCGAAACTCGCGCGCGATTATTGGGAAACCGTCGCCCGGCAGTTTCCGTCCTGGCTTCAGGTGCGCGAAGGTCGCATGGCGGCCAGCGAAGTGCGCGAGGGCTACATCCATTCCCACGGCATCGCTCTCCAGGCCATCGGCAAGGCGGGCAACGCGCTCCTCAAGACGTGGCCGAGCAAGTGGCGGAGCAAACTCGCCGCCCTCAAGGACATCGACTGGTCCCGCGGCAACGCCCGGCTCTGGGAAGGACGCGCCTTGATTGGGGGCAAAGTGTCCAAGGTGACATCGAACGTCACGCTCACCACCAACGTCGTGAAGAAGGCGTTCGGTCTTTCGCTCGCCGAGGAGGAGGAGCGCGTCGAAAGCGCTTTCAAACGTGGCCGTTGACCCGATGCCACTCCTACCAAAAGAAACGCCCCACCGAAGTGGGGCGTCAGACCGGCGATGCTATCGCCAGCGGGGCTACGGTTTCAAGGAAGCGGGATCCGCGCCCCGTTTCAACAGAAATTATCATAAATCATGGCCGAGCGCGTAATCACCTACTTCGACGGCTTTAACCTCCAATTCGGCCTCCGCTCGCGCGGCTGGCGCCGCTACTACTGGCTGGATGTCGAGGCCCTCTCCCGTCGGTTGCTCAAGCCCACGCAGCAGCTCCTCCACGTAAAATACTTCTCCAGCCGGGTTTCACCCACCCCATCGGATCCCGGCAAAGACCGCCGCCAGGGCGACTACCTCGAAGCGCTCCAAACGCTCCCCAATACGAGCTGCTTTTTCGGCCATTATCTCAAGAAAAACGCCCACTGCCGTCAGTGCGGCTCCGTCTGGCAGACCTACGAGGAAAAGATGACCGACGTGAACATCGCCGTCGAACTCCTCGCAGACGCCTACCAGGATGCCTATGACACCGCACTTCTCGTGTCGGCCGACAGCGACCTCACGGCCCCGGTCGAGCGCGTTCGCCAGCTCTTCCCGGCGAAGCGCGTCATCGTAGTTCTCCCGCCGGATCGCGTGTCCGACCGGCTCAAAAAAGCCGCCAACGGCTGGTTCCCTCTCGGCGAAGCGAATAACCGCTCGGGGGAACAATCCCAAACCACTTTGCAGCCTCGCTATCGGAGACGTTTCGCTTGTAAGCTCCCAATATCTCTTTGGGACTATTGCCCATCTCGGCGGCCAGGGTGTCGAGGTTTCCGCCTAGTTCGCGGATGCGATAGCTCGCGTAGCTGCGGCGGAATCCATCGTACACCGAACGAACGCCGGCTTTTTCTCGTAGGGCGATCAGTTTTTTAGAATGGGCCTGCTTATAGCGCCACACCGAACCGGTGAGGCTGCGAAACGGCTCCAGCCACCGCGCAGACGACGGTTGCAGCAAAAAGTCGCGGGTTTGCTTCGACCGGACTTTTTGACCCGTGACATGCACAAGCCGGTCGTTCCAATTGATTTCCTCCCACGAAAACGGTGGGCGATCTGCGTTCTCGGCATGCACCTCGGCAGGTCGCAGTCCCTGGAAAGCGCCCAGCACAATCGCCGGAATCATGTCGATGTCCGTCTCGATCGCCGTCATGAAAAGCATCTGCAACTCCTCCGGAGTGTAGATTTCGACCTTTTGGCGCTGCGGCTTCATCGGGGTCCGGACGAGTTGAAACTCCGTCTCCGCACCCGCCGGTATGGCCTTGAGAGTTTCCTGCGCGTATCGAGACAGGGATACCAAGCTACCCCGGACGTTGGTTCTTGTCTTCCAGCCCCAGAGTTCACCGGTTTTCTCGTACCGGCATCCATTAAGCCAACCGGAAATCTCCAACGTCGTGAACGAATCAATATCGCGATCCGCAAACAGCTTCTTGTCCTCACCACTCGCTCGACTGAACCGGCGGAAGTGTTTTGCCAGTGCCGCGTATTGACCGGTCGAAATCCCGTACCGCTTTTGCTGTTCCCTAAAAGCAATTTCGCATTCAGCGAACTTGCGCGGTTTGAAAGGGCTCTTTCTGTGGTTGGCGAGATAATAGATCACCGCCTCCCGGAGAGTCGCTCCGCTCCCTTCAGTTCGGAGCAGTTGTTCCAGTTCGCTGTAGGTCCGCACATCTGCATTGAGCGCGTGCTGTGAACGAGCGTTGGCCCGATCCGTGTCGAGGCGGCTGAATTCGGTGTGCAAATACAGCCAAGCCGCCTCGAAGGTCTTGAAAGTGTTTCGGTCCTGCTCACCGGCGAATGTGAACTGCGTGGCATAAAGACCCGACGGCCAAAGTTTGATTCGCCCAATCCGGCCGTTGGCCTGAAAAACGAAGGGAAAGATGCGGTCCTTCTTCTTGGGCACCTTCGGCGGATTGGCCATGGGCCAATATGCACTTATATGCGCTGACCGTGAGGTAAATCGAAGGTTCTCTGAAAACCCGCGCAACCCGAAACTCGCGCCGGAGGTCGAATTTTACAGAGGAAAAGGCCGTTTGAGGGCCATTTGAAAAAGTGGAGGCGAGGGGAGTCGAACCCCTGTCCTGATGGCTGTCGTCACAGTCGTCTACATGTTTAGCGTCGCCTTTGATTTAGGAAATCGACCGCCGGCGGGCGGGCTGCCGATCTCCGAGTGTCCACGATATTTTCTCGCCCTCGAGCGCGGTCACACCGCTCTCAGGCCAGCCTGCTGTCGTCGCAGATGCATCTAGCAGGCGTTGGTGCATCCACGCTGCGGTCAATTAAGCCGCAAGAGCGTACTGCTCGGAATTACCCGAGAAGTCCACTTCAGTGATATTAGCTTTCGCGTTTATCGGTTTGCCCGGGAGTTTAACGTGGCCAACCAGGCTTCCACGACATGCA
>JBBQVN010000200.1:0-5739 GCA_038211475.1 Terriglobales bacterium | reverse complement strand
AAATGGCCGTACGCGCCACAGGGAGTTTCAAAACTTGCGTGCGTGGTTCCCAGGCTGGCCCCTAGCAATCCCTTCCCCGGTTCGACGAATCCTTCGTTCGGCCCCCATCCGCCCGTCGCATAACTTTGTTCCTGCACCATGCGAAATCCATTGCTCGCGGCGCGCAGGTATTTTTCATCGCCCAACACCAGGTAAGCTTGCAAGGCCGAGCTCAATGCGTTTACGTGGCTGTAGGCATGTTTGCCCGGGAGCGCATTCTGGTTGTCAGCCAGAGCGTCATAGAACTCGTGATACAGAAAGCGCTTGGCCAAGTCCCGATATCGGGCATCTCCGCTTCGCCGATAGGCCAGGAAGAAATTTTCCGGCAGGGTATAAGTTTCGTCCCAGGTATAAGCCACGCCCCGGTGCGGACGCGCTTCCTGCTCCTTGCGGCTTAGCGCCTTTTCCGGCAAGTGCGGTAGCACCGCATCCGTACTGCGCTTCAGCACTTCGAGTGCAATCGGATCCTGAGCGAATTCATGCGCATCAATCAATCCGCAGCACGTCTTGTCAAAGGTGTATCCCGGGAGCCGGTAGTCCACATAGAACTTTCCCGTCGGCTCCAGCGTCTCCGCGAAGCTGCGCACCAAGCGGTGTACCTTCGCTTGCGTGGGTTTCGATCCCGTTACCGCATACGCCCGGGCCAGCCCAGAGACATATTGACCAAAGCTGTGGCCCGGCACAAAGCCGTGAAAATTATCCGGGGGATCGAAATCATCGCCGTTGTCGTACCAGCCGCCCAGATCCGGGCCCGGAGCGTGCATCCCCTGGCGCTGCCGGAACGGCTTGAGCAAGCCATCTTCATCCAGATTCAAAAACACTTTGTGATTGTTTTCAAACTGCTGGCGTAACCCACCCTCCAGCAATTGCACCTGCGGATACTGAAACACCGCCAGCGGAGGAGCGGCGGCCACGTTGACACGGGGCAGCGCCCACGCTGCAAAGGAATGGGCCGCGAGCACTCCGCCGCTCGTGACCGCCGCGGCCTTTAAAAATTGACGTCTGGATGAGGTGCCCATACCATTCCTCCTTTTGATTTTCGAATTGCGCGCGCCCAGTCGTGCAGCCGGCAGTTGTGTGCAGCCGGTTCTCCCGAGGGGCTATGGCAGCACCGTGGATGTCCTCACGTAGTCGAAGTCCGCTACAAATCCTGCCCCGCCCAGCGATACCAAGCCGATCTTCGCAGCGCTGCCCAATGTGTGTGTCCAGGCGCCACCGCGTGTCCAGATTACGCCGTCGTTGCTGGTGTATCCCGTATAAGCTTCCACTCCTCCGGAGCTTCGTTTGACGATGCGCAACCAGGTGGAGTCGCCCGGAGTTCCAATCCAAGTACTTCCATAACGCGGATACCGGCTCGGAACCGGAGCCAGCTCTTTCGCGAATTCGGTCTGCCGCGTGTCATTAAAAGAGACGTTATCGAGGCGAATGTAATTGTCGTCGTCGCCATAGATCACCAAGCCCGCCTGCACATAATTGTGGCAACAGCCCGACGCCGGGACGTTGAGCGTGACCCGCGTTTCCACCATGTAGTCGCCCGCCGGCGCTGGCTCAATCAACACCGACGCGTTGTTGAAATCCACAAAAAGGTCTGCCGCCTGGGTATTAAACCGAAAAGAATTGCCCGTAAGTTGGTACGTCCCAGCCGCTGGCTGACGCACCCAGCTCCACTGCGAACCGAGCGCCGTAGCATTAAATTCATCGGAGAAGCCGGGCATCACCGTCCCCGGCTGGTCGGCGACGGCCAGCTGAGTAACATACAAACTCTTTTGTCCAGCTTGAGCGGCGGGCAGCGGTTGCTCCGAGTCCGAGGGGCCTTGTCCTCCCCGCACCACCGGCCAACCATTCACCCAATCGAGCGCGTCCAGCATCGCGGGACGCTTAGTGAAACCGCTCACCGCCGCAAAGAAAGGTTTGTTGCGGTCTATGGCGTGATAGAAAAACCAGTCTTGTCCCCCCATGTCCGTGAACACAGAGTTGTGTCCAGGTCCCACCCAGCGATTGCCGTTCTGGGCCAGCACCGGCGTGCCGCCCACCCGGCTGTTCAGAAGCGATACGCCTTGTGCATCGACAAATGGCCCCAGCGGATTCTGCGAGCGCGCGGCATACACCACATACCCCGTCAGCGGACCGTTGCAACAGTTGGAAGCCGACGCGAACAAATAGTAGTATCCGCCGTGCGACACCAGATTCACCGCCTCATACTTGTTGTCAATCGTAATCGCCACTTCGCTGGCCGGATCGGAGCTGAGCCCGTCTGCGGAAAGTGTGCGCGCCGAAATCCCTCCCACATAACTGCCGAAGTAAATATAATTCTGGCCGTTGGCTTGAATCATCTCCGGATCGATTGCCCACCGCCGCGTCCCCGGGCAGCAAATCGCATCCTCTGGCGCGACCAGCGGCTCTCCTTTATCGGTCCACGGTCCGGTAGGGCTCGAACTGGTCGCCACCCCGATTGCGCCGCCACCGCCAGGCAGACTCGTGTCTTGCGCGGCATAGTACAGGTAGTACTGATTATGAAAAAATTTGATCGCGGGCGCCCACATGCCAGCGGTTGGCGCTATCCAAGCCGGCCGCACCGAAAAAGCATCGCCCACATAAGTCCAGGTCGCGAAGTCCTCGGTCTTGATCATCTTGATCAAGTGCGTGCGATAGTTTCCACTACTCTCCTTATCCGAATCGTTCAGCGGCCCCGTTGTGCAGTACCCGTACCAGAAGTTATCGCCCGCAATCTTGCCATGAATAATGGAGGGATCGGGACAGTCCTCCACCACTCCTCCGCCCGCGACTACCGCCTGGATCGGATTGTGAAACGTCTTGGCAATGGGTGGAGGGGGCGTGATACTAACCGGACTGCTGTTGGCCGAGCAGCCAATGAGAAGCCCGACTGAGATCATCACCGCGAGCACGGGCAACCGGGGTCGCGACTCAAACCGCGAGACAGCATCGGTCAGTATCATATGCGGTTGAGCATAAACCAGACGGGTAAACGTTTACAACACGTTTGTTAATATCCCTTCTCCCTCTAACCATTTATCCAGAAAACGCTTTCTCTATGGTATGCTGACCCGTCCTCCATCGAATCTCTTATGGACATTCGAGAGATCGCAAAACTCGCCAGGGTCTCCACCGCGACAGTGTCCCGGGTGCTCAATGGTGTCCCCACCGTCAATCCAAAACTCGCTAAGCGAGTTTTGGATGCCGCCGACCAGCGCGGCTATGTCCCCAATACTCAAGCGCGTGCTCTCGTCTCGGGCAAGAGCAGAACTTTCGGCTTGGTCGTCTCCGAAATTACCAACCCTTTTTTCCCGCAAATCGTCGAGACCTTCGGGAACCTCGCCGTCGCCAACGGCTACGAAATGCTCTTGGCTTCCACCGGCAATGACCTCAAGCGCATGGAGTTGGCGGTCCGCCGCATGATCGAACGGCGCGTGGACGGCGTCGCCATTCTTACCTTCGGAATGGAAGACTCGCTGTTAGCTGACCTGCGCGTCCGCAAAGTTCCGCTGGTGGGAGTGGTGGTGGGCCCGACCGTCCCAGGCGTCACCAACATTCGTATCGACTATCGCAATGGAATTCGCCAGGCGGTGCAGCACCTGGCGGCGCTGCGGCATCAGCGAATCGCGTTCGTCACCGGCCCCTTGCGCCTCATGTCTGCCATGGCCCGCAAAACCGCGTTCGAAGAGTCGATGCGCGAGATCGGGCTTGAGGCCCCACCGGAATTCCTGGTCGAAGGCGATCACACGGTGGAGGGAGGCGTGGCTGCTCTGGGCCGGCTCGTCCGCCTGGCCAAACGCCCCACCGCCATTTTGTGCTCAAATGACATGACGGCGATTGGGGTCATTCGCGAAGCCTACGAACTTCAGATCAACGTACCCAACCAGTTGTCAGTCGTCGGGTTTGATGACATCCATCTCGCGCAATTCGTCACCCCGCCTCTGACCACCGTCCAAATGTCCCAATCAGAATTGGCGACCTTCGCGTTTCAGGCCTTGCTCGCTGCTCGGGAGCGTCCGGCCCAGGCCAGGCAGAGCAACGAGTGTGTGCTGGTGACCTCGCTGGTATTGCGCAAGTCCACCGCCCTGGTTTTGGGCGCTCAGCCCATTCCCCGTCCCGCTGATTTCATCATTTAAGTATAGAGTCGTCCTCTCCGCGGTCGCCCGCTTCCTTGGTTCTGGCGGGGAGAACATACCCGCGCTCCGCACGTCCATTCATTTGCTCGCCTGCCGGATGTTGGTAGTCTTTGCCGTCCGGAACCGGCCACGATTGCGTCAGTCCGCCCCCGGCTTAACTCATTCTCGCCCAGCGCAGAGCATCAAGCGCAAGCGTTTTCCGGGCTAGACCCGCCTTCAAATCCGACTAGTACAAAAACACTATTTTTCTCTTGCGTTCTGCAAAGTAATCGTTTACTGTGATGCGGTTTGGTTTTGGGGATTCCCGGTTTAGCTCAGTCTGTGTAGCAACATCAAGTTGCCCTTGGTTCAACTTCGAGCCTTCGGCTTCCGGATTCGGGGATTCTCTATTCTCAGCATCGAGGAGTGGGGCATGAGAGGTTTTTACGGAAAACTGCTGCTGGTGATTGCCGTCATGACGGCCTGTGCATGGGCTCAACTCAACCAGGGTTCAATCTCGGGCAACGTTGTCGATCCGTCCGGGGCCGTTGTCTCCGACGCCAAGATCAACGCTACCGGTACTGAAACCGGCTCCAAGTATGAGACCGTCACCACCTCTGCCGGCGCCTACAGAATCTCTTCCATGAGCCCCGGTTCCTATGACGTCACCGTCAGCGCCGCAGGTTTCAAGTCCGCCATCGAGAAGGGGGTCGTGGTCCAGGTCGGAACCATCAGTGCTCTCGACGTAAAGCTCGAGACCGGCGTGGTCAGTGAATCGGTCTCGGTTGAGGCGGATGCTCCCTCCATTCAGACCGAGTCTTCTGAGGTGGGCACGGTCGTCACCGCGAAACAGGTGCTCGACCTGCCTCTCGCTCTGGGCAGCGTGGTACAAGCCATGCGATCTCCAGAAGCCTTCGTGTTCCTCACTCCCGGCACTACGGGGCCCGGCACTTCCAGCGGAAATGGCGGAACCTTCGAGTCTAAGATCAGCGGCAGCCAGACTTATGCCACCGAGGTTCAGTTGGACGGTGCTTCCACCTTCCGTTCAGAAAACGGCTCCTCGTTTGACGAAACCGCGCCCTCTGTCGAGGCCCTCGGCGAGTTTAAGATCACCACTTCCACTCTGCCCGCAGACTTGGGCCGCACCACCGGCGGCATCGAAAGCTTCAGCACTAAGTCTGGTAGTAACTCCGTCCATGGCAGCGCTTATGAAATCTTCCGCAACGAAGATCTGAACGCCAACTCATTTTTTAACAACCATCAGCTTGCCCAGCTCACCGACCCCGCCGCGCGCCAGGGCTTCCAGCGCCCCAAGGATCGCCAAAATGACTACGGCCTCACCTTCGGCGGTCCCGTCTGGATTCCCAAGCTCTACAATGGCCGGGACAAGACGTTCTTCTTCTTCTCCTGGGAACAATATCGCGAGGCCCAGGGCGGCGTGACTAACAGCCGGGTGCCCACCGCATTGGAACTCCAGGGCAATTTCACCGAAACCCTGAACACTGCCAACATTATCGGCACCAATGCCTGCGACGGAACTCCCGTGTACGAAGGCCAAATCTTTGATCCGGCTACGGCACGCACCGTGGGC
>JBBQVN010000199.1:0-5810 GCA_038211475.1 Terriglobales bacterium | reverse complement strand
ATCGAAATCGTCGCGCGTTCCGGCTTGGGCGTTCTCCACGAGCTGACTGGGGTTATTGCGCGACACAGCGGCGACATCACGTCCGTCGAGATTATCGAACAGCTCCCACCCCAGGCTCGCATATATTTTGAGATCGAGCTGCCCGCCGGCGCAGCCACCTTGCAATCGGATCTGCAGGCCGATTTGAAGGATCTGGCGATTGTGCACGAGGTCCGGGTCGTGCCGACCATGCAGAAGATTTACGGCAAGCGCATCATCATCGTGGGCGGAGGAGCTCAGGTCGGACAAGTAGCCATCGGCGCGATTTCCGAAGCCGACCGCCACAATATTCGTGGGGAGCACATCTCGGTTGACACCATCCCGCTGGTCGGCGAGACGCAATTGGCCGAAGCAGTACGCGCCGTGGCCCGCTTGCCGAGAGCGCGTGCCATTGTCTTGGCGGGATCCATCATGGGTGGAGAAATTGAGAAGGCCGTTCGCGAAGTGCGCGCGCAAGGTCTGCTGGTGATCAGTCTCAACATGGCCGGAAGCGTTCCCGAGGCCGCGGATCTAGTGGTTACGGACCCCGTACAAGCCGGCGTGATGTCCGTCATGGCCATTGCCGACACGGCCAAGTTTACCGTCGAGCGTCTCAAGCGCCGTGTCTTTTGAGCCGATCACTTGTTCTTCAAGTGATCGAAAAACAGGTTGATCTTGCCGTAGTTGGAGCCAAGCTGAGAGCTATCGTTCAGCCCCCAGTTGTAATCGTTGAACGTAACAGTAGCCCCCGGCTCCAACAGAAAAGCGCCCTGACCCGGCGGTGCGAACTTCGCTAGGAATTTCTCGACCGAACCGCCCGCGGCATCGAAATCACCCTTGTACCACTTGAATATCGAGCTAACATGGGCCGCATGCCGATCGGGAATGAATTGGTTCTGCTTGCCGTTGGCCAACCACTGCCGGACATTGTCGTCAAGTTGAGCGTCAACTCGCTCGGTTGTGTATGCCTCGCGCCGCAAGGGCGGGCAACTGCGGGCGGCGCAAACCAAGGCTCCGTGAATTCTCGGATCGCCCATCTTGCGCAAGCGGCCCTCGATGTCGTCTAACGACATCTTCTCCCCATTCACCGTGTGCCGGACTTCGCTGAAGGGATGGGGCGTCTGCCAAATGCTCTTCACTGGATAGTTATCCAGAACCCATCGGACGGTAAGCGCATTGTAAGTGTTGATCAGCGCGGACTTACGAGCACTGTCGGACATCCCATCCGGCCAGCGTTCCGCGGTTTGCCGCAAGTACTCGTCGAGCTTCTGCCGCCCGTTCGTTTTCAGTCGGGCGTAGTCAACCCTTGCCTCGCCTGGTGTTTCAGCAGTGACGTACTCTTTCACCGTGGCATCCCAAAGCGCAACGTCCGCTCCGAAGCACGGGGCCCCGACGGCAATTAGTAGAAATAGTCTAACGGTCGTCCAATCCAAGTTGGCCTTCGCCCGGTGCTGCTGCCGGCCGTACAACGCGGTCGGAGCCCACGGCGTACAGTGATTGCATGCGGTACGCGCGGTAGGTCTGAGTGGCATCCTGGCACTCGAAGTTGCGCCCGCCATCAGGCAGAACTTCGATCGCGAATGCCTGGTTGGATGGTGTTTTAACGTAACCCGCCTCGAAATGATAATTGCCGTTCTCCAGTTTCTGCGCAGTGCCCACGGCTTGTGAGTAGACCCCCAGATCGGCCAGCAGGAGCGGCGTGGCGGTGTGGTTCGCCTCATCCACTTGCAGCACGTAGCCCCGGCTATTCTCCAGCATGTTCGGATTTCTCGTTGCGCGCGTGTTCCCATTATCGAATAACGTCAGAATCGTACGGCCGAGTTCGAAGTGCGCGTCGTGCTGGTGCGAGAACCATGGGTACGGATCAGCGCTGTTCATTGTAAAATCTCCGTCGAGCCCGAGTTTCCACAAGACACTACCGGAGCCCCGCCCCTGAGCGTAGTCGATCTTGATAACCCAGTCCTGGTTCCGAATCGAGAACAGGATATTACCGCTCTCCGGGATATAACCGAGCGAGTTCCCGTGTAGCCAGTCATTCGCGTTGGGCGAAAGCGTAAATGGCGGGCAGCCAGGCATGTCCGAGCAGATCTCACCCAGCACGGCCACCCGGTTGATGTCGAGATGATCGTAGGCGCTCCAAGACCAGGTGACCTGCCAGTTCTTGTCCAGATCGACAATGGCGTTGCCAAGGATGTTCACCGGCCCGCTGGCACCTTGCGTGCCCTCCGCGAAAATTCGCTCCTGACTGCAAATGACTAAAGTGTGACCGTTCGGAAGACGGATAGCATCATGATCAAAACCGGTGATGCCGAGTTCGCCCCGTGCTATTAATTGTTCGCTGATTCGTCTGGCATTCGTCTGGGCCACGGTGTTCCCCGCCAGATCGATTTCCCTCAGAAACTGTCCCTTGTCAGGAATAGAATCAGGATCGTTGGCGATCAGTAACATGTGTCCTTGGCTGTTGGGGACTGGACGGATGAAGTAAGTCGTGGTTTGGGCCGGCAAGGCGAGGGCAGGGTAGTACCAGATTGTGCGGCCTTGTAAGTCAACGGCAGTCGGACAGTAGTAAGGTCCTCCGGGCGGAGACAGGTAATCGAGCAAAAGTGTCTCTTGTCCCGCGCAGGTCTGGGAATCCGGCGGATGTAGAACAGTGACCATCGGAAAGGCTTGGCTCGGATCTATCTGACCGGTTGTGAACGGTAGTTTCGAACTCGACGTTACGATCGACTTGTTGGGTTCTGTTACTACAGCGTACTTCATGTAGTAAGTGGTTCCAGGCAGCATTCCACCCATATAGAAGTTCATACTGGATCCGGGTGTACAAGGAGCCAGATTGGTTGTGCTTGATTTACCGCCGTGGTCGAATCGAATGTACATAGAATGGCCCGCGGCACAACCAGGGGCGCTGTAGATGGCAACCAACGGGTTCGCCGTCGCGGTGATAACCGGGTCGCCTGTGGTCAGTAACGAGGTTACAGTAAACTTGGTCCATGTCGTAGCAGTTGTCCCGGAGTTCCTATTCCGTGCGATCACCCGAAGCGTGTAAGTCCCTTCAGTTTCTGTTACAGCCCACACTAACTGGTTGGAAGTCTGAAAATCCTGCAGAACGCGAAACTCGTAAGTGCCTGTTTTCCCACTAAATTGGTAGTCTAATGTCCCTCTTTCCGTTGCATTGACAGTCGCAGTCCAGGTGATCGGTGTACCTACCGGTTGGGGCGTAGGTGGCGAGGATGTTACCTGGAGCGTCATGGCTCCTAAAGATCTAATCCAGAGAATCACTAGATAACCGGACCAGAGAAGGCGCTGGGGATTTTTTCCTTGGCGGGAAGTCAGTCGAGCCAAACAACTAAAACCCACAGCGACGTGAAAAGTCGTGTTGACCACATGAGAACCGGCCTCCAATGCCGTAAATATATGTAATACTCTATGTCAGCTAAAATGCTTTTTATGAAAAAGGTCGCCGCGGTGTTGCCGCTGGTTTTGTTTGCCTTGCATGCGCAAACGGATAAAACCCGATTCCATTTTTTGGGTGCGAAAGAGCCCCTTACGGGACCGAGCGCTCGCACCGCTCGCGAGATCGCTCGGGAATATATTGATGGGATCTCCAGTCAACTGAACTTGAATGACACAGATTTAGCCGGGCTTTATGTCGCAAAAGAATATAGGACCAGCCATAACGGCGTGAGCCATCTGGTATATCACCAGCGGTTTCGAGGCGTCGACGTGCTGAATGCCTCTTGGGTCGTCAATATCGACGGCGATGGGCGGGTGCTCAATTCGGGCGGGCTCTTGTATCCCGCGCCTGCTCCGGACCAGGAACTGCCTCCCCAGAGTTCTGCCTTTGGAGCTGTCAGGGCGGCGCTCCGGGAGGTGAACCCGGCCATCGGTGATAGTTTCGCGCCCTTTGTGAGCGAGAAGTCAGTGAAGACGCCCAACGGCGTCCGGTTTGCAGCGGGACCTTTTCCGGAAGAGATCCCAGGCGAACTGGTATGGTATGGCGTCAATGGCTCGTTACATCCGGCGTGGCAGTTTGCTATCACGGACGTGGACCGGATCAATAGCTTTGAGACCGTGGTGGACGATGCAACTCAACTGATTCTCTCGAAAAGGCCCACAACATTCTTTCAGCAAACGCCCCGGGGTTTGGTGTTCGAGCGCGAGAGTCCCCAACCGAATCCGATGCCAGGGGTCCGGCTGACGGGCCCTCCGCCGGTCGCGGATCGAACTCTGCAACCATTCACCGGCGATCCTGTCGCATCTCCAAAGGGTTGGGTGACGGGCGGCGAGACGGTCGGCAACAACGCCGTCGTGGGAGAGAATCAACTCGGAATTCGTTTCCTGTTAACGCCGCTGACCGCTAAGGCCGCCGATAATAATTTTAGCTTCCCTCTGGAGCTTGGACCGGGGGCGCCCAATCCACTCAGTTTCGGGGACGCCGCTACTACCAACCTGTTCTACTGGATGAACCGCGCGCACGATCTGCATTATCAATCCGGTTTCGATGAGGCGGCGGGGAATTTCCAGCAGGAGAACTTCGACCGCGGCGGCCTGGGCGGGGATCCCATCTACGCTTACAGCCACTACGGCGCAAACAGCCTAAGCGCTGCTCAAATCGAGAACGCCTTCTTCAGCGTCCGGGCGGTCAACGATGGATCCCAGTCGATGGTTGCCATGTTTTTGAGCGCTTCGAATCAGGGTGACTTTTTCACAGATGGATCTTACGACTCATATGTCATGGTCCATGAATATACGCACGGCGTGAGTTTCCGGCTAGTGCAGGATAATTACAATACCTTTCAGGGTGGGGCCATGGGTGAAGCGTGGAGCGACTTCTACGGCCTTGAATACACCCTTCCGGACGCCACACCGCCGGATGGTTTTTATGCGGCGGGCGAATATTTTACACAGGAATGGGGTGCGGGTAACCTGCGTACTCGAGGTTATTCGACCAACCTCGACTTGAACCCGCTGACTTACTCGAATCTCGGTCATGTAATTCCCGAACCTGAGGTTCATGCCGACGGCGAGATCTGGTTTGAAGCTCTGTGGGAAATGCGGGCCAACCTGATCAAACAGTTTGGCGAACAAGAGGGCCGCCGCCGCGCGCGTCTTCTGGTGATGGACGGAATGAAGCTGTCCATACCTGCTCCCAGCATGGTCGACATGCGGGATGCGATTCTGCTGGCCGACCGGACTGACTTCAAAGGCGTCAGCCAGGACCAAATTTGGACGGGGTTCGCCAAGCGCGGTTTGGGCGCGCTCGCATACTCTACCAGTGGGGATTCGGTGCACGTAATCTCCTCGTTTGACATGCCGTCCTCATCCGGCCAGATCAAGTTTTACGATGACCCGTTTGTGATCGGCGAGCCTGTTCGCATCGTGGTACAGGATTCCAGCTATTCGCAACCCACCCTCAATATTCAGGTGGCGAGCAGCTCGGGAGACATTGAAAACGTTGCGCTGAAAAAGACTGGATCCATCTACACAGGCATCTTCGGCACAACCGGCGTGAGCACAGACCGTTTCAGCGGCGCGCTCTCGCTGGTACCTAGTGACTTCATCTCGGCTTACTATACCCACGCCGGGCCTCCCGGACCCAGCCAGCAGATCTCAACTTACGTTGGGACCATCCCCCCTTATGCTCTTTCGGCGACAGCACCTTCCTTTACTTTCGGACCGGAAACAGCGCTACGTTTGACAGGATCAAGCAGGCCGGTGGCTTTGCCCTTTGATTTTCCCTTCTTCGCCAACAAATATTCCTTCGCTTATGTCTACAGGAATGGGCTGATCAC
>JBBQVN010000198.1:0-5870 GCA_038211475.1 Terriglobales bacterium | reverse complement strand
GGCGTGGCCCACGGCACGAAGCTCGGCTCCAGCGCATGCACGATGCCGGGCCGCACGAGCCACTCCGCGATCTCGTAGTAGCCATCGCGCCGCGGCTCGGGATCGAGCGCATTCAGCCAGCGCGAAGTCATGATCATCACCTCGCAATTCTCGTGCTGCTGCACGATGTCGAGCAGCGTCCGGTAGCGCTCCGCCTTGAAGGCCGTGTCCTGCTCCGCCCCGCGCGCCGTGATTCCCGCGATGAACTTCGCCTGCGGAAACTCCGCCCGAAACCGCCGCAGCACCTCCGCATACAGCGCATCATCGAGATCGAAAATGTAGCCCGTGTCCGCATTCAGCACGGTGACGAGTTCCACGCCGTAACGATCCGCCGCCGCCTGCATCCAGCGAATGCTCGCAACGAATCCTTCCCAGTCCGGCTGACGATCGCGAAACGGCAGCAAAGCCGCCGCGCACAGCCGCCCCTTCGTCTGGTGATCCACGAGTTCCTCCTCGCTGGTCCACGCCCATTTCGTCTCCTGCCAGGTCGTCTGCGGAGTGAGTTCTTCAGGTTTGGAGATGAGTGTTTTCATGGAATGCGGCATCGGTGCGAAGTCCATTCAACGCTCTTTCCCGCCGCTGGTAAAACTGTCCTTTCCAATCATTCCCGCCGGAAAAGCCGATGACTGCGGCAATGTTCCGCCCGCATTTCCGGGACACGGGCGCTACCACGGAACGCAAATCGCATGGTCGGGCGAAAATGCGCCGCCCAAACTTCCACAGGTGACACGGGAAGTTGGGCCGCTACGATGCGGACGATGCCATGTGATGCCAAAGAAGCCATGAACACACCAATCCCGTCACCAGAACCTGTCACGAAAGCGACGACCGCAACAGCGAGTGCCACGCTTCAAATCAAGATGAACACGATTCACGATCTTCAGCACCAGGTCGGGCTTGTCCGCGAAGCACTACGTTCTGAGAAGCGGCGACTTGGATTCTTTCTCGGCGCTGGTTGTCCGTTGGGAATCTACGACAAGGACGAAGCCAAGAGCATTAAACACATTCCCGACGTAGCGGGATTGACCGCAGCAATCGAGAGCGGACTCACCGTTGGTAGCAAAAGCACGGACGAGAATGGTCTCTTAGCCAAGGATCTTTTGGAGTGTTGGGGCAAACTCACGACCGCGTGCAAATCGGACAAATGCAAAATCCCGAATGTCGAACACGTCCTCACGCAACT
This sequence comes from Terriglobales bacterium, assembly GCA_038211475.1. Classification (GTDB taxonomy): domain Bacteria; phylum Acidobacteriota; class Terriglobia; order Terriglobales; family Acidobacteriaceae; genus JANYBT01. The sequence goes on along the minus strand of JBBQVN010000198.1, from coordinate 4,648 downwards.
GCGCACCGTCTGTGCACTGAAAGGAGCCTCTACCGTGGATGGGATGACGGTTGAAAACCTTCGGAAGCTCGACAAGAAAATCTGTGAAATAATCGTCGAACTCGTAAATAAGGCCCTGCCGGAGTATACGAATGCTTACCAACGCTTCGCTCTTTGGGTGCGGCAACTTCAGCGTACCTATCCTTTGGAGGTATTCACTCCCAATTATGATTTGCTGATTGAGGAGGCCTTTGAGAAATGCAGAGTGCCGTACTTCGACGGATTCGTCGGGGCGAGGCAGCCGTTTTTTGATCTCGCGGCGATGGAGCAGGACAAAGTCCCGGAGCGGTGGGCACGCCTTTGGAAGCTGCACGGATCAATCAACTGGATAAAGCAGAGCGATGATGATGATTCGGTTTTCCGTTGCCATCCACCGAAGCTAGGACAGCAAGTGATGATCTACCCTTCCCATCTCAAATATGAGCAGAGTCGCCGTATGCCATATCTCGCGATGTGCGATCGTCTGAAGGCGTTTTTCAGGGAGACAAATCCCGTCATTGTTCTCTGCGGTTACTCATTTGCAGACGGGCACCTCAACGAGCTTCTCCTCGACGGGTTGAGGGGCAATAGATCTGCCCACTGTTTTGCTTTGCTCTACTCCAAGCTGGGGAATTACGAAGAGGCAGTCCGATATGCCGAGAAGCACTCAAACTTGAGCCTCTTGGCATGGGACGGTGCTGTAGTTGCCACCCGCTGCGGGAACTACAACGACGTGGACGCGGCTCTCGCTACCAAAGGTTCGGGGATAGCCACAGAGAAGGGCGCACCCGACGCGGATGGCAAAGACACTCACAAAGCTCGGTGCCACTTGGGCGATTTCCATCACCTCTGTTTGTTCCTCGAAGCGCAGTTTGGCGTCCAAACATTTGAATGAAGCCATGAGCACCCGTAGTTCAAAACCTGCTGACCCGACCCGTCTCGGAACGGTCGAAGACGTATCCGGCCCCAGCGTTCGCATCAAGCTTGAGGACGGCACCGAGACTGGATTGGTATTCGTCCGGGGCGAGGGATACCGGGTTGGTCAGGTCGGAAGCTTCGTCCGAATTCCGGCGGGTTATTCCGACCTATATGGCATCGTTTCACAGGTGGGCGCAGGCGCTGCGCCATCTGTGGGCGAAGCAGTCCAAAACTTTGGGAACCGCTGGCTCCGCGTGGAACTCGTCGGCGAGGGAGGCCGAGGCAGGAAATTTGAACGAGGCATCTCGCAATACCCGACCATCGGAGACTTGGCGCACGTCGTTACCGAGTCGGACTTGGCTGCGATATACGCACCTGGCGAGAAACGCAGCTACGTCTCTATAGGTCAAGTCGCCAGCGCAGAATCGATTCCGGCTTACCTTGATCTCAACAAGCTCGTCACGCGGCACTCGGCGCTCGTGGGTAGCACTGGAGCAGGAAAATCAACCACGGTAGCCAGCCTCTTAAATTCCCTCGCCGAGCCAGCATCATTTCCGGGCACGCGCATCGTGCTGTTGGATCTCCATGGAGAATACTCGCGGGCATTCGGCGACCAAGCGCGGGTCTTCCGCATAAATGCCAATAAGGAGAAAGGGGAGAGGCCGCTCCATGTGCCTTATTGGGCGCTCACCTCAGAAGAACTGATGAGCCTATCGACTGGGCCGCTGGGAGGAGCAGCTTTGGCCTATTTTCTGGACGCTGTGACCACAATGAAGAGGGCATCCAAGCCCGCCGGTAAAGCTCTGGAAACGGCCACTGAAAATACCACTGCTGATTCCCCCGTCCCCTTTTGCATCCAAAAGCTCTGGTATGATCTTCACACCCTGCAATATGCCACCCACATCTTGCCAAAGGACAAGCCGCAGTCTCGGGATACTTGGGCAGTCGAGAAGGACGTTTCGGGAAAGGAACTTCTGGGGGATGCCCTTGGTGTGGTGCGGCCTAAGTTCAGACCCAATAAGAACGATGCGGGTGACCCCGAAAAGATCCTCCTCAGTAGCCAGAAAGACCTCATGCGGTCGCAGACGGATACTTTGGAAGGAAAACTCAGGGACAAGAGACTGAGCTTTCTCTTCAATCCCGGCGAGTGGTCTGTGAAGGAAGACGGCAGCACTACCAAGGATTTGGACTCGCTTCTCCAAGAATGGATTGGCGGTGAAAAGCCGATCACGGTCTTGGATCTCTCCGGCGTTCCGCCTTCGGTGCTGGATGATTTGGTTGGGGCCGTCTTGCGAATCCTTTTCGATGCTTTGTTTTGGGGGCGTAACGTTGAGGTCGGTGGCCGTCACCGCCCGCTCTTGATAGCGTTAGAGGAAGCACACACCTACCTGACGAAGGAAGGCAAGGGTCGCGCAGCCGCAGCGGCACGCCGAATCGCGAAAGAGGGTCGAAAGTATGGCGTCGGGCTAATGTTGGTTAGCCAGCGCCCCTCAGAAATCGACCCCACGATCCTCTCTCAATGCGGCACCATGATTGCAATGCGCCTCACCAACGAAGCCGACCGATCTCAGATTAAGGCGTGCGCTTCTGACAATCTTGAAGGGTTGTTCTCGATGCTGTCGATCTTGCGAACGGGTGAAGCGCTTGTGGTCGGGGAGGCTGTTGGCCTTCCAATGAGAACATTAATCGCAGCTCCACCGAAGGGACGCCGTCCAGATAGCGGTGATCCGATGGTAGTTGTTCCGCTCGACGAGAATGGTAAACCCATTCAGCCTGGAGGGTGGAAAGACACTGTTTCCGATGAAAACTTCGCCGCACTCATGGCATGTTGGCGGACTCAAGATGTGAGTGTCGTCATTCCCTCACTACGAACACCAAAGCCAAAGAAGAAATAATATGGAACGCACACCAGTCAGTTCGAGCAACCTTCGTTCAATCGGTTATGACCCGGAAACGGCGACCTTGGAGGTCGAGTTCAACACCGGCTCCGTTTACCAATACCACGGAGTTCCACAGGAGGTTTTTGATTCCCTCATGCAATCTGGCTCTCACGGGATCTATTTTAACACGAACATTAAGAATAGTTACGGGACTACGAAACTATAGCCCCTCGCCGTCGACCCCAATCGAGGAAGTCACTGACCCTGTGCGATGGGGACACACAAATGACGTCATGTCTCGATTCTTGATTAAACCGATCATGCCATGAGCGACGAACCATTGCCCCAATCCGAAATCATCCTCTACCAGACCGAGGATGGCCGAACGCGCGTGCAGTGCCGGTTTGAAAACGAGACGGTCTGGCTGACGCAGCAGCAGATGGCGGAGCTTTTCCAAACCACGCAACAGAACGTCAGCCTGCACCTCCAAAACATTTACGACGAGGGAGAGTTGCAGCGCGGGGCAACTCACAAGGAATCCTTGTCGGTTCGTCAGGAAGGTCGGCGCTCAGTGCAGCGGCGAGTGGAGTTCTACAACTTGGATGTCATCATCTCCGTCGGCTACCGCGTGAAATCCCAGCGCGGCACGCAGTTCCGCATGTGGGCCACGCAGCGGTTGCGGGAATACATCGTGAAGGGCTTCACGATGGATGACGAGCGGCTGAAGCAGTCCGGCGGCGGCGCTTACTTTGACGAACTGCTGGAGCGCATCCGCATGGTGCGTTCTTTCCATTCTCCGCGCGAGCCGGGGATATTCGGGGAAAATTTTGCCGCTATTTCACGGCTTCCGGGGTGCCAGCAGCGTGAGGCCTGGGAACCATTTGCCGAGGTAGCCGCGATCAATGGCCGCCAGGCGGTCCGCCTGGGTTTGCGCGTGCGCGCCGATGACGAAATCTGGGACCAAATGCTGACGCGGGCCACCGGCCTTGCGATAGCGCTTGAAGGTCTGCCCGCTGGCAAAGGCGGCGGCAGAGCTGATGTCATCGTAGTTGATCGCCAACGCTCCGAGAAAGCCCTGCAACGATGCTTCGTCGAGAGCTGAGGGCGCGATTTCCGCAAAGGCGATCGGACAGATGATCAGAGGCCCCTCGGTGGCCGCATGGAGGAGTGCATTTTCCCAAGCCTCCCATCCAGCCTCCTGCTTGATAATGGCCCAGAGCACCGAGGAATCGATGGCGGTGATCATCGGACCGAACGCTTCCTGTCTGCCGGGCCGCCGCGCAGATCGTCCACGATGGCCGCGCTGCTTGCGTCCGCCCACGGATGACCTTTGAGCGCCTGGGCGGATGCCTTCTGCCATTCGCCCATCGTCGCCCGCCACTGCTGGCGATCGACCGCACGCCGCGCCGTGAGGATGGGAGCGGTTTCATCGAACTCCAGCTTGTCGCCCGCCTTGAGGCCAAGGTGTTTTCTGATGCCGAGAGGAATGGTGATCTGCCCTTTGCTGTTAATGGTCGCGGTCATGCCATGACCAGTAAGATATGAAAGTAAGGAAGTCAAAGGCTCGACGCTGGGGCTTGCGTCGGCGCGAGCGGGCTTCATCAGGCCTTCGCGAGATCGGGGACGGTGAGCCACTTGCGCTGCTCCCAGCTTTGCAGGCCGAGTTCGGCGAGTTGCACGCCTTTGGCGCCTTCGCGCAGCGTCAAGGGGAAGGGCGTGTCGAGGGCGACGTGCTTCAGGAATTCCTCCCACTGAATTTTGAAGGCATTGTCGTAGGTCGTCGTGTCGGGCACTTCCTGCCAGCCGTCGAAGAAGTTGATGGGTTGATCGAC
>JBBQVN010000197.1:0-5981 GCA_038211475.1 Terriglobales bacterium | reverse complement strand
CAAGTACTTTGTATTGCAGAGTGGAAGGCCGCCGAACCGACTCCAAAGGGGTGGACTGACAGATACGAGTCTGATGCTCACGGACGTCTCCGACCTACCGTCCGGATATCCTCTTCACCAGGCCCATCCCCCCAAAAGCCCCCCCCCCCTAAAAAAATCGGGATCTGAGCACTCGCCCCTTCGAAGCTGCTATGTTTTATTGAGCCATGTCCGATCTGGGCCGCATCTTGATTGCGTTAGGCATCCTGCTTCTGGTGGCGGGCGCCGTACTCCTCCTGCTCGGCCGCACCAGCCTGCCCATCGGACGCCTCCCCGGCGACTTCCTCTATCGCGGCAAGCACACCACCTTCTACTTCCCCCTGGCGACCAGCATTGTGCTCAGCGTCGTACTATCGCTGCTGCTCTACGTGATCAGAAGAATCGGGAAGTAAACGCAGCGACGAGAGCGGCGGTCGCGGTTAACGGTCGATGCAACGTTCGCACGTACGCTCGCTCCACTTGAGTTGGAGATTGGGAACATTCTGGACGTTCAGTGTTGCTTCATACGGGTTGTAGCGCTCCATGTTGGTCCGGTGGAACTGGCTCCAGTTGTTGAGCGCATTGCCCGTAGTCTGCTGCCCCCAGGCCGTTGATACCAAGCACGCACAAAGAATCAAAGTCGAGATGCAGTTCCATTTCATAACAATCCTCCGAAAACACGTTTGTCCGTCGAGAATGCCCTAATTCAGGTTGTTCCAGGATTTCCGTTTTGGCATCCTAGTCGCCTGGTTGCACGCAATTATACGTTGAAATATTCTCTCCGCACGTCTCGGAGCTCGCCGCAGCGAACGCGAGACCGTTGACTTGGAGACAATCGAAGCGGAGCATGAGCAAGGCCGTGAATCCGAGGGGCTCCCAAGGGCGGATTCTCAGCTGCCATGCGGAAAATCAGGGGTCGCACCTCCTTGCCTGTCCGCTCGCGGCCGCCTCACCCCTTCACTTCCGACAGCTTCGTCTCCTCCGAGATGTCGGTTGGGCTTTCGAATTCGATGCGGTAGCCGTCTGGGTCACTCAGGCAGGTCACCCACATGGCGTTGCCGACTTCCGGTTCTGACGCCTCGATCCCGCGCGACCGGACAGCATGATAGATCGCCACCGCATCTTCGCATTGAAAGCAGAGCGATACACCTTCGCCCACCTTCCCGCCGGGCGTCCATGAATTGTGACCCTGCTTGCGGAACTCTTGCAGCATCAGTACGGCCCCGCCCAATTGCAGCCAGCACCAGCGCAGCTTTCCCTCCACCACCCATTGGTGCTGCATGGTGAAACCGAGGCCGTCCGCGTAGTAGCGCACCGAGCGCTCCATATCAGACACGCGAAAGAATGGGATGACCTGCTTGACGTTGGTCTCAGCCTTGGCACCGTTCATCATGGCTCTGCCTCCGGGTTCCATCGACTTTTTATCACTCGCAGAGGAGTAACGCAACGTCTCTGCCGCAACTGTATCGTCCTAAGAATATTCCTAGGAACCGCGCGCCCTACGGATTAGTCTTGGCAATTTCCGGGCCCGCTTCCGCTTCGGCTTTCGGTTGCGGCGTCAGATGGTATTTGCTGATGCTGTCGCGCAAGTACTCGAAGCCTTCTTCGGGGGTGTCGGCGAACTTAAACAGCTCCAGGTCGGCCGCCGCCACCGTGCCCGCCTCGACGAAGGCATCGAAGTTGATCACTCGCTTCCAATACTCGCTGCCGTAAATCACTACCGGGATTTTCTTCGCCAGCTTTTGCGTCTGCGCCAGGGTCAGGATTTCAAACAGCTCGTCCATGGTGCCGAAGCCGCCGGGAAACGCCACCAGTGCCTTGGCCAGATATGCGAACCAAAACTTGCGCATGAAGAAGTAGTGGAATTCGAAATTGAGCGTCGGCGTGATGTATTGGTTGGGCGCCTGCTCAAAGGGCAGGTTGATATTCAGCCCAATGGTTTTTCCTTTGGCTTCGTAGGCGCCGCGATTGGCTGCCTCCATAATGCCCGGGCCTCCCCCGGTGGTCACCACGAAGCGCTGATGCTTGCCGCCCAGGGTCTTGGTCCACTCGGTCCAGAGATAGGCCAGGCGGCGCGCGTCTTCGTAGTAACGGGCCATATCCACTGCGGACTGGGCGCGCTTGAGTTCGGCCTGCTGCTGCGCCGGCACTTCGCCCTTGGCTTTCTGCTCGGCCGCGACCCAACCGTGGTTGGCCTCGTCGCTGCTGCGCAAACGCGCTGAACCAAAGAACACCACGGTATCGCGAATCTTCTCGCGCCGGAAGCGCGCCAGCGGCTCACTATATTCGGCGAGCAGGCGCAGGATGCGCCCGTCTGGACTGGTGAGGAACGGCTCGTTCTCATAGGCCAGTGGCGCGGATTTGATTTTCGAAACAGGCGACGCATCGCGCATCGAAGCACTTCTCGAATCAATCTTCGAATCGGTCATAAGTTCAGATTCCTGGGTTCAGATTCCTTGGGCTCAGATTCAGGGCTCGAATTTTTGGGTTCAGATTCCTGAAGCGGAAGGTGTTCGATGCGGAAACCTCAAAGCAGGTCTTCATGATAGTGCAGCGCTTCCCAGAACCCGATCCAGATATCGAGCACGCCCAACCCGCTCCCCACCCCGCGCACAAATCCGGTGGAGATCAACGCTCGCATCTCGGGATAGCGCAACAGCAACGGGTTGTCGGTCCACTCTGGACGCCAGGGCAGAACCACCAGCAACACTCCCGTGACGGCGCAGAGGAATACGAACATCAAAGCGCCGACGCGGTGCAGCCAGATCTCCAATGCGGACGGACGATGCACCGGTTCGCCGTTCTGCACTTCTTCCAGAATGGCGGCGCTGGTGGGCGGCCCCGCGGAGGAAGGCGCCGGGTCGGAAACAGAATTGGGATCCGGAAATTCACTACGCCCGGCTTGCGATTCAGACATACATTGGCATTTTACGACTTCAAGGCCCGAATGCGCTCAGCCACATCGCGATAATCAATGTTGCCGGCGTACGCTTCTAGAAAATGGGCGCGGGCGGCGGGACGGTCCTGGTTCGCCTCGCAAGCTAGCGCCGCCTCATAGTGCAGCGCAATTTGAGTGTCGCAATCGAGTCCCGGCACGGCGAGCGCTTTCTCAAACCAGCGCGCCGCCAATCCAGGAATGCCCTTCAGCAGAAAGCACTGGGCCAGCGCGGCCAGACTCTCTGTGCGATGGGGCACGGGACGGAGCGCGTCGGCCGCCCGCATCACCAGTTGGAATTCTGCGATCGCCTCATCCAGGAGGCCGGCGCCACGATACGCGATGGCGCGAGTGTAATGCAGTTCTGGCCCATCTTGTTCGTGAGACGGCGCCGCCAGCGCCGAATTGCGAAACCACTCCGTCAGCTGCGAGGGATGAAATTCAAGTGGCGGTACAGGACGCGGCAGAGGACTTGGCTGTGCCGGCGAAGCAGCCAGAGAGAGCGGTGCTACCGGCGCCTCCTGCTTGACCTCCTCGAGCGGCGCAGGATGCTGGGCGCTGCTCTCATGAGCGGGGGACTCAGTTCCAAGCGTTGGAAGTGCGCTTGGTAGTATTGCGGCGGGACACGTAACGCTAGTCGCCAGCTCGCTTTGGGCAAAAGAGGCAATGTCCCATGGAATATCGGGCGTTTCTTCGATGAATGGGAGCACCTCGATCGCAGGCAGGTCGCCGCCGGCGCGCTTCAGCAACGCGCGCAGGGAAAGCAAAGCGATGGGGTCGTCGTGCAGAGGCTCAGCCAATTTTTTCAGGCGAGCACAATATTCTTCTGCACTCTGCGCGCGGAACTCATCCGCGTGCTGTTCGTAAAGGGCCAGAGCTAATGCATGACGTCCGGCTTGCACATGATCTTCGGCCAGCGCAGCGAAACCTGTGACGTCGCCGTGCAGTTGCAGCAATTTGTCCGCAGCCGCGCCCGCCTCCTCAGTATCGTTCAGGTGCAAGCAGGCTCGGAGCAGATGGCGCAGACCGTCGGCATGGGAATCGAGTTGAGGGATTTGATGTAGGAACTGGATGGCCGCCGACGCGTCGTCGCTGTCCAGGGCAAGGCTGGCGCGCAACAGCCGAGCGTCGAGATTGCTAGGGTCGTCGTCAAGAATCTTCTGCAGAATGTCTTCGGCCTCGGCGGGCAGCCCGCGGCCCTTCAGCTTTTCGACAGCGGGCAGGAGTGCTTGCCATGCATCTGTGTGGTTTCCCATTTACAAGTAGGCGCCGGCCAGCTTCGCCCGAGTAGCGGTATTTTCCGGGTCGGCCTGCAGCAGGCTCTGAAAAATGGCGACGGCTCGCGCGGGGTTGTGCCCTTGTTGAGCTGCTTCTGCAGCTTGCAGATACTGCACCCGCGACTCGCAGAGTTGGCCTTGGGCGGCATATAACTCGGCCAGCTTGAGGATGCCGTCGAGTCCGCGATCGAGCTTGGCGATTTTTTTGTAGATGGCGATGGCTTTGCTAGTGAAGCCAGTGGCGGCGTAGGCGTCCCCTACGCGCTTGAAATATTCGACGGCCTTTTCGCTATCGCCGAAGCGAGAGTAAAGATCGCCCATGGTGTTGGTGACCGTCAGGTCGGCGGGATCGTTGGTGAGAACTTTTTGATATTCGGCGATGGCGAGTTGCAGTTCGCCACGCTGCACGAATCGTTCCGCGGCGTCGAGCGAGCGTTGCTTGTTGAAGCCAAATCCAAAGTCCATCGCGATTCCAACTCCAGCGCCGCGCTTCCGTCGGGATGCTTTGCCTGGACCAAATCCCGACCGCTCCGTAAATTGCGCGGCTAAGGAAATTCTAAGGACAAGGGCAAGCGGTGGAAAGATTACGGTAGTCACCTTGATTGCGGCCCACGTGAGCATATGGGTGGCGCAGGCGGCGGGCGGCGATGAGGTAAACTGCAAGAACTTGGTCACTTGCAGGTAGGAGAACTTTATGGCATGGATTCGCACCATTGCGGCAGCGGACGCCGACGAGACTCTTCGCCAGGCGATGGAGATGCAGCAGCCACTGTATCCCATGGAATATGCCACGCCGGTGCACGCGTCCGAAGGTGGCGGAGCACAGATTGTGGAGTCGCACTCGCTGATTCCGCAGGCGTTGTTTCATGCCTTCGCTACGTTTGGCGCGCTGATGGCGCCGGACCTTCCGCTGCAACGTCGCCAGCACGAAATGATTGCGACGGTGGTGTCAGTGACCAACCGGTGCGTGTATTGAATCGAGGCACACGCAGAGTTTCTGCGTCGGGTGACCCTGGACCAGGGGATGGTGGAGGCGCTGGAGAAGAACTACACTACCGCGCCCATTACAGCGGCCGAGCGGGTGATGCTGGACTATGTGGTGACACTGACCAAAGATGCAACTAAGATTCATCGCGAAGACCATGGCCGGTTGCGCGAGGCAGGATTCAATGATCAGGCGATTCTGCAGATCACGCTGATCGCATCGTGGTTTAACTACATCAATCGGGTGGCGGACGCATTGGGAGTGGGGAGAGAGTAGAACGGGAATGCTCCACGTGAAACGTTCTAAGTGGGCATGCGGACACACGGGTGGTAGGTGAGTCGGGAGTGCGCGGTGCGGGTTATTTCGCTGATATGGCCCCTAACTTGGCCCGCCCAAGCGGAGCTTGAACGGGGCACCCTAAGTTGTTGGTTGGTGCGCGTGTTCATTGGTGGCCTGTTAGTTTGTGCTCTGTAAGTTGTGTTACTTCTTACTATGTTGTGACGGTTGTGCTGCTGGTTGGTAGCTTCGTTGGTTGATGGTTTCGTTTGCTGGTTATCGATTCGTTTGCTGGTTGCTGTAGAGCGAGAGGCGAGAGCCATTCGCAACGGATCCCCGATGGAGGCTCTCGCGCCCTTAACTTCCTGCTCCCTGGTGCCGAGCAATCTTGGAATGAATCACTCCTGCGCTGCGGGTGACTGCTGTTCGAAAACAGCAAAGGATTGCCGCGAAGAAGTAGGTTCAGTCTCCCGAAGGTCTGGTGTCCTCA
>JBBQVN010000196.1:0-5987 GCA_038211475.1 Terriglobales bacterium | reverse complement strand
GCCAACATCGCCGCCGGATTTTACGCCATTCTGCAAACTACGGTAGGTTCCACCGCGGAACCCTGGCACTTTGATTTTGCGGCCAAGGCCATTGGGTTTGCCGTGTTGTTTGATGGGGTGGACGGCCGGATTGCGCGCCTCACACGCACCACCAGCGATTTCGGACGCGAACTGGATTCCCTGGCCGATGTCATCGCGTTCGGCGTGGCTCCCGCGCTACTGGCGTGGATGTGGGGCTTCCATCTGTTGCCCATGTTCTTCTCCCACGAACTTCACTCCAAAATCACGCAGTTTGGTGCGATCGCCTGCTTCCTGTTCCTGACCGCAGGGGCCGCCCGGCTGGCGCGGTTCAATATCGCGGTCAATCCGCAGCCTTTGAATCCCGGCAAGCCAGGAAAGAAATATTTTGTGGGGATGCCCATTCCCGCGGGTGCCGGAGTGATTGCCGCGATAGTGCATTTCTTTCGGGGCGAGCCAATCTCTTTCTGGGAAATGGCGATTGTGTGGCTGATTGTCGTGGTCTTCGTCGGTTACCTGATGGTGAGCACGTGGCGCTTTTTCAGTTTCAAGGACATTGATTTCCGGTCGCGCAAGCCGTTCCGGCTGATCTTGATTTTTGCATTCCTGTTTGCGGCGATCTGGTCTTATTCCCAAGCTGTGTTATTTGGTATTGCTGTGCTCTACATGATTTCCGGGATGTTCTGGCGATTGCAGTGGCTGTTCCGCAAAAGGCCGGGTCCGCCTGCGCCCCCTGCGTTTCCGGAGGCATCTACAACTGCATGAGCCTGCCCCCGAAAAACCTGCCGCCGGTCCCCATCCCGAATGCAGCCTCAACTTTTTACAAGGTCGCCATTGTGGGCGCTGCCGGGCTGAAGGGAAAAGAAGTGGCCGAGGCGCTGGACCAGCGCCATTTCCCGGTGCTCGATGTGAAGCTGCTGGACGACGACGAGTCATTGGGAAAGTTGGAGACCATTGGCGACGAAATGTCGTTCATCCAAGCCGTACGCGCTGACCAGTTCGAGGTGGACTTCACTTTCTTCGCCTCCGATATGCAGACCGCGCGAACCAACTGGAAATCGGCGCGCGATAGCGGCAGTGATGTCATCGATCTCTCCGCCGCACTGGAAGATGAAGCCGGCGCAGTGGTGCGTTCCCCGTGGGTGGAGCGGCAGCGGGAGCAGGCCGTCCCCATGGAACTGCAGCTCGGTCCAGTCGTGGTGGCCCACCCCGTTGCCACGGTGCTGGCCCTGCTAGCGCTGCGGGCGCAGACCCTTGGCAAGGTGCGGCGCCTGGTGGCAAATATCGCAGAACCGGCGTCCGAACATGGCCAGAAGGGCATGGACGAGCTGCATGAACAAACTATCAACCTGCTGTCATTCCAGGAGCTGCCCAAAAAAGTCTATGACGCGCAGGTCGCCTTTAGCATGATTTCGAGATACGGTGCTGGGGCCATGGCATCGCTGGAAGAAATTGAGACGCGCATGGCGAGGCACTACCGCAAGATCGCCGGCGATGGGGCGCCGCCGGCTTCACTCAAGCTGGTGCACGCCCCGGTATTCCACGGCTACACCCTCGCAATAAATTTGGAAATGGAGCAAGCGGCTTCGCTCGGAGACTTGGTCCAGGCTCTGACTGGAGACCACATCACGGTGGCGCGCGCGCCCGAAGATCTTCCCAGCAACGTGAATGTTGCGGGCCAAAATGAAATCCAGGTATCCGTGACCAGCGATGCCAGCCACGAAAATTCCTTCTGGCTGTGGGCGGCGGCGGACAATCTGCGGGTAGCCGCGCTCAATGCGGTGCAGTGCGCTGAAACCATGGCGCCGCTGCGTCCCAGAGGGCCTGCGCAATGACGTGGCGCGTTCTGGCATTGGCGCTGGCGGGCTTGCTGGCCACTGGATGCGGCTACCACACCGCTGGTCGCGCGGCGTTGATTCCCGGCGGCATCAAGACCATTTCAATTCCAGGTTTTGTGAACCAGACCCAAACCTACCGAGTGGAGCAGAGAGTGACCGAGGCGGTGGTCCGCGAATTCAATACTCGCACCCATTACCGGGTCATGCACGGGGACGGGAGTGACGCCGACGCCACGCTGCTGGGAACAATTCTCTCCACTTCCAGCACGCCCTTGGCGTATGATTCGCGAACCGGGCGTGCAGCCAGCGCGCTGGTGACGGTCAGCATGAAAGTCTCCCTAACTGACGCGCACGGCAAGGTTCTCTACCAGAACGCGAACTACGTTTTTCACGAGCAGTACGAAGTCTCGAACGACCTGGCCAGCTTTTTTGAAGAAGACTCTCCCGCCATGGAGCGATTGTCGCGTGATTTTGCGCGCAGCCTGGTGGCGGATATTCTGGAGGGTTTTTGACCCGCGCCTTCACTCATGCCGATCGCTTTGTTTCCGAAGTGGAGACCCGCAAGCTGCGTCCGGTTTACGTGTTCGTGGGGGACGAAGTATTTTTTCGCAAACGGTGCCGCGAGGCCGTACTGGAGCACCTGGCCCCGCCTGAGGTTCGCGATTTCAGCGTGTTCGATTTCGATTTGGCCGAGACTAGCCTGACGGAGATCCTGGACCGCGCGCAGACGCCTTCGCTGATGGCGCCGTTCCAGGTGTTCTTTGTGCGCGGAGTGAAAAATCTGTTTGGCCGGGGTTCGAACGAGGACAAGATTGCGGCGCTGGCCGAGTACTGCAAGAACCCGAACCCCGATGCCATGCTGATTTTGATCGCCGACCACATCAGCATTCCCACCGATGTGCGGCGCATGGAGCTGACCGACAAGGACCGCTACCAGAGATTGCGCGAAGACCTGGGAAGCTTCTGCGGCATCGTGGAATTTTCGCGAGTGGAAGAAGGGGTGGCGGTGCGTTGGATTGGCGAATACTGCGCCAGCCGCGGCGTGACCATGGATAGCGACGGCGCGCGCGAACTGGTCGATGCGCTGGGCAGCGACATGATGATGATCTCCAATGAGTTGGAGAAGTTGATTCTGTACGTGGGCGAAAAGAAGCGAATCACGCTGGGCGATGTGGAAACCATGGTGCTGGCCGCCAAGCAGCGCTCGTTGTACGAGTTGACCGACGCGATTTCAGCCAAAGACCGAGCGCGCGCGCTTGAGATTCTCGACGCCATGCTTTCCAGCGGCGACGGTGAAGACGCGGCCATCGGACACATCTACATGCTGGCCAAAACGTTCCGCCAGATGCTGGTGATCCTGGAGCGCAACGTAAGGGACCAGCGCATGTTGTGGGCCGCGCTGTGGCAAGGTTTTCGCGTGCCTCCCTTCGCAGCCGACGACATCATCAAGCAGGCGCGGCGCTACAAGTCGAAGCGGGAACTGACCCGCGCCATCCGTCTGGTCGCCAAAAGCGATTTGGCGCTTCGCTCCAATCCTCCCGGCAAACGGCTGGTGCTGGAGAAGCTGGTGCTCGACCTGACCGCGGAACCGCGGCCAGAGAGCGAATGGATGCAAGAAGAGTTGGCGATGTAAACTGCTGCCGCTCAGGCAGTTCTTGCGGATGGACGTCTCGGCATACCTCGCTCGCATTGGCTACTCGCAACCAGTCCGGGCGGACCTCGCCACGTTGAAGGCTGTGCATCGCGCCCACATGTTGCGCGTTCCGTTTGAGAATTTGGATATTGCGCTGGGTCGCAAAATTACGTGCGACCAAGACCGCTTCGTCTACAAAATCGTCGAAGAAAAGCGCGGCGGTTTCTGCTACGAAATGAATGGCGCCTTCGCGGCACTGTTGCGGGGCATCGGTTTTTCGGTGGAGCTGCTTTCGGCCAAGTTCCTGCGCGACGACGGAAGTTTTGGGCCCGAGTTTGACCACCTGATGTTGCGGGTGGACCTGGAGGAACCGTGGCTGGCGGATGTTGGTTTCGGGGAGGGCTTCAGGGAGCCGCTGCGATTACGCGCGGGAGAAGTGCAGCGCCAGGACGTGGGCAGCTTCCGCGTGATCGAACTGCCCGACGGAGCGCTTGCGGTCGAGAGGCAGCAAGATGCGGCCGAGTGGACGCATGAGTACGGGTTCACGCTGGCGCCTCGAAAGCTGGAAGACTTCGCCGAGATGTGTCGATATCACCAGACCTCGCCGGACTCGCACTTCACCCAGAAAAATTTGTGCACCCTCGCGTTGCCAGAGGGGCGAGTCACGCTCTCAGGCATGACCTTGATCACTACCCAGCGAGGATCGCGGACGGAACGAGAACTGGCGTCAAACGAAGAGTGGCGTCGCACCCTGCGGGAAGAGTTTGGGGTAGTGCTGCCGCTGGCTTTGGAGGCCGCCGAATAATCGCTGCTAGATATTGCGGAAAGTGTTGCATTTTGCAACAGTGCACGCTATCGCGTTCTGCGGGGGTCTAGCGCAGTCCGGTTTCCAGGTGGACTAAACCTCTCCTCCGGGTACGACCGTCGAGCCTAGGCCCCTTAGCGCCTCAGCAAATGGCATTCCAGGCGATGGCCTCGGCTTCCAAACGCGTAGTTGCGCGGGCCCTCCGGGCGCGATATCGCGAGGAATTCGCGCAACTCCATTGTTTTCAACAGGATATACCTTCCCTACATTAGTTTTACCCACACGGGACGATCGGGGCCGCTTTTGAGTGCTGCCAAAATTTTTGAGTGCTGCCAAAATCCTATTTATGTCTGCGACCGATCCTCAACTTCATTTCATCTCGACTCACCTCAAATCTCAATTCGCGCCGGTCCAATCCAAATTCGCAGCGCTTACGTACGAAGGGAGTATGGCCTTTAGTTTCTGCAAGCGGTGGAGTTGGGTGGCTGGGCACAAGTTGACGGCACATCGAAACACACTGCGGCATTATCTTGAACGCCTGGATTAAAAGTGACCGGGAAATTTCGAAGTAAAGTCTTGAAGCATTTAATCTAAAAAGGAGAATTCATGTCCGTAATTAAGTCAGAGGAACGGGAGCCTCTTAGCTCAATCGAGCTGGAGCAAAAGTCGAATCTCATCGATTACAAACGCGCGTTAGGCCGGAGGAGCTTTCTGCGAAACGCAGGAATGGCCGGAGTGGGCGTAGCCGCGGTAACCATGTTGAATGGGTGCGGAACATCGTCGGCGCAGGCCACCACTGTGCCTGAAGCCGATGTGCTCAATTTTGCCCTGAACCTGGAGTATCTGGAAGCAAATTTTTATCAGTTTGCTGTGAACGGCGTTGGTTTGGGCTCGGCAGACACAGGAGGGACGGGCACGGTCACAGGCGGATCGAAAGTGACCTTTACGGATTCTCGTCTGGCGGATGTTGCCGCACAGATTGCAGAAGATGAGCTGTTGCATGTGCGCTATCTGCGGACGGCGCTGGGTGCCGCGGCGGTTTCGCAGCCCAACATCAACCTGAACGCACTGGGAATCGGTTTTGCCAACGAGAACGATTTTCTGAACGTGGCACGGGCGCTGGAAGACACGGGCGTCAGCGCCTATGCGGGAGCGGCCACCTTGTTGACGGGATCCAATTTGCAGAGCGCGGCGCAAATTCTAGGGACCGAAGCCTACCACGCCGGCAACGTTCGTCTACAGATTGTGCAGAAGGGGATTACCGCGGCGATGATCGACTCAATGGACATCATCCCATCGGAGACTGCCTTCTTTCCTTTGGACGGCAACGCGCTGGCGCTGAAGCGCACCACATCCCAAGTCCTGGCGATCGTCTATGCGAACGCGACCGCTGGCACGATGAGCGGTGGATTTTTCCCGAACGGCTTCAACGGCAACATCAAAACCGTCTGAGCTGATTCAAGAAGCAGGAAGGCAGGTGGGGCGGGCTAGAGATAAGTCTGGCTCGTTCCACGTGGTGACGACGAGGGGGAGGAATGCCGAAAGTATGTATGGCAGTCTTTCCCCGCTCGCTCGTTGAGCCCTAGCCCTTGAGTTCAGACAAGACCTTGCGGGCATTCTGAGCGTCGGTGGTATTTGGTTTCAGCTTGACGGATTTCTCCAGGTACTGGCGCGCCAAGGTCGGATCTTCCGA
>JBBQVN010000195.1:0-5996 GCA_038211475.1 Terriglobales bacterium | reverse complement strand
ACCCGCGAACAGTTGATTGCCGATACCAGCCATGGCATCTACATGGAGACCAACAAGTCGTGGTCGATCGACGACAAGCGTTACAACTTCCAGTTCGGCTGCGAAATGGGCTGGGAAATCCGCAATGGCAAACTTGTCCGCCTGCTGAAAAACCCGTCGTATTCAGGCATCACCACCGAGTTCTGGAACTCCATGGACGCCATCTGTTCGCGCGACCAGTGGACGCTCTGGGGCACCCCCAACTGCGGCAAAGGACAACCCGCCCAAGTCATCGGCACTGGCCACGGCGCGGCACCTGCACGCTTCCGCCAGATCCGCATCGGCAGTGCCTATAGCGGCAGCTAGAGACAGAAGTCTCCCCCGGCCTCTGCCTTTGCAAAATCCCGGTTGCGTCAGATACTATTGCGCGAACTCCAGCGCTCCTAATGTCTACTCCACCCCAGGGCAAATCCGTCTCTGCCGCCCCTTCTAAAGCGCAGATGCGGCAGATCGGGTTCCTGCCGTTGCTGGCCCTTTTCTATGGCTACACCGCGGGCGGGCCGTTCGGTTACGAAGAAATTTTCCAGGGCTCCGGCCCCGGGATGGCACTTATTTTCCTCACTTTTGTTCCGTTCCTCTGGAGCATCCCCATCTCCTTTGCCGCTGCAGAAATGAACAGCATCCTCCCCGTCCAGGGCGGATTCTATCGTTGGGTGCGGGTCGCGTTCGGCGATTTCTGGGGCTTCCAATGCGGCTGGTGGAATTGGACTGGCACCTTTTTGCTCAACTCGGTTTACGGCGTCTTGTTGATGGACTATCTGCACGACTACATTCCAGGCCTCACCGGCAAATGGGAATGGGCCGGCGCCGCCGTGGTGCTATGCCTTCTGGGCTACATGAACTTGCGGGGCGTGCAGGTGGCGGGCGGACTCGCCGTAGCTCTGCAGGTAGCCGTGCTCATTCCGGTCGCATGGCTGTGCATCGCCGCGTTGTTCCACTGGCATTACAACCCGGTGCTGCCTCTGGTTCCACCCGGACGTCCTCTGGGAAGCGTGCTGGGCAAGGGACTGGCGCTCGCCATGTGGAATTACGCTGGATACGAGCAGCTTTCCAGCATCGTCGGCGAAATCAAAGACGCGCAGAAAACTTTTGTCCGTGTGCTGGCCTGGAACACGCCGCTGAACATTCTGACCTTCACCGTGCCGGCTACGCTAGCTCTCGCGGCCCTGGGCAACTGGCAGGATTGGCAGACCGGATACATCGTAACCGCGTCGCGGCTAATCGGCGGTCCCGCTCTCGGCATGGCCATGCTCGTCGCCTCCATCATTGGCACCGCCGCCCTTTCCAACAGCACCATCCTGTACACCACGCGCATCCCGGCTACCATGGCGGAAGACGGCTATCTCCCCGCTTGGCTGGGCAAAATCGATCCGCGTTACGGCACCCCCGCTCGCGCTATCGTAGTTTCGACGGTGATTTATTGCTTGCTGGCTGGAACCAAAGTAGTGGACCTGGTCAGCATCTACATCTGGACCCGCATCGCCACCTCCATGCTGACTCTTCTGGCGGCCTGGAAGTTGCGTCAAACCATGCCCGATGCGCCCCGCTCCTTCCGCATTCCCGGCGGCTCATTGGGACTGGCCGCGGCCATCATCCTTCCGGGCATTCTGTGCGCGGTTAAGATTTATTACAGCGAGCCTTTCGTCTTTCGCTATGCGCCGTGGCTGCTAGCGGCCGGCCCCGTGGCCTATGTCGTTCTGCGCTGGGTCTTTAAGCTGGTTCCAACGGCGATGACCGTGGGCCCAAACGTATTGCCGCCGCCGATGGCTGGGAACTAATGCTGAGCCGAGACCAAGCCGCAGATCTCTTTGACCGGATCAGGAAATTCTCCGCCGCTGACGAGGTGGAAGCGACGTTTTCCGCCGGGCGCTCTGCGCTCACTCGCTTTGCCAACAATGCAATTCATCAGAATGTCGCCGAAGAGAACTGCTCGATCTCAGTTCGCACCAATTTCGCTGGCCGTACCGCGCGCGCTGCCACCAACAAGTTCGATGAAGACAGCCTGCGGCGCGTCGTGCAGGCATCCGAGAAACTGGCCCTCGTGCAACAACCAGATTCCGACTTGCTCCCCGTGCCCACTGCCGCCGAGGCCGGGGATGACGACTCAGGTCCTTCGCGCCACTTTGCCGGCACCGCGGCGGTCAGTCCGGAGCAGCGCGCAGATGGCGTCGGGAAGATTGTCGGCATCGCCAACCAGCATCGCCTCACCACCGCGGGAGTGTTCTCCACCGCCGACTCGGTCGAAGGCCTCTTCAACTCGCGAGGCCTGGATCGCTGGTATGCGCAGACCTCCGCCGAAATTTCCATCACCATGCTGGCTGGCGACTCGTCCGGCTGGCAAAAAGCTAACTCGCCGGATGTGGCTCAACTCGATCCGCTCGCCATGGCTGAAATCGCGGCGCAAAAGACACTCGATTCCGCTCACCCCGGCGAACTCCCGCCTGGAAAATACACAGTGATCCTTGAACCTGCCGCCGTGCTCGACATCGTCGGCTTCATGTTCTTCGATTTCAGCGGCCAAGCCATTTTGGACGAACGTTCGTTCCTGAACCGCCGTATTGGCGCGCCGCTGTTCGGACCGAACATTACGATTGTGGACGATGTGCGCCACCCTATGCAGACGGGCTGTCCTTTCGATGGCGAAGGCGTTCTGCGGCAACGCGTTCCGCTGGTGGAGAACGGAGTTGTGCACCGCGTGGTGTATGCCCGCGCCACGGCTGAGAAGATGCGGCGTTCCGAACCTGCCGCCGAAGTCGGCCCCATTGCCGCCACCGGCCATGGCTTCTCATTGCCCAACGAAATCGGCGAGGCGCCCATGAACATTGTGTTTGCGACGCGTCACGATCCGCAAACCGTGGAGCAGATGATTGCCTCCACCGAGCGCGGCGTCCTGGTCTCGCGTTTGTGGTACATCCGCGAAATAGAATCGTACGAGAAACTTCTTACCGGCATGACGCGCGACGGCACGTTCCTCATCGAAAACGGCACGGTAAAGAGCGGGCTCCGCAATTTCCGATTCAACCAAAGTCTGATTGCGATGCTCTGCAATGTGGAAGCCATGAGCGTTCCCTCACGGGCCAGCGGCGAAGAGTCATTCGACATGGTGGCCCCCGCCATGAAGGTCCGCGACTTCAACTTTACCGAAGTGACGCGATTCTGAAGTACGCGAGCCTGCGACCGAACGTGCTAATCTAAACCGTTAATGTCTGCCCCCAATTCCCGCTTTGTACGTGCTTGCAAATCGTTGCCAGTCGATCGCACCCCGGTGTGGTTCATGCGCCAGGCCGGGCGCTATATGGCCGAGTACCGCGCGGTTCGCAAGAGCCATTCCCTGATTGAAATCTGCAAGCAGCCGCAACTCGCTGCTGAGGTCACCATTACCGCAGCGGAATTCCTGAAAGTGGATGCGGCCATCATCTTCGCGGACCTGCTGCTTCCGCTCGAGGTGATGGGACTTCCCTTTCGCTTTGAAGCAGGCGAAGGCCCGGTCATTGAGGCGCCATTGCGCAGCGCTGCCGACATTTCGCGTCTCCGCACCGACCGCGCTGCCGACCTGGGCTATGTAGCCGAGGCGGTACGCGAAGTGGCCACCCATTTCGGCGAGAGCCTGCCCGTGATCGGTTTTTGCGGTGCGCCTTTTACTTTAGCCAGCTACATGATCGAGGGCGGAAGCTCCCGCAACTACATCCACACCAAGAAGATGATGTACTCCTCGCCTGCGGCGTGGGACGAGTTGATGCGCAAGATCACCGTGGTCGTGGCGGCGTACGCCGCCGAGCAAGTGCGGGCCGGCGCCGACGTGCTGCAGATTTTTGACAGCTGGGTGGGCTGCCTTAGCGTCGAAGACTACGAACGCTATGTGCTCCCTCACGTCACGACACTGGTACATACCCTGAAGCGGACCGCCGCGCCGATCATCTACTTCGGCACGGATAGCTCTACTCTGCTGCCTTCGATGCAGCGCTGTGGCGCCGACGTGGTGGGTTTGGACTGGCGCATCCCGCTCGACGAAGGCTGGCGGCGGATGGATTACAAAGTTGCGGTGCAGGGAAATTTAGACCCCGTGCTCCTGTTCGCCGAGTGGGACGAAGTAAAATCCCGCGCCGCGGATATTTTGCAACAAGCTGCCGGACGTCCCGGCCACATCTTCAACCTGGGCCACGGCATTCTGCCTGAAACGCCGGTGGACAACGTGAAGTCGCTGGCCGCCTTCGTTCAGCAATACGAATTCAAAAAGTCATAAGCGGGGACTGCTCCCATGGGAACCAGCGGTAACGCGCCCGCAAACGTCAGGGACGGCCAGAGCAACACGGCAGTGTTGTTGCTGGCGCATGGCAGCCCTGACAAGCCGGAAGACATTCCCGATTTCCTGCGCGCCATCACCGGCGGGCGGTCGCTGCCCCAGCAGGTGGTCGATGAAGTCACTCACCGCTACTCCCTGATTGGTTTCTCTGCGCTCACCAAATGGACGCTGCAACAGCGCGACCAACTCGCCGCACTTCTTCATCTGCCCGTGTATGTTGGAATGCGCAATTGGAGGCCTTCGATCGCCGATGCGGTGAAGGCCATCAGCTCTCAATCCTGCTCGCGCGCCATTGCTATTTGCATGGCCCCCCAGAATTCGCGCACCAGCGTTGGCCTCTATCGCGATGCGGTCTCCCGCAGTGTGCCGCCATTCGCAATCGATTTTGTGGATGAATGGCACGACCAACCGCTGTTGGTGAAGGCTTTCGCCGAGAAATTGACCGCAGGGCTCAAGCAAGCTCGCGACCAGGCTGGCGGCGCGGTTCCCGTCATTTTCACCGCCCATAGCGTTCCCGCCCGCACCATTAGCGACGGCGATCATTACGAAGTCCAAGCGCGGGAGACGGCCAGGCTGGTGGCGCGTGAAGCGGGTCTTGGCAGCGCCGATTGCAGCTTTGCTTTCCAGAGCCAGGGCATGTCGGGAGGACCGTGGATTGGGCCTACGGTCGAGGAAACCATCCTTGCGCTGAAAGCGAAAGGCCACGCAGGAGTATTCGTGCAACCCATAGGATTCCTCTGCGATCACGTCGAAATTCTTTATGACATCGACGTGATGTTCAAGCAGTCCGCCGAGCGGCAGGGCATGTCCCTGTGGCGTGCCGAGTCGCTGAACGGTTCGCCCCTGCTCACTGCCGCGATTGCCGATATAGTAAAGCAACGGCTGCTTCAATCGCCGTAAGCATGAAACGTATCGCAATTATCGGCGGCGGAATCTCCGGGCTGGCAGCGGCCTACGAGATCGAAGTAAAACAGGCCGCTGGCTTGCCGGTCGAGTACGTCTTGTACGAATCCAGTTCGCGGCTTGGCGGCGTGATGGTCACCGACCATATAGACGACTGCCTGGTGGAGGCCGGCCCTGATTCGTTTCTGACGGAGAAACCGTGGGCGTCCGACCTTTGCCGCAAAGTCGGCCTCGGCGATCAACTGATCGGTTCCAACGATCCGCAGCGCAAGACTTACATCCTGGTCAACGGACGTCTCGTCGTCATGCCCGATGGCCTGATGTTCATGGTGCCCACCAAGATTCTGCCCACCGTGCTCTCGCCATTATTCTCGGTGCGCACCAAGCTGCGCATGGCCGGAGAATGGTTTCATCCGCCGCACCAAGCGCAGGGCGATGAAACTGTTGCGTCCATGGTGGAACGCCACTACGGCGCAGAAATGGTGGAGCGGCTAGCCGACCCTTTGCTCTCCGGCGTGTATGGAGGCGAGGCCGATCAACTCAGCGCGCGCGCGGTCCTCGCCCGTTTTGCGGATATGGAAGCCAGGCACGGCAGCCTGGGTCGCGCCATGCTCGCCTCGCGCCGGAAAATGGCGAAGCTTCGGAGAGGCCCTGCCCCGCCTCTGTTCACCTCGTTGGAAAATGGCATGCAGCAAATGGTGGACGCCGTAATGGCGAAGCTCAACCCCGCGTCTGTGCGCACCGGAACATC
>JBBQVN010000194.1:0-6041 GCA_038211475.1 Terriglobales bacterium | reverse complement strand
AACTGCGGCAATGGGAAAAAATCTATAACACCATCCGTCCTCACCAGGCCCTCGGCTACTTGACTCCACAGCAATTCCTGGATCTCAACCTATCCCAACGAAAGGAATGAAAACTGTCACCCATCCACTGGACGAGTACATTTGCTTGACAGCCGTTCCGGAACAATGATATATCTTGCATCCGCATTTCACTAAATCGGTTTAGTTCCGATTTAGTGAAACATCCGCGGGTGACGCAGGCCATAGCCTCCCGCCCGCTTGTGGTTCAAGCTCAAGTTTTGCATGTTTCACCGGAGGCAACGATGCTACGAAACCCACTTCTCAAAGCACTGCTGATCGTCCCCGCACTGCTACTGCTGGCGGTCCCTGGATTCGCGCAATTTAAAGCTAGCTTGCAGGGCACCATCATCGATGCCAACCGTGCCGTCATCAAAGATGCCAAAGTGACGATCGCCAACCAAGACACCGCCCTCACTCGCTCCACCGTTTCCTCCGATGAAGGCTACTACCGCATCAGCCAATTGCCCCCTGGCAATTACACCGTTACCGTGGAAGCTGCCGGATTTAAGACTTCCGTCTCCAAAGACGTTCAAGTCAAAGCCGAGGAGCCTCGCGGTTTTGACGTGACTGTGCAAATTGGCGCAGTCTCCGAGGAAGTTACAGTCAGTGCCTCCGCCGAGGCTCTGCAAACCGAAAACGCGAATACCGGCGACAGCATCTCTGCCCGGGAAATCGCGCGCCTCCCCCAGACCGGCCGCGATCCCTACGAACTCCTCCGCTTCACCCCCGGCGTGTTTGGCGATGGCTCTCGTGGCGGCGCTGGCGGCGCTAATAACTTGCCCAACCAAACTAGCCCTGGCGGCTCCAACTCCTCCATCTTCCAAACCGAAAATTCAGTCCAGGTCGTCGCCAATGGACAACGCCAATCGGCCAACAACTTCACCATTGACGGAGTCAGCGTCAACAGCTTGCAGTATGGCGGCGCCGCCGTCATCACGCCTAACCAGGAGTCGGTGCAGGAAATTTCCGTTCTCTCCAGTTCTTATTCTGCGGAAGACGGACGCGGTGCTGGCGCTCAGGTTAAGGTCGTCAGCAAGAGCGGAACCAACCAGCTGCACGGTACCGGCTTCTTTAAATATCAGGATCCCAACTGGAACGCTTTCAACCGCTACGGCGGCCCCAATAATGCACCGCCGGTCCGCTCTAACAACAAGTACCGCCAGTTCGGCGGCAGTCTAGGCGCTCCCATCATCAAAGACAAACTCTTCGCCTTCTTTTCTTATGAAGGCTTGCGCAGTAATGACGCGGGCATCTCCAGTCCCACCTGGGTTGAGACCTCACAGTTTCGCCAGTTGGTCGCGGCCTTCCACCCCAACAGCGTTGCTGCTGCAGTTTTGACCTCACCCGGCGTTGAGCCTCGTATCGCCTCCGTGCTGACTCCGACCTGTGCACTGGCCGGGCTCACTGATGGCGTCGATTGCTTGGTTGTCGGCAATGGTCTGAATATTGGCTCCCCCTTTGGGGCAGTCGGACAGTATCTCCCCTTCACCGGCCCCAACGCCAACCTCGTGGGCGGCGCTCAAATCGGCGGCGGGCTCGATCCCACGACTCCCGATATCCAATTTGTCACCCTCCGTCTGCCGGGCACGAGTAAAGGGAACCAGTACAACGGGCGTTTCGATTACATCTCCGGCAAAAACCAGCTTTCCTATAGTGCTTACTTCACGCTCTTCAATGGATTGGGCGCCGATGCTGGCGGTCGAAGCCGTGCCCAGGGCGATTTGAACAAGCAGCCCTTCAATCAGGTGCAGGCCATCTCTTTCATCCACACCTTCACCCCTACCCTTCTCAATGAGTTTCGGGTAAATTTCACGCGCTTCAATTTCAATCAGATCGCCACCAATCAGAATGTCAATTTCGGCATCCCCCGCATTGAGATCGAAGGCTACAACTTCGACCGTATCCGGTTCGGGGCACTGCAGGGTTCCACCACCCCCGCAGTTTTTGTTGAAAACAGCTATAACATCCGCGATAACGTCACCAAGAGCTTGGGTAACCAGACGCTACGGATGGGCTTCGATTTCACCACGGAGCAAAACAACAACAATTTGAGCGGTCAGGCTCGCCCCATCTATTCCGATCACGGGCTCTGGAATTTCGCCAATGACGCTCCTATCTTCGAAGGCATTGACGTCAACCCACAGACCGGTGGCCCCGCCAACGCCCAGCGTTACCTGCGTTCCAAGGCCTATGGCGCCTTTTTCCAGGATGATTGGAAGGTACGCTCGAACTTGACCATCAACCTGGGCTTGCGCTGGGAATACTTCAGCCCCTTCGCTGACGCTAAGAACGGTCTCTCCAACATCACGTTCGGACCGGGCGGCGTCTTGTCCACCGCCACCGTCGGCCATGTAAACAGCCTTATCACTCCTACCAAGCGGGACTTCGGTCCCCGCATCGGCTTTGCCTGGAGTCCCGCTAAGTACAACGGCGAGACCGTGTTCCGCGGCGGTGCGGGCCTTGCCTTCAACCGCCCTGACGATGTGCAGTTTGGCAATGCCGCCTTTAATCCTCCTAACTACGCTCGCTTTGGCTTGTGCTGCGGCACTTCCGGCGGTACGCCCGGAGGCGACGTGTTTGGTTCGCCGTTTGACGGCGGCGCCATTCTCTACGCTCTCGGCAGCAGTAAGGCCTACAACAGTTACCCGGCCAATCCCGCGCTAGCTTTTGGTATCGATCCCAAAACTGGCGGCGTTTGCGCCGATGTAGCCTGCACCACCGATCAACCAGTTGAAATCTATGGTGGCAGCCCAAAATTCCGCGACGCCTACGTTTATCTCTACTCGGTGGAGATGGAGCGCAGGCTTCCCTACAACCTCATCGCTACCGTGGGCTATCAAGGCAGCGTCGGCCACCGCTTGCCCCGTCTGGTCAACCAAAACTTCCTGCAGCAGCCCAGCAACTCATTTTTCGCAGTTTACATTCCCACCAGCGACACCAACTCTAACTTCAATTCACTCAACGCTCGCCTGCGCCGCCAGTTCACGCATGGCGTCTCCTTTGACTTGCAATATCGCTTCAGCAAGAGCATCGACCAAATCTCCAATGAGGGTCCCGGCGCAGTCACCAACCAGACCGATCCTGCCCATCCTCAGACCGAGCACGGTCCTTCCGACTTCAACGCGACTCATTATCTGAACTTCGTTGCGCTCTATGACCTGCCGTTTTTCCGAGACAAGTCCACTTTTAAGGGCAAGGTCCTTGGGGGATGGCAATTGAATGGGATCTACACCTGGCACACCGGCTTCCCGTGGACCCCGGTAACTGGCCAGCTCAGCTCCGTAGCCATCACCAGCGCCAGCACAATCAGCCCCACCCGCCCCACCAAACTTCTGCGGCAACCTGGGACGGGCAACTCCAATGACACTTTCATCAATCCGCTCTCCAATTTCCCCGGATTGCTTCTGCCCTGGCAGCCCATCACGGTCGCCGGTGCACCGGGATTTGTGCAGTGCAGTAACCCTGACCCCACTACTCGACCCGGCTACCCCTACTTCGACACTTGCACGCCTGGACCTCCGGGCATTGGCCGAAACTCTTTCACCGGACCGAGCTATCTCAACTTCGATATGAGCGTAGTCAAGTCTTTCGCCATCGCCAACCGGGTGCTGGGCGAAGGCGCCAGTATCGAGTTGCGCGGGAACTTCTTCAACGTTTTCAATAAACTCAATCTGCAACCGTTCAGCTTTGGCACCGACAATACCCGCATTGAGAGTCCGCTGTTCGGGCGCTCTCCAGGCGGTTTGTCCGGACGCGTGATTGAATTCCAGGCTCGACTCACCTTCTAGTTCCCGCGCAAGCGGGCTACCCGTGGGCAGCGCGTCCTAACCAGGATTCGCTGCCCGCTTTTTCCATCCTAGGAACGGCGGCATCAAGATGATGAACTCCTCTCTGTCTGGGAAAATCCTTGCTTTGGTTCTCGCCTTCACTCCTGTTTCCTCCTGGGCACAACAGCCGGAAGTGGTCGTGGTGGACGCCGCCGCTCCCGCCCATCCTTTTCCTCATTTCTGGGAGCACATGTTCGGATCCGGCCGCGCCATTCTCTCCTTGCGCGACGGCTATCGCCACGATCTGCGCGAGGTCAAGCAGATCACCGACATGCAGTACGTCCGCTTCCACGCCATCTTTCACGATGAAGTCGGCGTCTACGACGAAGATGCCAAGGGCACTCCCGTACTGAATTTTTCTTACGTGGACCAGATTTATGACGGCCTCCGCGCCAACGGCGTGCGCCCGTTCGTCGAACTCAGCTTCATGCCCCGGAAGCTCGCGGCCAAAGACGCTCCCCACGCGTTCTGGTACAAGCCCAACGTGGCCCCTCCCAAGGACTACGCCAAGTGGGATTCGCTGATCTCCCAATTCACGCGTCACCTGGTCGAACGTTACGGCATTGACGAAGTCTCGCAGTGGTACTTCGAGGTTTGGAACGAACCCAATATTGATTTCTGGGTAGGAGACCCTAAGCAGTCTTCCTATTTCGAACTGTACGACCACACCGCCCGCGCCATAAAAGCTGTCAGCCCGCGCCTGCGCGTCGGAGGCCCCTCCACCGCCCAAGCCGCCTGGGCCGACTCTTTCATCAGTCATTGCTCCGCCGGCAATGTCCCCGTGGATTTCGTTTCTTCTCACGTTTACGGCAACGATACCGCACAAGATGTGCTGGGCAGCTCGGAAAACATTCCGCGCGACCAGATGGTTTGCCGCGCGGTGAAAAAAGTTCACGAGCAGATTCAGTCTTCCGCGCTTCCCCACCTGCCCTTGATCTGGAGCGAATTCAACGCCAGTTACAAGAACGAAGTCGAGGTCACCGACTCGATCTACATGGGTCCCTGGCTCGCCGATACTATCCGCCAATGCGACGGTTTGGTAAACGAGATGTCGTACTGGAGCTTCTCTGATGTGTTCGAAGAACAGGGCGTGGTGAAGCAACCCTTCTACGGAGGATTTGGGCTGATGGCTGCCGGCAACATCCCCAAACCCGCCTTTAACGTTTTCCGTATCCTGCACAACCTGGGCGACGAACGCGTCGACACCGCTTCCACTTCCGCGCTGGTCACCCGCCGCAAAGACGGAACCTACGTGGTAGCGCTGTGGAACCTGGCCCCTCCCGGTCAAGCTGGCCCGCTCAAGAATTTCACGCTGCGGGTGAAAGGCTTCAAATCAGGAAAAGCGCAAATTTCATGGGTGGACGCCACGCACGGCAACGTGATGACGGCCTACCAACGGTTGGGTTCGCCGGTCTATCCGACCGCCAAGCAATTGGATGAGCTGCGCAAAGCCGCCGAACTGCCCGCACCCGAATCCCGTCCTGTAAAAAAGAACGAACTAACGCTAACCCTGCCCTCGCAAGGCCTGGCGGTTGTGGAACTAGAAAAGTAGCGCAGGAGCACATCTCGAAACAGAATTGCCTGCGACCAGAATTGCCTATTGTCTACGAACAGAATTGTGTACAAGAAGAATTGTGTACAAGAAGAATTGTGTACAAGCAGAATTGTCTACGCCAGAATTGCCTAGAACAGAATTTTTTTTAAACGGAATCGTTTAGAAACAGAATTGCCTAAACACCGAGTCGTTTAGAAACAGAATTGTCTAGAAAATTGGATTGTTCTAAAAACAGAATTGTCATCCTGAGCGAAGCGAAGGACCTGCTGTTCCTCTGCGGTTATATGAAGTAAGCGCCCAGCGCCTACTTCAGCCCCACCGCCGCCATCGCTTCCACCACTTCCGGGTTCTTCTTAAATGTGTTCCAAACCAAGCCGGTGCGCTGGTTCTCCGCCATCAGCATAGTAATGCCGGAGTTGATGCCGATCACATCGGCGTTGTACCAGCCGGTCAAGGGATTGAACGCATCCACAAACCCGTAGCGCTGGACCGCTCGTGGATAGCTGCTCTGAATATTGCGCAACACAGCAATGCAGTCGGCAGGGAGAAACGGGATCGAACCGCCCGCCGCAGCTGGAACTACGCTGCCATCGATCGGG
>JBBQVN010000193.1:0-6073 GCA_038211475.1 Terriglobales bacterium | reverse complement strand
GCGCTGAACAGCACTCCCCAATCCACGGCACGGGTAGCCGGCGGAGTGTCGTCCACTTCCGGGGGAATCGCCTCGAAGTAAAGCAGCCGCCCACTCAGATCAATATTGACGTTGATCATCCCGGATTGCGTGGTCGGGGGGTCGTCGGAGGTTGCAATTCCCGGGGTCATGAGGCCACCGTGAAAATCCGTGGGAACAGATATTGCGGACTCTGCCGATAGGAATAAAACAGCACGGCGGGACGGTCGCGCAGAATCGAATCCCACTGCGGCAATGGTTTGTCATGGTCTTCCACATAGCGCAGGAGGTCGGCGTCGTAAGTGAAATCGCTCGACTGGTCGAGCGCGCGGGTCGGATACTCCAGACGGCTCATCAGGTCGCGAGCCTTCTGCGCCAGCGCATCGGGAGGCAACTCCAGCGCCATTTTTTCCATGCCGCTGGTCTGAATCATCATCCATACGACGATTGCCAGACCCAACAGGGTGGCGGACATACATAGCGCCGCCAGGCGCGGCTTCATTGCGATGCGGTCGCCCGCGGCCGCCACCATCTGAGGCGACGGCGTTTCGCCTGCTGCCAGCGCGGCCGCCAAAGGATCTCCTCCTGGCAACGCCGCCGCTACGGCCAATGCGCTTGAAGGACGGTTCGCAGGGTCGGCTTCCAGGCACCGCATGATCACGCGCTCCACCAGGGGATCCAGTTCCTTGACCACTGAAGTCGGGCGGCTCACGGTGCCCGAGCTGCGCTCGCGGACCATCTCGGCCAGATTGACGGCGTGAAAAGGCTTTTTGCCGGTAAAGACCTCATACAACACCAGGCCGAGAGAGTATAGGTCGCTCTTCTCGCTGACTTCTTTGCCTGCCAGTTGCTCGGGCGCCATATACGCCGGGGTTCCGCTGCGAATCTCCGCTCCCTCGGTTTGATCCGCGAAAGCCGCGAGGCCGAAGTCGGTAATCACGACCTGCCCGCGTCCGTCCAGCATGATATTTGCCGGCTTCAGGTCGCGATGCAGCACTCCCTTGGCATGAGCCGCGGCCAGGCCCGCACACATCTGGCGTGCGATCTCGATGGCTTTGTCAGTGGGCAGCCGTCCAATCCTGCGCAGAAGCGAGGCCAGGTCTTCCCCATCCACATACTCCATGGTGAAAAAAGTCTGACCCTCGACTTCGCCCACATCGTGCACCCGGCACACATTGGGGTGCGACACCCGGCGTGAAATTCGCACCTCGCCCTGAAACCGCGCAAGTAGCCCAGGATCCTGGCTGGCCTCTTCGGGCAGGAACTTCAATGCCACTGCCTGCCCTAGCGTAAGGTCATCGGCGCGATAGACCTCCCCCATGCCGCCTTGCCCCAACAACGCAACGATCCGATACCGACCCGCCAAGACGGACCCCGGCAGAAACCTACCTCCAGTGGCATGGCCGCTGGACGATCCACCAGTAACGTTGGAGCGCGATGCAGGGTTGGAGGACCGGGGTCGAGGCGAAATCACTGGATCGGAGGAAATCATGGTGGCGACATCATCCGTTGAAATCATGGTGGCCACGTCATCCGTCGAGATCATGGTCGCCACGTCGTCTGGCATCAACGTGGGCGCGTCGCTGGATCTAACGATGGCCCCGCATGATGAGCAGAACTTGGCCGTTTGTGGCACTTGCGCGCTACAGGAGACACACCTGGACATCGAATCAGCCCCTTGGATTGAGGAAATTCCTGACGGCAGTCTATCGGATTGTGGCGAAAACAAAAACTTACGGCGGCGGGTTTCAAATTCACCGCACGCGGGCTTGCGAAATTACAATCTTTGCGCCAGCTCCAGCTTCACCGGCACCTTCTCCACAATCTCAATTCCGAAACCTTCCAGCGCTGCCACCCGCCTGGGATGGTTGGTCAAGAGTCGTATCTTCTTCAGCCCCAGGTCGGAGAGGATCTGCGCTCCGATTCCAATCTCGCGCTGCGTCTTGCGTTCGCTCTCGGGCAAGGAAGGCAATTGCCGCTCGCGATGGAAAGTCAAAAACGATTGCTCGGCAATCTTTTCCATGGCAAAGCTCCGAGCATTCTGATGCAGGTAAATCAGAGCCCCGCGGCCTTCGTGGGCAATCGCTCGAAGTGACGCCTGCAGGGTGGGGTGACAGTCGCATGCGGTCGCCGCAAACACATCGCCCACCAGACAATGAGCGTGCATGCGCACTAGTACCGGACCTGCCGCATCGTGAATGTCGCCGCGCAGCAAGGCCAGATGCGACTCGCCGCCATCCACATCGCTTTCATACGCGATGAGCCGGAACTCGCCGAACTGAGTGTCCACCAGGGCTTCGCCGGCGCGGTGGACATAGCGCTCGTTCTGCATGCGATAGCGAATCATCTCCGCCACGGTCAGCATTTTCAATTGGTGCAGGCGGCAAAATTCTGAGAGATCGGGCACTCGGGCCATGGTCCCGTCGTCGCGCATGATTTCGCAAATCACTCCAGCCGGAATCATGCCCGCCAGCCGCGCCAGATCCACCGAAGCCTCGGTCTGCCCCGCCCGCACCAGCACGCCGCCTTTGCGCGCTCGAAGCGGAAACATATGGCCGGGCCGGGCCAGGTCGGACGGCCGGGTTTCCGGAGCGATCGCCACTTGGATGGTTCGCGCGCGATCATACGCGGAAATCCCCGTGGTTATCCCGTCTCGCGCGTCAATCGCTTCGCAGAACGCGGTTTTGTACTGCGACGTGTTGTCGGCGGTCATCGGCCCCAGTCGCAAGTGGTCAAGCCGTTCCTCGGTCATGGCCAGGCACACTAGCCCTCGCCCGTATTTCGCCATGAAGTTGATGGACTCGGGCGTGACTTTTTCCGCCGCCTGCATGAGGTCGCCTTCGTTCTCGCGATCCTCATCGTCCACGAGGACAATCATCCGGCCAGCGCGGATCTCCTCAATCGCCGTCGGCACATCGGTAAACAAATTCTCGCTCGTCATCTCTTGCCTAGATTCCTGTCTTCTCGCTTGCAACTCGTCTTCTTCCATCATAAGCCGAGCAATTTGAGTTGCCCAGTAGAGTCGCGGCGAGGATTGCTCTAGTCGACTCTTTCGACAAATGCTCGGACCAGTTTGCCCACGTCCTCCGCTTGCTCAAAGGGCGCGTAATGTCCGGCACGCGAGATCACTTTGAGTTCGGCCCCGGCGATGCCCTGCCGCATCAGTTCCGCATCGCCAATCGGCGTAAGGGAATCTTCTTCGCCCACGAGCACAAGAGTCGGCACATTGATGATCTTTAGCGTAGCCACTGAGTCTGAGCGTTCTGCCATGCCTTGCAGAACCTGGCTCACGTCTGACGCCGACATCTTCTGCATCATGCGATGCGCCGTGTCCACCAGGTCGGGACGGGCCCGGTGAGTCGCCGGCCCCATAAGCTTGGGCAGCATGCTCTTAAAATACGGGTCCGTTCCCTGCTCCAGCACATTCGCGGCCGCCTTCAGACGCCCGGCGCGGCCCTCGGCAGTGTCAGCCTGCGCCTTGGTGTCCGCCAGAATAAGCCCGGCCACCCGCTCGCGATGCCGCCGCCAGAACTCCCACAACACGTATCCGCCAATCGATACGCCGACAAATGTCGCTCTTCCCACGCCGGCATCGTCGAGCACGCGGGCCAGATCCGCGGCGTGTTTTTCCATTGTGGCCGGCCCCTCGCCCACCTCAGAGTCTCCGTGTCCTCGCAAGTCCGGCAGAATCAACCGATAGCTCTGCGAAAGCGCGTCCGCCACCGGCATCCAGAATTCGCGGTGTACCGGGAAGGGATGCAACAGGACCACCGGTTTACCCGCGCCGAGCGTTTCATACACAACTTCGGCGTCCCCGCTTCGAATTTTTGGCATAGCTGGGATTTAATCACAAGTGCAGGCCTGGCGCGGGGTTGGCGCCTAAGCCCAGTTGCGGAAGAACAACGATTGGCGCGCGATTGGTTCCGTGCGTTCGGTCAGTCCTGCCAATTGTTTTTCGCTCAGAGGAGTAAAGTCGCGGGCCAGTTTCACGTTTTCTTCAAGCTGCGCAAGGTTGTCGCAGCCAATGATGACCGTGCTCACGGGCAGCGACAGGGTGAAGTACATGGCTTCCTTCATCGCCAGCACGCCCGGCTTGGGCGCAGGCTGATTCCATCCGGTGTCTTTGCTCTTTTCCGGATGCCACGACTCGAGGATGCGTCCTCGGGCGGGGATCTTCATCCCGATGACGCCCATTTTCTTGTCCACAGCCATTGGCAGCAGCTGCTCCATAAAACTGCGATGGTGCTTGTCGGCCGCGTTCACCGCCATGAGGATCTGATCAAAGTCGAAACGCCGCAGGCACTCCATCAGCACTTCGGGATCGGAGTGTCCGGTGACGCCGAGGTAGCGGACCATCTTCTGCTCGCGCGCCTGCACCAGAGCTTCCAACGCGCCGCCCTTACCGAAAATCTGTTCGACTTCTTCCTTGCGGTCAATGTGGTGCAGCTGCCATGCGTCCAGATGATCGGTGTTCAGCAACTTCAGGGACTCCTCCAGCAGCTTGAGTGAGCCATCGCGGGTGCGATCATGGGTCTTGCTGGCCAAGTACACTTGATTGCGCCGGCGCTTCATGACCTGTCCGATGTAACGCTGGCTCCAGCGTTCTGAGCCTCCGTATTGCGCAGCCGTGTCAATGTAATTCACGCCGAGATCGAGAGCGCGCTCCACCAGCGGCACGGCGACAGCATCGTTGCCCGGCTGCTCGATAGTGGCCTGGCCGCCGAGGCTGAAGATACCCACGCGGTGACCGGTGCGTCCGAGGTTGCGAGTCGGCATGGCATCTGCCGTGACCGGATTGAACGGCAGCGACGGAAGGGCGTGGGCGGTATTGCCGATGAACCCGGTGGCCATCACTCCGGCCGTAACCGCACCAGTGGTCTTTAAGAAATCGCGCCGCGAGGAAGAGGACGACTTGGGCTGTGATTTTTCCACGGTTGCACCTCGTACGAGGATTATCGTAGTCCCGCGGCGGCTACGAGTCCAACCCGGGGAGTTCTTCTGCCAAGCTGTCGCGATGCGCGGCAAAGAAAAAGGGACGGTCAGCTTCAACCGTCCCTTTCGATCCTCGATCGTGGAAAGTAGATCGTAGTCCTCGACATTCGCGACCGATACTCGGGTGCGACCACCTGACAGTTAGTTCACGTCGAACTGTTCCTGGTGCAATGCCGGATCGGATTTCACAATGATGCTCCGGCCCAACAGTTCTTCCATTTCGATCAGCAGCTTGGCGTTGTTGTTCTTCAGCGTCTTTGCCACTTCCGGATTCACTCGCAGCATCACGTCGGGGTTCTGCAAGTGCTTGGCGACCTTGCGCACTTCGACGTAAATGTCGTTGCAAACCGTGGTGACCGACTTCACGAATCCAGTGGACTCGCAGTAGGGGCACGGGGAACCGATGGTGCGCTCGAGCGACTGCTTTACCCGCTTTCGGGTAATCGCCACCAAACCGAAATCGTTAAACTGCAGGACCTTGGAGGGGGCACGATCATTGCGAAGAGCTTCTTCCAGCGCTTGCATAACCTTCTGGCGATTGCGGCGTTCGTCCATGTCAATGAAGTCGATGACGATGATTCCGCCCAGGTCGCGCAGGCGAATCTGGCGAACGATTTCCTTGATCGCATCCACGTTGGTCTTGACGATAGTGTCTTCCAGTCGGGTGGTCTTACCCACGTACTTTCCGGTGTTAACGTCAATCGCGACCAGGGCTTCGGTTTGATTGATGACAATGTAACCGCCGCTCTTCAGCCACACTTTTGACTTCAGCGCCTTGTTGACCTCCTCGGCCAGACCGAACTGCTCGTACAGCGGGGTCTCCTTGGTGTAGAGCTTTACGCGCCGCACCAACGCGGGCTGAAACCGGTTAGCAAAGCGGAGAATACGCTCGTACTCCTGTTCGGTATCCACCCAAATCACGGAGAAGTCTGAAGTGACCTGATCGCGCAGCACGCGCTCGACCACGTTGAGATCGTGATAAATGAGAGCCGGGGCCTTATTGGAATCCGCGCGGCCTTTGATTTCGTTCCACAGGTTCTTGAGGAATCGAATGTCGGCCCGA
>JBBQVN010000192.1:0-6182 GCA_038211475.1 Terriglobales bacterium | reverse complement strand
AAAATGGGAATGAATTTTGAGACCTCCGTTCTGCGGATTTCGCAACCGTCCCGGAACCTACCCTATGATGGATACTGGCCATGAAGCGCAAACAGATAATCCATCCTAGGGACTTGCACGAAGGACGAGACAGCCCATGATACCTATCACCTGGCAGGCGCTTACGGTGTCGCTTTTTTCGTTGATTTTGTGCAAACCAGCGAGTGCCCAGATCGATTCTGATCCGCTCGTGACGATTGATTCCGGCAGGCTGGCCGGAACTCATTTTGGACCTTCAGCGAAAGATGTGATGTTCCTCGGTATTCCCTACGCTGCACCCCCGATTGACAATCGCCGATGGAAACCACCTGAACCCGTGCAAGCATGGAAAGGGGTTTTTAGAGCCTACACATTTGCTCCCGCGTGCCCACAGCCGCCAGATGCGGTGCGCGAGAATGCCGAGGAAATCCACGATTTTTCAGAAACACTTCCCTACTACAAGAACTTTCGAACCGACGAAGACTGCCTGTACCTCAATGTTTGGACTACCAATTTAGAGGCTAAATACAAAGCCCCCGTAATGGTGTGGATTCATGGTGGCGGCGGCATTTCAGGCACCAGCTGGATTCCCCCGTTCGGACCAAGGCTAGCGCGCAAGGGAGTAGTGCTCGTCAGTGTTGAGTTTCGAATCGGTGCGCTGGGGCAATTGGCACATCCCGCACTCACGGCGGAATCTCCTCGGCATGCTTCCGGAAATTACGGCACCCTTGATCAGATTGAAGCCCTCCATTGGGTTCAGCGAAACATCGCTTCGTTCGGCGGCGATCCAGGCATTGTCACGATATTCGGGCAGTCGGATGGTGGGCAAAAGGTCTGCGTTCTGATGGCATCGCCTCTCGCCCGTGGCCTATTCCAGCGGGCGGTATTAGAAAGCGGAACATGTACCGATATTGTGTCTCCAGAACTAAAACGGTCGATTCGCTATGAAGGCAATTTCGACGGCGGTACGGCCGAAGACGCAGGCTTGCAACTGGCGCGTGATCTAAAGATTGCAGACGGTCCAAACGCATTGACTGAACTCCGCCACAAATCGGCGGCGGAGATTATCCGCGCCAGCCGCGGGCTCGACCTTTATGCCAATTCGACAGTGGATGGATGGGTGCTGCCGCAACAGCCTGCGTTCACTTTTGCAGCAGGAAGACAAGCCCGTGTCCCAGTTATGGTTGGAAGCACGGACGACGAGATGGCAACCCTCTACCAGCCTCAGACCGACCCCTCAACGCTCGTCTCGTACAAGGAAGCTCTCAAGCTGCCTCGATATGTTGCTCGTGCAGACGAATTGTTCAGGCAGTATCCAGCTGGAAGCGATTCCGAAGTGACCGCTGCCTTCATGGCTCTCGGCACAGATGATATGGGTCATGGAGCCTATTTCCTTGCCCGAGATACAGCACGCGCCGGTCAAAGTACTTATTTGTATTATTTCACCTATCCAGGCACGGGGACGATGGCGGGACACGGTGCCGTTCATAGCGCTGAGATCAAATTCATCACCGGCATTTTCCGCAAGAAGTGGGGAGTGCCGAGTGATGAGGCTCTGAAACTCTCTGAGATTATGGGCGACTACTGGACACGCTTCGCTGCCACCGGAGATCCCAACGACCGCGGGCTACCTAAATGGCCGTCCTACGATGCGAAAAGTGACTTATGCCTGCAGATTGGACGCTCGGTGGGGGCTGTCCCCGTTCCTCGCGCCGACCGATACAGAGTGTTCGAAGAGGCGCTCGAGCCACGCCTCGTCGAACTGCAAAAATAGAATTTCCTAACCTACAAATTGTGATGTCTTGCTGGGGTGACCACAATTTTCGGCACCGTTACGTACGTTTATGGGAATGATTGACGGGATTAGTTGCCCCACTTTTTTCACGCCTCCTACATATCGTCCCGAAACTTAACCCTTTACCATACACGCGACACTGGCTTAGGCTGCCGCCAGCGATGCCATTTCGCGGGCTTTGTGTGCGAGTATCTTAGCAACACGTTTTGCAGTGAGGATGCCGAATGGCGCGCGTTGAGATCGACTCCGCCGACGACACCACCGCGCCAAGGCTCGTGAGCCGGTTTAGACGCTATTTCTTCGTCTTATTCGCACTGATTGCCATCCTCTTTGCCTCACTTGCTTTTGTACCGGAATTTTTGAAGTTCGCAGCCGGTACATTCCCGATCGCTTGGGTGCTCAACATTCACGGCGCGTTGATGGGAATGTGGCTGGCGCTCTTTCTCGCGCAGGCTATCCTCGCCTCCACGGGGCGTCTCGCGCTGCACCGAAAGCTCGGCACGTTCGGCATCGTGCTCGGCTTTCCCGTCTGGGCGTCAATGGTGCTGGTGGAAATGCGAAGAAAGCTCGTTTACCCGGTCGACCCAGACTTGTCCAAAGCATATGACTCGGACCTATCAGGAATTTATGTCTACACGACGTTTCTAGTCTTTTTAGTCGGCGCGATCTATCAGCGCCGCCGATGGCCCGCTTGGCACAAGCGCTTCATGGCGTTCGCGACATTGGTGGCTGTGCAGGCAGCGGAGGAGCGGATTCTCTGGCTCCCCCGTTTTGCTCCCGATTACTGGACGGACGCGATCTATTTGGATATTTGCTTTCTTGTTCCGCTGATTGCCTACGACTTTCTCTCGGCAAAGCGGCTACATCCAGCAACCATCACCGCTTCGTGCGTGCTTCTGGGTGCGCAGGGTATCCTGCTGTTCGTGTGGGGAAATCCGGGGTGGCGTCACTTCGCATACAATTTCACCGTAACGTTGCGCTCCATCTTTTGAGTCATCTTTTTGGGCTAACTCAAGCGGTTTCGGGTGTCATCGCGACCCCGGGATCGCCGCGCTAACTCAACTAACTCGCTAAAAAGTCCTTTTGCTGCGCTCTTCCTGGCCCCAGGTAGGGCAGCTACTGAAGCCCTTAAACGTTTGATACGAAATAGGCCACGAATACGAGTACCCCGGCGATACAGGCTACATATACAGCCTTCATCAGCGGCGACGAAGGTCGCTCATCGATCAGCGCGGGGTGCGGGATGCTGATTGCCCTTATTGCAGCGACGTACCCAACTACACCGATTCCCACTCGCAACCAATCGAGGGCGATCCACTGACGGACCAGTGCGCGCACGGCATCTGGATCCTTCAGCGCTTTGCAGATCCCCGGGCTACAGCCCAGAGCGCGGCATTCATGGGCCAGAAGACGAGGACCGTAAACACGAGCACTCCGAAAATCGTTGCGGCCGATACAAAAAGCATTGCTCGATACCACGATCCGGTCTTCCACCCCGCAACGAGCGCACCAAAGGTTGCCAAGAGTAGCGCGGCCGAACTTGGTATGAAGAATTCTCCTGTGTCCACCGGCCATCGTTTCCCGTAGGGCAGCAACGATAGGGATTCGGGAGGCAACGCGCTCCAGGCGCCAGCAAGTACACGCAGGTCAAAGAGCGTCGCACCAAGTAACACTCCCCAAGCGAAGACGGATATCCAGAGCAATCCTCTCGTGATTCGCTCTCTCGATAAGGAGGAGGGGATCGGCAACCGCCGACGTTCTTCGGTCAATAGGGTGGGTGGCATCGCTTTTATCCGGGTCTCTATTTCGGGGACGTACGGTTGGTATTCTGAGCTGCTCGGATCAGCCAAGAACCGTGCTTTTTTTCCATCAGCCATGTAAAAACGCCCTCACGTGGATTGCGGGGCGTTCCATCAAAATCCGTGTCCCCCGACATTCCCCAATCGACATACACCAGCGAAAATCGTGCAGACAACAGTTGTATATCGACATTTCGCGTAACGCTAATGCTGTTTTTGAGATTTGTCCGGTGCCGCTCAGCATGCTCTCTCTCGATCTGCAACTTGCCCTTCCAATGCAGACCAGCAATGTTGACGAAATCAGCGTCGTCGGTGAGCAAGGTCGCCATCGCTTGCATATCATGTTTGTTCCAAGCGGAATCCCAGCGTGCCACCACATCGCGAATCGCCGTTTCATCGACGTTGCGTGAGTCTGCGTATACGCCGCTGGAATAAATGAATAGAAGAAACACAAGCGTAACAGCGGCATGTCTCATGTGTGTCGATTCCTTGTTGAAAGATTGCTCCTACCGTCATCCACTAAGCGAATTGTGAGGCGTCAGTGCGGAAGAAAAGCGCTGTTTGAAGACAGTATTCCACCAGTCTTACGCGGCTCCCAAGCCGCCGCAGAGTCCTCGCCGACCGGCGTGGGTGCCCACGTAGGTGTTCCTTCCTCATATTGGTTGTCGGTCAGCACGCGCACGTCCGAGCCGTCCGCCCGCATTACACAAATTTCCCCCGCTGGCTGAGGATTACCGATGTGAAGTGCCGCTTCATCTTTGAAACCCTCGCGCACGCTGGTGAAGGCAAGCCACTCCCCGTCCCAAGACCACACCGCGTGCGCATCATTGCCGGGTGAAGTAGTCAGACGGCGCAGGTCGGTTCCGTCCGGCCTGATGGAATAGATTTCATAGTCGCCGTCAATATCGGCGGTGAAAGCAATCAGATCGCGAGTCGGTGACCAGGCAGGGAAATTATAGTGAGCGCTACCTGTGAGGAGGATCCGGCTGTGTCCGGTTACTACGTCCAGAATTCTTAAGGCATGCCGGTCTGCGCTGGACTCGCGATACACGATCTGTCGTCCATCTTTCGACCAGCTGGGGAATCCGTAATTGCCCTTCCCGTCCGTGAGGACTTTCAACCCTGTCCCATCGAAACCAATGACCGCAATGTCGGCCTGCGCCGCGCCCTTGATTTGCTGGAAGAACTGCCCGAGAGAAAAAGCGATCATATGACTATCGGGTGACCAAGTCGGCGCCAAAGCACTTCTATCCGGGGCCGTAAAAAGTATCGACCGGGCAGATCCATCGGCACGGCTCAGGAGGATGCTGTTGTGCATGATGCCGGCGGTTTGATCATCGCTCACCATCATCTTTCCGTCGGGGGAGTAGGCGCCGAAAATTCCCGTTCGTCGCAATCGAAAATTCGGGTCCTTGCTGTGCCACGAGCGATTCGGGGGCCAGTCGTGATTGGTATCGCGATGAAACAGCATCATCTTGCCGTCAGCGGACCAACTGGCGCTTTGGAACTCACCCCGCGCCCCCTTGCGGCCGTCAATCATCTCGATACCGCCCTCCGGGCCGCCGCTGACGTAGCTAATACGGTCAGCCGATACCCAGTGAGGCGACCATTTTTCCCCAGGTCCCGACGTGAGCGCTGTCTGCTCGCCGGTTCGTAAGTCGAAAGAGGCAATTTGAGTGGTTCCGCGGTTGCGGCGTGCCCCGGTAATGTTCATGAGTTCCGCGATACTGGCCGTGTAAAACACGAGCTTCCTGCCGTCGTGCGACCAAGCTGCGCCGCCGGCAAACTCCCCTTGGCTTGTTATCCGACGCAGGTGTGTTCCGTCTTTTTTTACAATGTAGATCTCGGTCGACTGTCGGGTTACGAAATCATTCGCGGCTCGCGGATGGGAGGAGTCACGATCTGAGGAGAACGCCAGCCAGTTGCCATCGGGCGACCATGCGGGTCGAAAATTACCGCCTGAGCGATCAGTGAGCTGCCGTAGCGACTTTGTTCGAATAGCGAGGATCCAGATGTCTGCGCGACCGCTGCGTGTCGATACGAATGCGAGTTCCTTGCCGTCGGGCGACAAAGCACCTTGGTCATCAAAAGCGGGGCTTCCCACCAGAACTTCAAGGCTCGTACCATCAGGATGAGACCGATAAATGTCAGAGGATCCGCTGCGACGAGAGGTGAAGATGAGCCAGTGACCGTCCTTTGAAAATGAAGCGTTCGAATCCAACTCGGGGTTTGAAACTATTGCTTTTGCGTTGTTGCCCTCACCATCTGCAATGAAAATATCGGTGTCGAGCGGAGCGAAGCTGGCGAAGGCAATTTCGTACTGCGATCCTTGAGCAAAGCACTCCTGGGTGCAAAGCAACATGAGACCGACCAGCATTACTGCCCGAACTTTGTACTTGCATCCAATACTTCGTCGGAAATGACACACAGAGGTTCACTTCAAGAACGGGGAAAATAGCCCACTACGGGTTCGGATCCTCGCCTCATGCCGCGTTTTAGCGAACCCGTCTGCCCGCCGACGAGAAATTATGATGACCGCGTCGGCCTAGTCCGCGCAGGATAGTCAGGTA
>JBBQVN010000191.1:0-6225 GCA_038211475.1 Terriglobales bacterium | reverse complement strand
TCGGGCCCTGCCCTAGCTTCACACGCACTTGCATTCGCTGCGAATCAGCACCTCGGCCATGTTGTGGGCGGCTTCGCGAGCTTCGGCCAGTGCGGCGTAAGGCCCGTGCCAACTGGAGTGCTCGGGATCGTGTCCCGCAGGTCGCCCTTTGCCGGAGTTGCACTGGCTGCAGCCCGCGCGATGGATCACCGCCTTGTGCGGGCCTGCCGACCAGGTTTCGTAAATGTAAAAATCGTGATGGTCGGTCACCGCTGCCGCCGCCTTGGTCACCAGTCCGGCTTCGGCGGCGATCTTTTGCAACTTCGACCGGGTCTCGCGGCGCATGGGGCACATGGGCGGACGGTAGTTTTCTTCGATCCTGCCCATCATGGCCAGCACCGCCTTCACAGGCATGGGATTGGACTCGATGAAGTTGGCCTGCATCAGCGGCAGGTACTTGCGATGGATGCGGCGCGCCGTGCCCCAGTCATTATTCAGGGCAGCCCGGGTCATGTCGGCCATCTCGTGCGGGATCTCGTTGGACGCGACGGAAATAATGCCTACGCCGCCCAGAGATATCACCGGCAGAGTGATGGCGTCGTCCCCTGAGAAGACCAGAAAGCGCTCGGGCACAGCGTTAAGCACGTCGGCGATTTGCGACATGTTGCCGCTGGCTTCTTTCACACCGGCAACATTGGGCACTTCCGCCAGACGCGCCAGAGTGGCGGGTTCGAGATTGGCGCCAGTGCGTCCAGGAACATTGTAGAGAATGAGCGGCTTGTCCACCGCCTCGGCGATGGCGCGGAAGTGGCGGTACTGGCCTTCCTGCGTCGGCTTGTTGTAGTAGGGCGATGCGGTGAGAATAAAATTGACGCCCGGCCGCGCGGCCACCTCCTTCGCCCTCGCCACCGCCTCGACCGTAGAGTTCGAGGTGGCTCCGGCCACGATGGGAACTCGTCCGGCCACCACTTCGATGGTGGTGTCAATCACTTGCAGCCATTCTTCATGGGTCAGGGTCGGGGTCTCGCCGGTAGTGCCACAGGGGACGAGAAAATCAATACCCGATTCAACCTGCCAGGCGACCAGATTGCGTAGCGCGGCGTCATCAATCGCGCCATCCTGGTGGAAGGGAGTGACGATTGCGGTACCACAGCCTTTGAGTTGCATGGGAATAGGATAACCCTAAATGGGAAGCAGTGTGGAGCAGCGCGGGTCTGTTGACGGAACCGTTACAATTCCCGCCACACGTCCTTGAAATCGAAGCAGCCCTTCTTGGTCTCCACCCATTCGGCGGCGCGGACGGCGCCTTCCGCGAAGCCCCGGCGCGACTGCGCATCGTGGCACAGATAGATACGGTCATCCGCCGACTCAAAAATGATTTCGTGCATGCCAACCACATCGCCCTCGCGAAACGAGGTGATCTCAAGCTCGGGGCCGCCGGCCTGCTGGATGGCTTTCTGTATCGTAATGGCGGTGCCCGATGGCGCATCTTTCTTCTGAACGTGATGGCGCTCGAAGATTTGCCCGTGGTAGCCATGCCCGGCAGCAGCCGC
Organism: Terriglobales bacterium; assembly: GCA_038211475.1. Classification (GTDB taxonomy): domain Bacteria; phylum Acidobacteriota; class Terriglobia; order Terriglobales; family Acidobacteriaceae; genus JANYBT01. The sequence continues at coordinate 4,693 of JBBQVN010000191.1, read as the reverse complement.
CGACGCGCGTGCGATATCGAGAAACAGGTTCACCCCGACGGAGAAGTTTGATCCGAACACCAGGCCGGTGCCGGCCCGCTCTACCGCCTCGCGAATTCCGGGCAAGGCCGCGTACCAGCCAGTAGTACCGACCACCATGGGCTTGCCGGCCTTCACGCACGCTTCGATGTTGCCGGCCACCGCGTCAGGCGTAGTGAAATCGATGACGACGTCGATGTTCTGCAATTCGCTTGGGGCCAGCGCTGCGCCTCCGTCGTTCTCAGCATGGCCGATCGTCCGGACGTGATGCTGCCGTTCTTCCGCTACTTCTGCGACTAGCAGCCCGGTCTTTCCGCGGCCCAGGATTAGGAAATTCATGCTCTGCTCTCCTACCCGAAAATGGTTGCGTCCACTTCCGCAAAAAACGCCCTGTGCAAGCGCTGGATGACTTCCGGCACCTCGTCCTCTTCAATCACAAAGGTCAAGTTGATTTCCGAAGCGCCTTGGGAAATCATGCGTATTTTAACATCGCCGAGCAGGCCAAAAACCTTGCCAGCGATGCCCGGCGTATTGCGCAAGTTCTCTCCCACCAGGCACACAATCGCTTTGCGCCCCTCGTACTTCACGTCTGCGAGTTGGGCCAGATCGGCAGCCAGCGCGGGAATCGCCTCATTGGAGTCCACGGTGAGCGAGACGCTCACCTCCGATGTCGAAACCACATCCACCGGTACGCGATGGCGGTCGAAGGCGTCGAAGATGGCTTTCAGAAATCCATGCACCAGCAACATGCGCGGCGCAGCCACGTCGATGATGGTGATGCGTTTCTTGGCGGCAATAGCCTTGAAAATATTGTCGCACTTGGGTGCGCGCGGGATAATCTTGGTGCCTTCGCACGACGGATTGCGCGAGTTCAAAATGTACACTGGAATATTTTTCTGGATGGCGGGCAGAACGGTCGCGGGATGCAACACTTTCGCGCCGAAGTATGCGAGTTCGGCGGCTTCGTCGAAGCTGATCACCTTGATGCGGTGTGCGTCCGGACAGATGCGCGGGTCGGTGGTCATCATGCCATCCACATCGGTCCAGATCTCGATCGCCGAAGCGTCCAGGCCTGCTCCCACGATCGCGGCAGAAAAATCTGAGCCGCCCCGGCCGATGGTGGTAGTTACCCCCGCCCGCGTGGCGCCAACGAATCCACCCATCACCGGAACCACACCGTCGTTGATCAGCGGCTGAACCAGCTTCTTCAGATTTTGATTGGTCTCCTCCAGTTGCGGGATGGCGCGGGTGTAGGAATGATCCGTGACAATGCAGTCGCGCGAATCCACGTGCGCGCTGGGCATGCGCCGCGCTTTGAAGGCCGCCGCCACCAGTTGACTGGAGAGAATCTCGCCGAACGCCGCGACATGGTCGGATGTTCGTGGCGTCAATTCCCCGACTGCGACAATGCCGCGCAGCAGTTCGTCGAGCGCATCGAAGTCGGCTTCAAGGCGGGCGTGCAACTGGGTGAACAAACCTGTGCCCACCAGTTCGCTGGCGGTGTTGAAGTGGCGCTCGCGAAGCTCGCGCGAAAGTTCCAGGGCACGCTCGCGGTCTCCCGCGCCAGCAGCCTTGGCCGTAACGAGCAGCGCATCAGTGACCTTGGCCATGGCGCTCACCACTACCATCGGCCGTCGCTCCAGCCGTCCGCGAACAATCTCGTATACTCGCTCGATGGCGGAGGCATCTTCGACCGAGGTTCCACCGAACTTCATCACGATCATGGCCGGTGCCTGTTGCGAAAATGGGTCTCCGTTGCGAAGGCTTCCCTCATTCGAAATATCCCTTTGCCTTCAGGTATTCGGCATTGAGCAGAGCCGCGCCAGCTGCGCCGCGGATCGTATTGTGCGACAGAATCGTGAACTTCCAGTCCAGTACTTTGCACTTGCGCAGGCGTCCCACCGAGGTAGTCATGCCCGCGCCCCGGTCAACATCAAAGCGCGGCTGGGGACGATCTGCGGCATTGAGATAAAACACGGGCTGTTCTGGCGCACTGGGTAGCCGCATGGTCTGGGGCTCGCCGCGGAAGTCGTTCCATGCGGCGATGATTTCTTCCGGTGCGGCCCTCTGTGCCAGCTTCACCGAAATGGATTCGGTATGCCCATCTTCTACCGCCACCCGGTTGCATTGCGCGCTCATGGCGAACTGAGCCGGCGCCACCGCTGCGCCATCGAAGGTACCCAAGAGCCGCTGAGTCTCCTCCTCCATTTTTTCTTCTTCGTTCGCGATGTAGGGGATGACATTGCCTAGAATGTCGAGCGACGCCACTCCGGGATAGCCCGCGCCGCTGACCGCTTGCATGGTGACCGCCATCACGGTTTGAAGTTCAAAGCGCCGGTGCAATGGAGCCAGCGCCAGCACCAGTCCGATGGCCGAGCAGTTCGGATTGGTAACGACATAACCGCCAGACTGCTTCCGCCAGGCCTGCGTTTCCAATAGCGGAACGTGGGAGGCATTGACCTCAGGAATCACCAGCGGCACGTCCGGCTTCATGCGCAGGGCGCTGGAGTTGGAAATCATGGCGCATCCGGCGGCGGCAAATTGTGGCTCCAGCACTGCGGCGATTGAGGAATCGAGCGCGGCAAAAATGATTTTCGGCGCGCCATCAGGCTTGGCCGGCGAAACTGGCATGGCCGCGACCCGCGCCGGCATTTCCGTCTTTAAGCGCCACCGTGCGGCTTCGCCGTAGAGGCGGCCTTCGGAGCGGTCTGACGCAGCCAGCCACGCCACCTCAAACCATGGGTGGTTCTGCAGCATCTGCACCAAGCGCTGCCCCACAATGCCCGTCGCGCCCAGAATTCCAACCGATAGTTTTTCAGACATGAGTAGCTTCAAATTTTACATGACAGGTGAGAAGCCGCAGCCGCACAGTGCGGGGCCGAGGGTGGAAGGGAAGAGCGTGAACGGTCTAAGACGGGTCATCCAAAGTCCGGGCCGTCAGTCGCGCAGCACTTCCGTGCCGTCGCCCAGCACAATTATCCGGACCAGCTTGAACTGATCGTCGAGCCAGAGAGTCCAAACCTCAGATTCGCAGCGCAGCGCCAGCTTGTTTAGTTCGCGGGGAGTGCCGCGCAGGCTCACCATTTCGCGGCCCAGGTATTCCAGCGTGAGGGCCTGGGATTCGTGCAAATGCGGATTCAGAGCCAATAACTGTGCCGGCTGGTTCATCGGGCACTGCACTCCCTGATTTTCGTGACGGCAGGTTGCAGCCAGATAGCGCCATGCCGCGAGCTCTCGATGGATGAAGAAATAGTCGTCGAGCACTAACACCGAGTGCGGCAGCAGGATGGGCTGCTCGGTGGGCTTGTCGTCCTTCTTGCCTGGCGACCCCGCGCTGAATTGTTCGGTCAGGAACTCCGCGTTTGGAACGATGCTGGCCCGGTTAGTGCCTGGGCTAAGTTCGGCCCAGTCGTACCGCCGCAGGTTTCCGTCCGACGCCAGTTGCAGAGTGGACTTCTGGCCCGCGCTATCTTTGAGGCCGTGGGTCTTGACCTCAGAGGTGATGGTGCTGCCCTGCGAGTTCTGCTCGATCGAAAACGACTCGCTGGCAATGCGCTCCCCATCCATCCACACTCCGAATGAACCGGAATCAAGAGTGCGGACCGAGGAAACAGGGGGGATGTTCTTTTGAGCGTCCGTGGGCGACCCTGTTGCCCAGACCGCCGCCAACAACAAGCACAACCAACTCGACGCCAACCGGACAAGGTTCACATGGCCTCCGCGTCTTACTGCGACACTTCTACTTTAGCGCGTCGAGCCAGGTTTGAATCATTTCCGCAACGCACGAAGGGGTACGTCCTTCCGTGTGGACGCGAAACGCGGCGGTGGCGTACCCGGCTTGCCGATTCGCATAGAGGCTGTCAAAGCGCGCCCGCTCCTGCGCTAGCGGACGCACCGAACCTTGCTGCTGGCATCGCTGCCACAGCTCCTCAACCGGAGCGTCCAGATGCACCACGAAGTATTGCGCCAGCAGTGCAGCGTTCTCTGGAGTCATAAGTGCTCCGCCCCCAAGCGCGACTACGGCTGGGGCAGCCTCGAGTTCGCCAGCGACTTCCCGCAACGCTTCGCTCTCAGCCTTGCGGAAGCAAGCTTCGCCGTCGCGTGTGAAGATCTCCGCGACTGTCCTGCCAACGCTGGCTTCGACGCGCTGAGCCAGGTCTTCGATGCGCCGGTCCAAGTCAATGAACCGCCAGTGCAGTCGTTCAGCCAGCAGCGGGCCCACCGTGCTCTTGCCGCTGCCCATGAATCCGGTGAGAAAGACAGCTGGCAATTAAGGCTCCCGAACGTAGCGAGATAGGTCCCCAGAACAGGATAACTCGCCATTCCCAATGCCGGTTCTGCTGCCAAAAACAAAAGGCGAGCCGAAAATCAGCTCGCCGGTGGTTTGCCAGGGTGAGTAATCAATTCTTCTTTTTGATCCGGATGGTGCCATTATGCGATTGCAACTCCACATCGGAAGCGGCATCGCCCATAAATCCGGCAATATTCTTGTACGGCTCCAACCGGTAGGAATTGTGATCAAGGGGGCTCATGGGTAATTCGTTTTGCACCTTGCCGGTCATCGAAGAAGCGTGAACGCTAGCGGAGGCGATGACCGGAATAGAGGCCTCGATCGGTCCATCATTTGTTGTGAAGCGATATTTTCCGCCGGCGCCGAAATCCCCATCGTAAATAA
>JBBQVN010000190.1:0-6292 GCA_038211475.1 Terriglobales bacterium | reverse complement strand
GAACGGCACCACAGGTGAAGACCACGTTGTGGACATAGCCAGTTATTTCCCAAGGATCTTCCGGTTGCAAAATCCACGAGTCGCCCACACCGAGGACCTTTGCCGGGTTCTCGAGATCATGAAGAGCAACCCCCAAACGATAGACTGATCCATCCATAGTTCGGAAAACTCCGTGATAGATGGAAAGCCATCCCTGGTCGGTTTTGATCGGCGGCGCGCCGGGGCCGATCTTCATTTCATCCCAGTGATATGGTTCAGGCCTCATGATGAGCTGAGATTGGCCCCAATAGCATAGATCCGGAGAATAGGAAATCCAGATGGACCAAGGGGCGATTCCCGAATGGGGACGGTCAAGCCGGGCATAGACTCCATCAAACTTCTCGGGAAAGATCACCACATTCCGATGATCCGCCTCCGTGATGAGGGAGACCCTTTCCACCCGACTGAAGTCCTTCGTCTTGGCCAGGGCGATCCGCACTCCACTTCGCGAGTAGGCGCTATAAGTGATGATGTACTCCCCTTCCAGCCGGGTCACGCGTGGATCCTCCACGCCGAACTCTTCATAGGCGCAAAAAGGGCTGTCCTGCGCAGGAATCAGAAAGGGCTGTGGATCGGCGGTGAAGCGGAATCCGTCGGGACTGCGTGCCAAACCAATGATGGACCGTCCGGTGCGGAGATGGGAGCGGAAAAGCATGATGTATTCGTTCTCATGCTTCACGACCGCGGCGTTGTGAACGGTTTCCACTGGATAGGGGATATCGGCCTTGGTGAGAATGGGGTTGTGGCGGTACCGTCTGACAATGTCTAGCTTCATAGTCGTCTCTTCGCTTCCAGATCAAAAATCGTCGAATAAACCCGTTCGTATCCCTCCACCATGGTATCGATCGAAAAGTATTGCCGGACACGGCTGCGGCCGGCACGACGATCGATTTCAGAAATTCGTCCAAGGGCCCGAACCGCTTCAGTGACGTTGTCAACCAGAAAGCCGGTCTGTCCGTCCTTGATCACCTCACGGCAAGAGCCGAGGTCCATCGCGATGACGGGCACGCCAGCGGCATTGGCTTCGACCAGGACAAGTCCGAATCGCTCCGGGATGGTGTTCAGGTGCAGTAGAGCTCGGGCTCGGGCAAACAGTTCGTTCTTGCCCGGCACGCCCACCGGTCCGATATAAAGGATGTTTTGATCGTCGAGATGGGGTTTGACCTGCTCCCGGAAATAGGCCTCATCCTGGATAATACCAGCGATGATCAAACGCATTCCGCTCAGACGAGCAACCTCGATGGCCAGATGAACACCTTTATCCGGGTGGATCCGACCGAGGAAAATTAGGTCATCACCGCCGCGTTCCTGAAGCGGGTACAACGAGAGATCGATGCCGTTGTAGACGGTCGCCAGGTAATTCAGCCCTGCGGCTCGATCGGAGTCGCTGATGGAAACGAAGTATCCGTCACGATACTTCTGATAGACGGGCATGACTTTGGCTGACGAGAATCCGTGGATGGTAGTCAGGACCGGTGTCTTGACCAGCCGGGTGTAGGTCAAAGCCATGAAGTCGTAGTGACTGTGGATGAGGTCAAACTCAGCCGCGCGCTCGAATGCTTCGGAGATGTGAAGGTATTCGGCTACTTTCGGATCGACGGCGGAATCCTCTTCATATCCCCTGTCCACCACGGCATGCAGGTGAGCGCTAGTCACAGAATCCCTGCTGGCGAACAACGTCACATCCCATCCACGGGCGACGAGTCCTTCGGTGATGTTGCTAGCCACCGTTTCCCAGGCGCCGTATTGCCGCGGAGGCGTTCGCCAGGATATCGGCGACAAGACAGCCACTCTTTTGTCGGGCGTTCTCATAGCTGTTCGACGATATTTCCTAGTGCACGGCAGCCAGTACTTCAGCGAGGGGAACGGTAGCGAAACCGGTGGCGGGATCGGCCATGCCCTCTCCCATCCCCCCCCACGCCAAGGAGCGCAAGGATCTCGTACGGACCCAAACGAGTACTGGGAGTCAGGGGCATGGTGTGTCAGAAGATTGTACCGTGCGGGATATCGGTAGGGAAGGGATTATGGGCAGCGGTAGTGAAGTAGTTTGAAACCCACAGGGCTAGCGTTCTAGTCCGGGCTGGGGGAAACTGTGGGCATGAAGAAAAAGCAGCCTGCACCGAAGAAAGACACCAAAAAGAAAACGACCCGCAAGCGCGAGGATTTTAGGCTCTGAGGGAGCAAGACAGTAGCCAGACGAGATCGAACATTGTGAGAAAGGTATAGCAGGGTCCGATTCCTGCTGCTTCTCGAAGTTGTTGATTTCAAAGGCGGACGGAGTTGTGACGAGGCACAGGTAACACAACCTGCGTCGGGAACAGGGGACCCCGCCGGTTTAACCGCAGAGGCTTCGCATGGTGCTTGAAAATCCCCAATTGTTGGCAGAACGCAAGATTTTTAAGGACGGGCACTCGACGGCATCGCGCGCAAATAGCCAAATTTGGCGAAACGGCCACAGTAGGGACTCGAACATGGGGTTTGATCGTTTCTGGTAAAAAAGTCATCTTCGCTAGCGATCGTGTCGCGGACAATTGATTTAGGTCGTTAGGAAATCGACCTTGCTCCTTGAGGACGATTTACGATCTACTTTTCATCCAAACCGTCAATTCGGCTTTCCGCGATTGCCTCTTGCGACGTAGCTCGAAGCCGTCTTTGATTCGCGTTGCGTTTTCTCAACAGAATCCGCAAGATCGTCCGCTGAAATAACGCCCTTATCGATAAGGCAGGTTTGCAGCGCTACGAGGTCTAGGCCAATATGCATCAGTTGCTCCACTATGCCCAGAAATTTTCGTTGGATATCGTCTTGATTGGAGTCCTTGGACTTTGCCATGCCGGAAGTCTATCAGGTCGGACCAGTCAGTCAGGTGCATTATTGCCGCGGTCTCCACGGGGTGCCTTCATCGGATGGAATATCTGTGCTTCAAGCACGTACCAGAAAGGTACGCCACTCTTCACCCATCTGAGAGGGTAGCCGCTAGGACGGTAGGGGATACGGGTAGTGGGCTAGGGAAGGGGTATCCTGACGGTTCTTGGGCTCCGGCTAATTGCTGGAAAGTATGCCTCCGGCATTTTCGTTGGGTTTGCAGTGGTGGGCCTCAAACTGCCTGTTCAGGTCGCTCGGATCATCGGAGCGGTTGACGAATAGGCGATGGCACTGACTACAGCGGCCCATGTTCGGAGGTTCCAAAATCAAGATTCTTTTGACCATACCCAAGTGTCGCACAGGCCGGAACCGATCGCTCTGCGAGCGCGGCGAAACTAATCCGAGCATCGATAGACTTCGAGTTGATGCGCAAAGCCATTCCACGTCGATCGACTTCCCGCCAGGCGTCTTGCTCCCTGGGGAAATCGCAAACAAGGCCAATGGTGTCCTCTAATATCTTCCTGAGCGTTCTGCTGGGCAATGGGGACGGCACATTTCAGGCCCATCAGGACTCCCAATCAGGACTGGGAGGGGCGGCTGTGGCGCTGGGGGACTTCAACGGCGACGCCAAACTCGATGTGGTAGGGACCAATGGGAACAATTCCGCTGGCCTGCTTCTGGGCAACGGGGATGGTAGAGATGTAGACCGAATGCAGTTGTCTTGCTTCCTGGAAGATGGAAGCCGGCTGCGCCTCGTTAAAAACCTCTCGCACTCGCAGAATCAATGACTTGGAGACCAGCACGATGCGGTGGTGCGTCTCCGCTTTTGCTGAGGACACCCCCATCCGGGGAGGAAGTCCTGTAACCCCGGCGCTTCTGGCGCATCTGCAATCTTACGGGTTACTTCGTCAATCCCCGGAGGTTCCAATGAAACATTCGACAAGTGCTTGGGAGAAGCTCGCCACTTTCGCAATGGTTGTTGCGCTAGTCACCGTGCCGGGGCTGGTCTGGGCCCAGGACGCTGCCACCGCAGGCGCCGTTTTCGTTAGCACCAATTCAAGAACTGACAATCAAGTCTGGCAATACACCCGCGCGACCGATGGCACGCTGACGTTGCTGGGCAAGTTTTCCACCACGGGCCTGGGCAATGCAGGAATCCTTGGATCGCAGGGTTCCGTCATTTTGGGCCCGGGCAACAAATTTTTGTTTGTGGTCAACGCCGGCAGCAACAACATCTCGTCATTCAGCGTGAAGTCCACCGGGCTGACGTTTGTGAGCAAAGTCGCCTCCGGCGGCACCAAGCCGGTCAGCCTGACCGCGCATGGCAATTTCGTCTATGTCACCAACGCAGCAGGAACTCCGAACATTGTGGGGTTCAAGGTGAGTTTGACCGGGGTGCTGACGCAGTTGGCAAGTTCCAGCCGGAACTTGAGCGCGACTGGGGCGAGCCCGGGGCAAGTCGGCTTCAACTCGTCGGGCACGCTACTGGTGGTGACGGAAAAGGGCACCAACAAGATCGACACTTTCACCGTTGCAACCAGCGGACTGGCCACTGGCCCGCTGGTGCAGGCGTCGTTCGGGAAGGAACCGTTTGGTTTTAATTTCGATAACAAGGGCCACTTGATTGTTTCGGAAACCCCGGGCAGCGCGATGACGTCGTATTCGGTAAACAGCACCGGCACATTGACCGTCATCAGCGGGTCGGTGCCAGATTTTGGCTCCGCTGCGTGCTGGGTAGTCAACACCAACAACAGCGGCCTCGCCAGCCAGTATTCCTACACCACCAACACGGGGAGCAATACCATTTCGAGGTATCAAATCGGAACCAACGGCAGCATCACGCTGCAGAGCCCTGACGCACCGACCGCGGTGGACCCTCTGGACATGGCGCTGAGCACGGGCAGTGTGTATCTGTACGCCCAAGATGGCCGGGCGGGCGAAATCGAAGGCTTCTCGATCGGCTCCGATGGCAGCTTGACCAAGATCACTGCGGCCACGGCGATCCCCATCACCGCGGTGGGGCTGGCGGCGTATTAGGCGGATCCAGGCCAACCACCGTGGTCGAAGCGGGCGGGCCCGTGGCTGACGAGCCTGTTACGAAACTCGAGGCCGGTAAAATAATTCACAGGGGGAAATGAGGATGGGAAGTGTAAGTAGCCGACATGGGTAACATCGCCGGGGAAGCGCGGGCGCAGGGGACGATGTTTCCGGCAACGTTGAACGAACTCATTCCGGTCGACCTGTCCGTCGCCAGAACTAGATCGTTGGAAAGAGGTCGACGACCTAAGAAGAACAAGCGGGGCCATGTTCGAGTTCTTGCTGCGATTGTTCGTTTGGTTTATGTCTTTACAAGAGGAAACAAAGCCCTCATTCCTGAGAATCTCGCCCTCCGTCAGGGATCTGCGCCGTCCCCGGTGCGTTTCTTGTAATGACGAGGGACACCAGGCCCACCGCCGTGCCACTACCAAGCCGCCATCGATTTTCCTCGACACCCTGCAGCACCGCATGCGCTTCCCCATCCGCGCCTTGCAGGTACGGCGGCAGCGAGTTCGCCGCCGAGTTCGAGCAAGCCTGACACCCATCCACGGGACAAGTACTCGCACTACACTCGGCCAAAATCTAAAACAATGTTTTGACACATCCTTTACAACCGCGTGACACGATCGGGCCTTGACAGACCTACTCTACTGGCAGGCAATCTAAATCCAAAAATAAGTGGACACCGAAAGTCATTGCCGAATGAGTGGGAGGAAAAAATATGACCAGAGACGATCTTCCAGCTATGTTGACACGCGAAATAACGGCGCGATCTACCGATAACAATGATGGCTCTCCCTCGGACGACGTCCGCCCCCGGCGCTCGTTCCTCAAAGGCCTGGGTGTGGCGGGGGCAGTCCTGTCCTCCGGTTCACTCATTACACTTGCCGCACAGGCGCATGAAGGCAGTGGCGCCATCACGCAAGGCGATGCCGCCATTCTGCGATTCCTCGCAGCGGCCGAGATTCTCGAAACCGATTTGTGGCAGCAATACAACGAACTGGGCGGGATACAAGACAGCGAAGTTCCGGGAGGGAGTGGAAGCCCGGCCTACACCGCGGCCCTTGGAGTGCTCGATGGAGATATGGATCAGTACATTCATGACAATACCGAAGATGAGTTATCGCACGAGGTATTCATCAACGCGTATCTGGTTTCAAAAGGGGCAGCATCAGTCAACCTCGACAGCTTCCGCAATCTGCCGAGCAGCAAGGCCACCGGCGCCCAGCAGATTGGCCGTCTTACCAACCTGACTAAGCTCACCGTGGACACAACCTGGTTTACCCGCTACCGCAGCCGCACGCAGAATCCCGACTTCGGCGACGTCCTTCCGCAGGCCATCCCAACTCTAGC